>CAZPFY010000072.1:0-2002 GCA_964586045.1 uncultured Pseudomonadales bacterium | reverse complement strand
TCTATTTAATGGGGAGCTCTATCGTCCTAGGTCAAGACATTAGTGTCCAAGATCAGGATTGGATTATAGAACTCAGATCTACCATTATGATGCTCTGGAATTCTTACAAATACTTTGCTTCCTACGCAAGTCTCGACAATTGGGAAAGGAATTCCAAATTTAATTCAACACCGACAACTTTGGATCAGTGGATTCTTACTCGGCTTGATGAAACCGTGTATCAAATAGATGAAAGTCTCTCTTCATATCAAATTCCCAAATCAGTCGTCGCCATAAAATCATTTATTAACGATCTCTCAACTTGGTATATTAGACGATCAAGAGATCGAGTCGGTCCTTCGGCCACGGATCAAAGCGATAAAGCGCTTTGCTACACTACCCTCAACATCGTCTTTGATGTCTTTTTGAAGTCAGCTGCTCCAATTATTCCTTTTATAACTGAGTATTTATATCGCCATTTAACCGGCAACGAATCCATCCACCTTCAAGACTGGCCAGGTGGTGATGCTCAACCAGTTCTAAATCAAAAATTGATTGACGATATGATTTTGGTTCGCAAGATTGCCGAAATGGGTAATGCTGAAAGAAAAAAACAAAATATCGCCATCAAGCAAGCGTTATCCTCCATGCAAGTTTTTGGTAGTTTCCAAAAAATAGCAAACAATTTACAACTAATCGATTTAATAAAAAACGAGCTAAATGTTGAAGACGTTATTATAAAAGAAGCTACCGAGGATAGAGTGGAGTATGATCTTGTGATTACCGATCGGTTAAAAAATAAAGGCTTAGCAAGGGAAATTATTCGCAGTATTCAAGAAGCGAGAAAGGTATCAGAGTGTCTTTTGGACGAAAAAATAAATCTTGAGTTACCAGATTGGCCTCTTTCTGAAGAGGAGGAAATAAAACGCAAGGCCTTAGTGTTAAATATCACCAAGGGGCAGACTCTTAAAGTTGTCAGAGTCCATGCAAAAAAATAAACTCTTACTGCTGTTTTCGGTTTTTTTGCTTCAAGTATTAAGTCTAATTACAATTTGGAGTACGGCTCCAAATCTTTTTTTGACCCAGCTATCATTTGTCGTTGTCGGAATTTTAATTGTTGTCCTAATGTCCAAAATAGATGCGCCTATGCTCTTAAGCCTTGCTGGCTTTTGGTACTTTTTAAGTCTTTTTTTGCTCATTATTACCTTTTTTGTTGGTCGCAACATTAGAGGATCTGTCCGTTGGATTGACTTTGGTTTTTTTAATTTGCAAACTAGCGAAATCGTAAAACCTCTTCTTGGTATTTTTTACGCCTCTTATATTTCGAGTCATCCTCTAAAAAAAGTTAATGAATTTATTTGGTTTTTTATAATCACTCTTATTCCTGTAGTAATTGTTGCAAAACAGCCAGATTTGGGTTCGGCCCTCACTCTTCTTTTTTTACCCATGTTGCTATTGGCTGTTTCTGGGCATTTTAAAAAAATTATGATTGGCTTAATTATTTTCCTCTGTCTCGCTGTGCCCCTAGAGTCAAAGCTTTTAAAGCCTTATCAAAAAGAAAGATTAGAGACCTTTATTAATCCTTACAAGGACCCCAAGGGGGCAGGCTACAACGTTATCCAGGCCACAGTAGCTGTGGGATCTGGAGGGCTTATTGGTAAGGGCGTGAGACTTGGAACCCAATCTCATCTAAACTTTTTGCCCGAGCGCCATACCGATTTCATTTTTGCCTCTTTTGCTGAAGAATTTGGCCTTTTTGGCATAATTGTCGTTTTTGGTTGTTTTTTTACAATATTCAAATACTGCCTAGATATAGCCAAAAGGCAAAAGGATGGTGGTGGATTTTTGCTTTCTCTAGCCATATTTTCAGTCTTTTTCTTCCAATTTCTTGTTAATGTAGGCATGAATTTGGGAATTATGCCTGTTACAGGTATTACCCTCCCTATTTTTTCCTATGGAGGGAGTTCCTTAGTCTCTTTTGCTATTATGATTGGCATTTTGGTTAAACAGCTTGATTTACTTC
>CAZPFY010000071.1:0-3021 GCA_964586045.1 uncultured Pseudomonadales bacterium | reverse complement strand
AAAAACAACTTAGTCGTTCACAAAGTGTTCAAAGAAACGGGTACTTGACATACCTCTCCAGATTATTTCAAGCGGGGTAACCAATAAATTACCGTAGCTTCCGCCTGTCGTAGAACATCCACGAACTTCACCTGTTGACGTAATTTGCCCAAAACCAGTTCCTTGCCAGCATCCTTGAATAAGGTGATGATATTGTTTGGGAACTAAGCAGTGGGGGAATGCATCACCAAACGCAGTTTCAATATTGTAGTCGTTTGCGATTTTATCAAGGACGGGAAATAATCCCAAGTAGTCCTGAAGAGAAATTCGATTAACTTCCCAGTCTTCTTTTCCACGACCATAGGGACAAAGTCTATTTATTCCATACGAGAGGGATTTTCTAACAAGACCATGTCGATTAAGATCTTCGATTAGCTCAGGTATTCTACCCTTGCCAGATTGAGTGATGGTTGTAAGAACGGTAATTTCTAATCCACCATCCAAACAGGCTTTCAGACCACGAAGTGCTCTGTCGTATGATCCAGGAATTTTTGTTATCTTGTCGTGTACATCTTTCGGTCCATGGATTGAAATTGCACCGCCTTTTATTTCACACTCAACCAGTACCTTTACTTTTGCCGGGGTGATTAGGGTGCCATTGCTCACAAAGGTGAGAAACAATCCCTTTTGGTGGGCATATCTTGCGACAGTTGGCCATCTCGGATATGAAAAGAACTCTCCTCCAAACAACCTGATTTCAAACACTCCAGCATTCACAATCTCATCCACTATCCGAAGAACATGGGCAAGAGGCGGATGATTGAGCTTGCAATTAGACTTGGCGAAACAGAACTCACACCTCAGGTTACAAACAGGTGTAACTTCGAAATTCACCGAAAATGGTGAACGCATTGTTCGCAAATGATGTTTCATGCTCCTCCACAAAAAAGTTGGTGGGTCTTATTAAGACCCACCATTCTGTTACTGAACTTGCTGGTTAGTTGCACTTGCACTTACACTTGCAGAGGCCACGCATACTGGTGCTGTTCGAGGTCGATTTAACTTTTACTCTTTTGGATACCACGGGGGAAAAACGTTTGATTTTCTTCATATTGTGCTCCTTTCCTTAAGGTACGTGCCGCAAAAATCCAGCACGTGTCATTTTACCGTCAGTATCTCCTATGAATCTAATCTTTTAACACAATAAACATACGTTGGTATATCATTTCGGTGTAAAATACACTAACTAAACAGGTCAAAATATACAAATGGAACTGAGTTTTTTTGAGGGACTATCTATTCTTAATACTGTGATTCTTGCGTTGCTTCCAATCGTGTTTTTTAGGAGGCAAAAACTAGAGGAGATAAAGTACAAAGAGTTAATGGAACTTAATGTTAAAACTCATGACATAACTAAACGAGCGGATACTTCAGTTCAAGAAACCTCACGGATTAATAAAAATGACTATCTCAGGCTAGATTACTTGGTTTCTAGGTTTAAAAAACATAGTAGTAAGCTATCCAATAAAATTCAAAACTACAAGAATGCGTGGAGTAGCGCAATAGATATGAAAAATGCTGGAGAGAAAGAGCTGTTAGGGGCAAAAAAAGATCTATTGAAAATGTCTGAAGAAATAAGGAACTTGGCCGACAATTTGTTGAAGTAAAAACTCAATTCGTTTTATGTAAATCCGGATTCAAACAAGTTTTGATTTTTTCTTCCTCCATTCCCTCATATCTTCCAGGTTTTGCTTCCATGAGCCTATATTTTACCACCGTCCATAAACCCCTTGTAGGGGAGATGTTTTTCCATCCTCAGAAAATAACCCCCAATCCTTGACACTCTGTTCCCTATGTGTGAACATAAAGTCATTAATAGCTAAGAAATAACATAAACATGGGAGAAACAGATGGATCAGAGATTAGAGAGCAATACATTAGTCAATTAAACTTAATTGATAATTTAAGAAGAATAGTCGCGGAAAACTCTGGTGCCAATACAGAAACCGCTAAAGACCAGCTTGCACTTATCGAACAAATCGCCTACCTACAAAACAGTGAAATGGCTGTCAAAAAAGCTGCCGAAGATATGACCCTAGCCGCAGAAAAAATACGTCGCGGTGGCGGAGAAGCTCGGGTCAACATAACTCTTCCTGATTTTAAAACACAAGCTCAAGACTATCTATGCGACCAAAGGGAGAGGCCATATATCTTTAGAAGTCCTTACGATCAACTAGAAGGTCTTAATGAAAATCTGCTTTCAAACCCCGACTCTCCAAGTTTTTCTATAGACCTAATTTTACTCGCCGAAGTCGCCAATCTTGTTGGGGGAGTCCTGGTGGTTGTCGAGAGAGAAGCTGGTAGTCCTGAACTTCAGTATTCGTTTCCCAAAAGCATCATGTCGGGCGACTCAACAGATCAAGGCACCTTCGAAGGATATATAGATATAACTTCGGCTGTAGCAGATCGACTCAAAGCCGGAGGTGTGGACAAGTTAACAGGTCTCGTTTTGCCAAAAATAAACCCCGGTATCTCAATCGCTGGTTAAAATTTTGTTTGCCATCAATTTTCCCAAATAATTACTCTAATCTTGTGCTACAATTAGCCTCATCTGTCCAACTTGGGCAGTTTTAATACGTAAAAAATTATAAATAAACATTCACTGATCGACGATCAACAATCTACGATCAACAAAACTAAAAATGGCCGCTCCTACAGGAAAAAAAATCCCCCTAGATCGTGTTAGAAATACTGGCATCATCGCCCATATCGATGCTGGCAAAACCACCACTACCGAACGAATTCTTTTTTATACCGGCAAGTCCTACAAAATTGGTGATATCGACGAAGGTAACACTCAAATGGACTGGATGGAACAAGAAAAAGAGCGTGGAATCACCATCGTTTCTGCCGCCACCACCGCTTTTTGGACCCCTGTTTTAGCTGGTTCTCGTTTCAAGGAAGAACATCGCTTTAATATTATCGATACTCCGGGCCACGTCGACTTTACCGCCGAGGTCGAACGCTCATTACGCGTTCTTG
>CAZPFY010000070.1:0-3952 GCA_964586045.1 uncultured Pseudomonadales bacterium | reverse complement strand
TCGAGCCAAAAGCGTCATTGCGAATCTCGTACTCGAGCTGAAGCAATCCCCGCCATTCTAGATATTGTTCAGAGCGGGGAGATTGCTTCGGTTCGGAATACCGAAACTCGCAATGACGGATCTTGGAGTGGAAGGTGTAGGGTGGATGTGGTGGGGATTGTGTTGCAAGAAAATGGAGAGGTGGAGAGAATACGGCATTACGAAGCGGTGTATTGAGATGTCAGATCTCAGAAATGATCTTGGTTTTTCCGAAGAAGGCCATTTTGAGGAGACCCTTGTCATTTGTAAGAAAGATATCACAGTCGGCGGTGGCGGCAGAGTGGAGCTGAATATTATCTTCGAGATCACTGGTAGGGCCTGTCAGAGAATTTTTGAAGAGACTATCATTTAGAGGTATTGTTGAAATTATTTTTAAAGAGTTGTTAATTTCTTCACTTGGTATTTTTTGTTTGGAGATATATGAGAAAATGTGGTAAGTAAGCACTGATGTGTAGTAATAGTATATTGCGGAGTCTAGGGGTAAACCTTTGTTTTTTCTGCCAAAAATATCGATAAAATAGTTAGCGTCAAGATAAACCTTTACCATATTTTTTCATTAAGTGTTTACGATAATTGGCTCTGGCTTGTTTAATGGATATTTTAAGGGTTGGTAGTTTGGAGATAATGGATTGAAAGAGTTTGGCATCAAATAGCTTGGGTTCGACCTCAGGAATAATACGACCAACCACCTTTGATCGATGAAGAATGCGTATAGATTTGCCAGAACTTAACTGGCTTAGTATTTGAGGAGAGTGTGTGCGTAGTTGGGTCATGGTGATGAATTCCATAATTGAATTGTACATTTAAATGTACAATTTGTCAAAGGGATTGGGGTGGTAAAATAAAAAAATGAATAAAACAGAAAAAACTTTGGTACTTATTAAACCCGATGCGGTTCAGAGAAATTTGATGGGGGAGATTATTTCTCGTTTTGAGAAAAAGGGTTTTAAAATTGTGGCCATGAAAATGATTCAAATGGATGACGAAATTTTGAAGAGGTGGTACCACGAATACAAAGATGCCGCCTTTTTCCCACAAATTGCCAGTTACATGTCTTGGACACCGATTATTGCAATGGTTTTGGAGGGTTATAACGCGGTTGCTTTGGTAAGACGAATTATTGGAACTCGTAAGGGTTACGAGGCTGAAGCGGGGTCGGTGCGTGGCGACTACGGGATGAGTGGAGGGAACAACTTGGTCCATGCTTCTGATTCTTCGGAAAACGCGACTCGAGAAATGGAAATTGTCTTTAAACCTGAAGAGATTCACGAGTACAAGACTATTACAGAGCAACTGGTTTATAGCGAGGATGAGCTGGGGGGCGTGTTTAGATAGACTTGAACCCATAATGTGGTAAAATAGGGAAGATTGAAATACGTTTAAAAGGAGTTATATCTATGGCAGATAGTACTGGTAAGGTTGATTGTCCATCCTGTGGACTTCCTCAGTTGGTAATAAATTTTGATGAAAAAACTTGTTTTTGCTCGAACTGTAAATTGAGCATTAGTTTGACAACATACTTGAAACATCGTTTTGGTTTTGATTTTAAATATAGAGGAGTGTCTTACAGTTATACTCTGGCCCGACAGTATGAGGGTACATCTAAATCGAGTTTGGAGTTTCTGTCTGATCGAGGTTTTGTCTCGCTGTTGACGGTTGATGTGGACCATGACCTGACCATTTTTGAAGAGTTAAGAGCCGATTGGCCGGGAATGGAGCTTGCTGTTCATCCCCGCTGCTTGCCAAAAACAGCAACTTGCCCACTGTGTGAGTCTCGGGACTTTACATTTACAGAAGGTGTGGCGAGATGTTCCAGCTGCAAACGATATTCAATGCTGACTCCTAGCTATGTTTTTGCCAAATTGTTGGAAAAAACAACCTACACGGGTGAACTTGCTTTTATTGATCACCTAACTATCTCCAAAGTACGCAATTCCCGACTGTTTTCGGTGAAAGCGTTGGAGTCAAAAAATCAGGTTTTGGCTAAGCTTCATTTGCGCGTAAGTGAAGCGGAAAATTCAGGTGATCCGGAATATGTTTTGGCCGTGGAGAAAGTGGGTATGCCAGAGGATCAGTTTATCCTGTTTTTGGCTCAAATGGTTATGGATCTGGATGACAAGAGGGTGGAAGTGAAGCCGGTGAATAAGGTTTTTTAGGCTTTTTATGGCCGCCCCAGAAGGGGCGGCCATTTTGCTGTTTACAGGTGGAGATGGTAGAATATGGGGTATAATTGGAGGTTGAAAAGAAATTTGAAAACTAATTTGCGGAGGTGCGTATGCAATGCCCAGAGTGTCGAAAAAGTACCTTGTTTTGGTCGTTTGCGGAAAACAGGCTTATGTGTTTGAACTGCGATAAGTATTTAAAAGATGCAGCCGCCTTACTGGGGGAGAGTTTGGGTAGTAATTGGGAAGTGGTTTTTGCCACGACCATCAATTCGCAGAACTCGTATGTTTTAAAGAAGGATGGAAAGTTTGTGGGGACCTTGGTTGGTTATTTTGGTGGTATTGCTTACTTGGACTTTGCCCAGGGCTGTGAAGCTCCCAAAGAGGCAGCGGCCAGGGAAATTTACAAAGCGCTTGAATTATCCTTGGGGGTTATTGCGATATTGTTTGAGAGTCGTTTGTGGCAATATACTTTTTAAAAATTGGAGATGACAAAATGGAATTTTTGGCAAAGATTGGAAATTTTTTTGGAAATATTATTTTTAACCTTTTTGCTTCTCAAACCGCAAGGTATATGAGAGTCAAAAATGACTATCTGTTAAACAAGGAAGTGATTAAGTGGGTAACTGTTGATCTTTTGGGAGCTACTGAGTTTATTGATATGGCGGATGCTAACAAGCTTGTTTCTGATCAGCATGTTTATACAGTTAAGCCGACCCAAAACTGGACTTTGGTCCGTATTGGCGACAAACATAGCGCGATGTACACCTATACTCACACAGAGACAGATGGTTCAAGAATTGTAGTGGGTATCAGGATGGGTTTGTTTGTTGAGATGGTCAGCGCTGGTCAGATCCGTGTCAAAAGCTTTGGAAAATAAATTTTACAGGAGAGAAAAGTGAAAAAATAACCGAAGAAGTTTGAGTTTGGAAAATCGTTGAAGGCCATTTTGTATCGCTTGTTTCCGACCCAGTCAATGAAGTTTTTGGCCTTGGGAAAGCCGGCAAGATCTGTTATTTATGACATTATTGAAGTAACAACGTTTCAAATTTTTGATGAGTACAAGGGAACTATTGTGATAAAGCCGGGCAAGAGCTACCTGATGGTAAGTAGTGATATTTATTACAGATCGGAAGCAAACGACAACGGTGTTACTCTTCAAGTTGGGATTTTGACTTCTGATTTTTGTAAGGCCGTGAAGAATGGAAATATTGTTGTCCGCAGTTTTAAAGTTTAGTTTTTTTGTTTGGAATTTTGCCCCCGATTTATCGGGGGTAATTTTGTATAATGAGGTGTGGATTCGGGGTGTGGTGTATCGGTAACATGCTTCGTTCGGAACGGAGAGACAGGCAGTCCAATTCTGCCCACCCCGACAAATTGTGTCGACGCCCAGAATCGAACTGGGGACCTTCTCGTTAGGAGTGAGATGCTCTATCCGTCTGAGCTACGTCGACATGGTAGTAGTATTTTACATTAAAAAACAGTCCCGCCATGGCGGGACTGTGGTGAATTAATCTGTGTTTGGGTAAGGCTTTGTTCTCATTGCATGCATGCGGTTCACTGCCTGCATCAAAATGTAATACAAAGCCGTGTTTGCGACAATCATTTCGTTTTCAATATAGAAAATTTGTGCTGTAACTAAGGCATTTATGATTGGATAGATATCAGCCGTTTCGGTGTCAGGAGTCGAGACACTGTGTCAAGTACCCCATTCTTGAAGACCGGTTTGCATCAGTTGATTGGTGTAAATT
>CAZPFY010000069.1:0-4044 GCA_964586045.1 uncultured Pseudomonadales bacterium | reverse complement strand
CAAAATTAATCTCATGAGTTCCCTCAAAAGAGTAAAAATTACTGAATTTCACGCTTCTTATCATATTTAAGTGAAGCTTACCACTTGTTTAAACAATATGCAAGATGGTACAAAATTTTGTATCAAGTATAAGTATCGTACAAAAGCAAGAACATAAACATTAAAATTTGCGGAGGAGGTGGGATTCGAACCCACGTAGACTTGCGCCTGCACGATTTCCAATCGTGTGGAATAGACCACTATCCGACTCCTCCAAGTGAGCAATAGAAAACACCAGTTTTCGATTGTGAGCGCCGAGGGTTGGATACGAATGTATCCGACTCCTCAACGACACCTTGTATTTTACCCTAACCCCTCCAAAGCTGATAGGAGGTTTTCAATATCATCCAAATGAACCGTGCCATCAGGCACAGACCCCATTCTGTACATCGACCAACTCGAGCCATTATGCAACCACATTGTCTTTGCCCCCATCTGGGCAGCTGGAATAATATCGCCACTTAGGCTATCCCCCAAAACCAGGCACTCTCCTGGAAAAACTCTCATTTCGTTGACCACCTCCAACCAATCTTCAATACTCTTATGTTTATTTTCATCCACAATTTTAATAAGATCAAAAAACTCAGCCAGCCCAGTACTCTCTAGTTTCCTTTGTGTCCACTCCACATTAGCATGAGTCACCAAAGCCATTCTCAAACCAGATCTTTTTGCTATCTCCAGTATTGCTTCTACTCCCGGTTTTATTCTCGGTTCCTCTTGATATATCTTCATCAAAATATCTACATTCCCAAAAATTTCCGATTCATAACCCCCAAATTCCACCACCATCTTTTCTGCCACCGCCAGCCACCGCTCTGGATTAACTCCCATCTTTTTATATTCCTGGTCGTTCAAACGTCTCAATGCCTCATCCACCACCTCTACCGCTAATCCAGTCTCCTCTGCCACCGTACTAATATACTCCGCCATATATTTAATAAATTTCTCCTGAGTGTACACCAAGGTATCATCAAAATCAAAAAGTAAGGTCGTTATTCCTTTTGCTTTAAATTTTTCTCTAACCTCTTCGAAAAATCTGTCATGAAATTTTTCCATACCGTATTCTACCAGCACAAAAATTACACGCAACCACCAACAGTGCGTTTACTTCAACAAAGAATAATATTCCTTGTTACAGATTTTTACAAACTCCAACATTGCAACTGCCCTTTCAACCCCAACATGTGAAGTTTCAACCATTTTCCCTGCAGTAAGTAAACTATTCAACACCGTCACCGCTCCAAACAAATCCATTGCGCCACCCCTGTTAAATTCCTTCGCAACCCCCAACATGCCCTCTCTTTTTTCAGACATATTTTTGTACAAATCAAAGGGGTTATTAAAAAAGTCACCAGACACATCACCCAATATAACAAGCATCTCTGGGTTATCGACCAAGACTTCCTTTAACCTTTCGTTGAATTTTTCTCGCACCTCAGACTGAACTATTTTAGGTATCTGCATAATTTCCACAGATGCACTTCCATTCTCTAGTGTTAGCAAATATTCTCGTCTACTTCTTGCTCTACTCACAGACATAACCCCTTTTACAAAATCAACCCACATCTCTCCTCCAGGTTCTTTTATGGCTATTTCCACCACCGCCTCCAACAACCTCCCATTTGTTTTATCAAAATCAGAGAAAGCCACCAAAGACCCTCTGTCTACTTTTTTTAAGACTTCCACAAAAACTTCCCGAGCTTCCTCATTCATATGACCCCATATCCGTTCCGCCAAAGACTTAAGCTCATCCTCCGAATACTGAGAAAAAAATACTTGTTCATCCATTTTTAACTTCAAATTACCATCCACACCTCTCATCTCCACCCTTATCACCGGATCAGAATCAGGCTCTCCACTTGATCGAGCTACTACATCAATACTATTCGACACGCCTTCCAAGGTAGCATCAATCAACCTAAGTCTTACATTTTCTTCGTCAGAAAAGTCCAAAACTCGGCCATTGTTATTCTCCATCGGATTTTCACTCAACACAGCAAAAGCATTTTCGAGCAAAATTCTCTCCGTTCGCAAAAACCTCAACCTACTTTTTTGAATAGCAACTTCCTGTAAATCAAAAGCAGTAGACATCACTAAGGCATGATCTGCCTTACTTTTTTCAAGCCAATCTTCCATTTTCTTCAAAAACCACTCTGGTCCATAGTTTTCCTCACTATTTGGTACAAATTGTTCACACATATATCTCTCGATATCCACTCCGGTATAACCAAAGGCCGTAAGAGCAGAAGCAAACAGATATACGTTTTTAATAAAATTATCAATATCAAACTTGCCATTATGCTGCTCATAGTTAGCAACGGAACCCTGATAGCCATTACTCTTCAAAGAATCCAAAACAGTCTCAACTGGCATCATTTCCTGGAAACCAAAGTCAGCCTGAGCAATACGAGCTATAACTTCAGTAAAAATAGCGTACGTCGACCCGGTACTCTCTTCATATTTATCTCGAAACTCTCGATTGCCTTTCTGAACAAATATATCCGAAAGTAACTCCTTAATTCCAACAAACTGCCTTGAGATTTTTGCTGTTTCCGATTCTGGTTCCTTTGACCCAGCAATTCCTGAATGAGTTACCTCGTGAGCAGTTGTTATGTGATCACTTTGGACTTCTTCTACTGTCACCATCCCCAACAATATTCCAGAAAACCCCGCTTCTAAATCTTCAGTAATTACATAAATTTCATTACTAGTTGGTAGATACAAACCAGCTGTATCACTCACATCCAACCCCAGTCTCGCAGAAGTCCCAGAATCCCTGTGTTCCACTTTTATCCTTACACCATGTCCTAATTTCATGTCTCTTATATGAGTTGCATAAGGATCAAATTCATCTCCAAGCTTCTGAGCATTTACATATATATCCGTCTCACTTCTTAAATCTCGCACTGTTCTTTGTCTTATTTCTTCAATTAATTCTTGCATCCTGTCCTCCTCAATATTTGAAATCAGCCTCGAAAGAACTCCTTCGGGAATTCTTGATTTATCATAAAACAAACATGGCCTAGCTGGATCCAAAACCTTAAGCCTCTTTTTTTCTTCCTCAATTTGTTCTTCAATGGCATTTTTTGCAAATTCAGGGCTGCGTAAAGCATTTTTTTCAAATCCACCTGACTCGCTTTGAGCGATGATCACTTCACTATCTGTCATGTATAAACCATATCATATTGTGTGCACCTGGTGAGACTCGAACTCACAACCCCTTCCTTCGGAGGGAAGTACTCTATCCAATTGAGCTACAGATGCATACCTGTATTCTATCGCCAATGCCAAAAAAAACACCCTGCTTTTACACAAGGTGTGAACCAAACTTACGAAAAACCAAATTTTATCTTTCCTACAATTTGTACCCGCCCAGGCGGAATCATGTTTAAAAAACATCCAGTCATATAAAGCTGAATAACTTCCCCGTTTTTATCCCAAACCCTTCCATCCTTAAGGCGTCTTACCACAACATGCCATCCATCCGGATATGGCACCCCACCATATGAATCTGGTCCTCCCCCTTGCATCTGAGCTTCAATTACTACAAATTCTGCTCTCGCTCTAGTCAAATCAGCAGAACCATAATCAACATCATCCATTTATTTGCCGGTATCTTACCTGTTTTTTTACAAACAGCAGCAAGTTCTTTATCAGTCATGTGTCTTGTAACGATATACTGAGGAGTTGTACGACCTACTGTTATTCTTGTTGTTCGACCACCTAAATCCTTCTCACTATAAGAAAACCAAATCGATTTTATTACATCACCGACTTGCGGAGGTTCGTCTTTCATTTTCATCTCCTTTATTAGTGTTCAAACTACACTAATAGTATATCTCTGAGAAATCACCACGTCAAGTCCAAAAAACGCACCTAAACACCCTTCTTTCCCCAAGTTCGCTTCTTATTTATTTCCTCTTTCTCCCAACAAGCTTCTTCCAAATCAATCGGCTTAAGTGTAATAAATGGTTGCTAGAATTTGACCTTTTTCCCATTGAATCA
>CAZPFY010000068.1:0-4161 GCA_964586045.1 uncultured Pseudomonadales bacterium | reverse complement strand
CCCAAAAATCCATTCAAGCTTCACCAACTTTGGCAAAAGGCTCTCAACGTCTATCGAAATCTGCCCGATACCAACCCATACCGTAGTGACTGCGATCACTGCACAAAAGAAGGTAAAAGGTACAGCGCCAACGGAATAAAGGGCGACGGTATCTGCCCCAAATGTTTCGGACTCACCACCATCTATC
Source organism: uncultured Pseudomonadales bacterium (assembly GCA_964586045.1). GTDB lineage: Bacteria > Patescibacteriota > Microgenomatia > UBA1400 > MFAQ01 > MFAQ01. The sequence continues at coordinate 3,974 of CAZPFY010000068.1, read as the reverse complement.
ACTGGGGTAAACAGGCAGATTATGGCCAAAAATTCATCAATGGCTCAAGGCTGATTTGGACGGAAAACGGCTATCTCGGAAAAGTTATTTTTAATCCAGAAGGACTCGAAAACCTCCTTCATCTCTACGAATACTTCGGCAGCGGTATCGTAATAGATCTTGTCCAAGAATACCTTATCCATCATGCCTACGAGGTCATTAGCACCACCTTCCCCAAGGCAGTCATCTACATGACCTTTGATGATCAGCCAGAACCGGGATTATGTGATTTTGTCCATGGCGAGGACAATAAGACATGGTTCCGCCACTTCTATCTCGAGGAAAACATTCTTAGCAACAAGTTAATTAATCTATATACAGGAGAAGTAGTACCAGCTAACGGGAAACTGCTCATCCCAATCAATGACCAAAACCAACTTCCAAGCAGGGATCGCTGGAATGTAACTCTCGATATCCTTCGCAACCTCTGCAAGTTCTCAAAATAATCTCCTACCTATCCCGCCTCATCGAGGCGGGATTTTTATTGCTAAATCAACAAAACATACCCATTGACACAACCTTACATGCTGCTATGATATAGGACAGTAACTCACTTTTACACCCCAAGGAGTGTCCGAATGCAAACTGGTTATTCTTTTTGGAAAGAAATTTTTGAAGTAACCGAAGAACAATTCAAGGAAAAACTTAATTTTTGGTTAAGCCTTTCCCCATCTGCCCGGCAAAAAGGCAACTTACCTATCTGCCAAAAAAATATCTTGGCAATGGAAATCGAAACGATCAAATCACAAATAATCAAAAGGGGAGGATTCGTTGCCTTAACTTTTGGCTACATCACCCTTTTTATTCTCAATATCTGGCACTTCTTCCTTTCCCTCAATCCAAAAAGTAGCAAAAAAGAATTTGTGGGAATAGACATGAAATATTTCAGAACCCGACAACTTGTTCGCGAAAACAAGATCGATTGTTGCTTCGAGCTTTGGATGAGCGAAGAGCTTGAACAACAAGAAAAAAGTAACGAGCTCGCAAAAAACGCTCACATTTTACTAGGTAAATAACCTCTCACAGAGCTCCCATCAAATGGGAGCTTTTTTATACACCCACCCCCAACTATCTCTTCCCCAACACTTTCTTTGTTATCCCTGGTGTCGTCTTCTCCATAATCTCCAAGCCTTTCAAAAGCATCAGTGCGTCGTGCATATCCTCGGTATCACTTGCGTTCACCGTAGGAAATGCCATGTAATCATTTTTATTTTTCCCTGGCATAAAAATCACTGCCTGTCCCGCTTCGGCGCCTGGTTTTACATTTCCCTTTCCCGAAGAATCCATGGAGCTGGACCACCAACCAGGAGCAACTAGCATCGGATAATTTGTTTCGGCATTACTCCTATCAAAAATCGTCATTGTTCCTGCCCCCATATGGCCTCCGGCCATATAACCTGGTTTTTCTTGCATTTGCAAATCATAAAGTCTTTGCAAACCCCATTCTGGTTTCGACTGTGAACCATAATTTTCCAGTTTATCTGCAAAAGCTCCAGTGTATAAAGGTTTTTCTTTTAATTGAACTCCAGATGGCCCTATTGATAATTTTATAAGCGATAAATGGTGAATTAGTGGGACTTCTGTCTGATTCGCAACATACGAGGCTGGTGCTACTGGTGGCAAGTAAACTTGTCTCGATTTCCACTTTCCATTTTCGTCTTTATAACTTTCTTTACCATCTTTAATCATTTTTTTCCAGTTTGGGTCGCGTAACGACTCATCCATCATTACTGCCAAAGTCTGATCTTTTACTCCGTCAACTAAATCCGTAAATTTTTGCAATATTTCCATTCTTTCGGGAGATTTACCCGACTCTTTGTCAATCATGTTGCGAAGAAACACAAACAAAGAGTGAGGATTCTGAGCTACTCTGTTGACGTATAAGTCCAATCCCTTAATTCCTTCAGAACTAGCCCCTATTCTTACATTTTGGATCAAATGCAAAGCTATCGGTAATCGGGTTTTTACATCGTACGAAAGTTCATCATATGGCGTTTTCATTTCCATCTTTGAATATGGATTTCTGAGAGTTTCCCCACCAATAACCACTTTCTCTAAAGGTCTCGCTTCTGTATGATTTCCACCCAAACGACTAAAAGCTTTTGTATAAAAAATTTCTGGTACCGACTCAACTTTGTTTGCAATTCGCTCCAAAACTTCATCTTTAATTCCCGTCGCTTCCACTCTATCCAATAGTGTCATCGCGTTCATCGCCACTTCACCGTGAGTCATAGAGGCAAAGGGGTAAGTCATTTCAGGTCGCCTCCCCACACTTGGTCGAATTATCATTCCCTGTCCTTGTGGATGAGATGGTGGTGCTCCCAACCGAGTCCCAAAAGCGTCTCTGGGCAATGCCAAATTAGACCCCTTATACGTTCCCGCCGAAATTAATATCGTTTGCTTTTTTGCTCCAGCATAAATTTCTTTGGCGACCCCCATGCGATGAATATGGCCACTGACCGCACTATCAGGTCGCGCACTTTCACTAATCCCCTGAACCGCAGCTCTCAAGCCTACCACCTCATCGTATTCACTACTCTTAGGTGGATTATGCCAAACTTGTACCCTATGGCTTGTTTTATTCGGAAACTGAATTTCCAAAGAGCCCCCATTTTTGATAATAGGAATATCCAAGTCTCCCACCATCAACCTCCAAACATTTATTGTGGTTGCGTCAAAAGCCCAACCATTATGCCCCCAATACTCCGATACCATACCCAAAACTTTCCCACTATCAGCCAAAGGTTTAAAAAACCAATCATGCAAAAACTCTATCTGCTGATTAAAATCAAACGGTGTTTTCGCTGTATTAGTGCTCAGGTATTTTGCCGTTAACCCTTCCAGCTCATCCCCTGCAAAAATTACTCCCACGTTATCATTAGCCAAAATATAGTCTCGCATGTCATACATCGCGTCCAAATCTCCCGCAATACTTCCTATATGCCAGTCAGAAGCAATCATTACCTGAATCGGCTCCATCGTCGCCACTCGTCTAATCACCAAATCCCTACCAGAATTATCAATCTCCAAACGTTGCAATCTAGCCATTGCTTCTCGGAAGTCTCTCTCCCGTTCGTCCAAAGGTCTAAACTCAGGCACACTTTTTGCCGGACCAAATAGGTTCCGACCTTCTTCTTTTTTAGGCATTTTTTGTTATTTTTTTAGGTTAAAAAGTAATAATCCTTGCTAATCCTAACCACAAGAAACCCAAAAGTAAACCGCATCCAAAAGATACAAAATAGATCAAAAAATCACCTTATTTCTTTACATCAAGCCATTCGTTTATTTCACTTTCCACCTCATCTGCCGAGTTCGTCATCACCAGTCTTTTTCTAAGTTCAACAGCATTAGCAAAGCCATTAACATAGCCTACTAAATGCTTTCTCATCACGAAAAACTTTTGTTCTGGCAGCATTTCTTCAAACTTCCTCGCATGCTCCACCGCCACTTTTAATCGCTCCCCAACACTTACTCCGTCATTGCGAGGAGCTAAAGGCGACGTGGCAATCTCCGACTCGGGGATTGCTTCAGCACTTCGTGATTTGCAATGACATAGCGCCCACAGATTTCCAATCGCCCCTCTCCCTATCAGTACTCCATCCATCTTCCCCGTCAAATCAATCTCCTTCCCAAAATTCGTCATTATCTTGAGTTCTTGAGTTTTTGAGTTTTTGAGTTCTTTTACATCTCCATTTCCCAAAAATAAAGCCCCACTTTCCCGAATAATTTCTGCCGCTTTCAAAAGGGTTTCCCAATCTGCCTCCCCAGAATAAAGCTGCTTAAAAGTTCTCCCGTGCATCGCCACAGCTGGCATCTTCATCCCTGCAATTGTCTCCCACCACTTCGGGTCTGGCTTATCACTCCCAATTCTGGTCTTCAAACTCACAGGAATTTCAAATCGTCCAATATCTTGAGTTCTTGATTCCTTGAGTTCT
>CAZPFY010000067.1:2621-4752 GCA_964586045.1 uncultured Pseudomonadales bacterium | reverse complement strand
TTCCCTTTTTGGATAAGGCTACCGTTGAGCTCACTTACGAAGGCGATAAAAGAGGTCTAAAAATTCGCGTTGCTAAGTTTAAGGCAAAATCCAGGTATCGCCGCGTTCAAGGACATCGTCAAACCGAATCCCATTTTGTTGTTAAATCGATAAATATAAAGTAAATGAAATTCTTGCTCTTTTGTGGAGCAGGTAACAGTCTTGCCGAAAGCGAAGTCAGGACTCGATTTGGCGCATCCGAAGAATTTTTTCAAAATACCTTTTTGCTAAATTTTAAAGACGAAGAAGAGGCAAAGCAAAAAGCTGAAATTCTTGGTTCCAGTATTAAATTGGCCGCCCTTTGCGAAAATGTTTCAGCTAACCCAGATTCAATTTCTGGCCTCATTACCAGCAAAAACTTTTCTCTTACAAATCTTAGTGAGAACTCCAGCAACCCGGCTCTAAATCAAGAGGTAAAAAATTTACTAGGTAAAGGCCGCTTTATTTTGGGTAGCGATTCTTATGGCTTATCTCCCATCCACCTGACCAAGCACAAAGTAGATGAATTTTTTCTTGATAATAAAAATAATGAGGTTTGGAAAACTATTTGGGTTCATAAGTATAGCCACTGGATAAAAAAAGACCGATTTATGCCGTATATAAACGCTAAGGCTGGCATGCTACCTCCAAAAATAGCACGAAGTATGATAAACCTTGCACCTGAAATGGTTTGGGGTAAGGGCAAGGTTTTGGCCGATCCGTTTTGTGGTTCTGGTAGGGTTTTGGTTGAGGGTGGAGAACTTGGTTTTAACTTCATCGGGGCTGACATACTCGACTCGCAATGCCATCAAAGCAGAGAGAACCTCAAATCTTTAGGGCTAGAAGGGGACATTTTTTGTATGGATTCAACTCACCTCTCCAAGAGGTTTCAAAACAAAATTGACTTAATTGTTACCGAACCTTTTATGGGTAAGCCAAACCTAAGGCCAGACAAAATTAAATTTTTGGTTCCTGGATTAGAAAAGCTATACCTCGGGTGCTTAAAGGATTGGTATGCCTCACTTAAACCTGGCGGCGTGATTGTTATGGTTTTTCCCTGGTTTAACGACGGTAAAAAAGTCTATAAGACTAGTGAAATTATTGACGGAAAGCTGTCCTTAAGCTACAATCAGCTAAATCAAGGGATTCTCTATTCGCGTCCAGATGCAACCGTTAAAAGAGAAATCGTTGTCCTACAGAAAAAGTAGGTGTCATTGCGAATCGCCCATGGCGATGTGGCAATCCAGTAATGAAATTAAATACAAAATATAATATTTAAAACACAAAATAATCATATATGGCACACGTAAAATCCGGTGGAGCAACAAATCAACACCATCAAAGATCTGGTAAACGACTAGGGGTTAAAATTTTTGGCGGCCAAGAGATCAAAAACGGTCAAATTGTGGTCCGACAACGAGGCGCCAAGTTCCATGCCGGTATCAACACCGATTTGGGCAGAGATTTTACACTCTATGCTTTAGCCGATGGATCTGTCAAATTTAGAAAGTTAAATGGCGTTAGTTACGTCGACGTGGTTTCAAAATAAATGGATAACGGTCAACCAACGGCTCTCCTCCCAATTGACTTTCTTCAACCAAATCCACTCCAACCCAGAGGTGTCATTACTCCAGAATCCCTTTCTGAATTAGTTGACTCCATAAAAACCCACGGCATTATTCAGCCTTTAGTTGTCGCTCATACACCCGCTGGTTATCAAATTATCGCCGGAGAACGCCGCTGGCGTGCTTCCCGACTGGTAGGCCTAAAGGAGGTCCCGGTTAGAATTATTGAAACTTCTCCTCAGGGTATGCTTGAAATGGCCATCGTTGAGAATGTTCAAAGGTCAGACTTGAACCCCATAGACAGAGCCAATTCTTTTGAAAGACTAATTAAAGAGTTTAGTTTGGCCAATACCGATATCTGCATCCGTATTGGGAAAAGCCCGGCCTACGTTAGCAATACTTTAAGGCTCTTGGAGTTGCCTGATGCCCTCAAAGACGGCCTTATCTCTGCTGTTATTACCGAAGGCCATGCTCGAGCCTTAGCCGCCATTCCAGACACTCAGGCGATGATTGAAGCCTACAAGATAATTCTAAGGGAGGGTGGGTCG
>CAZPFY010000067.1:0-2611 GCA_964586045.1 uncultured Pseudomonadales bacterium | reverse complement strand
AGGAACTTTCCCGACGGTTCAAAAAATCAATGCATAAATCAAAGCCTTCAGATGGCTTTGATACAAAAACTGTCAATGAATCTATCGATGTTATGGCTTTCGAAATTCAACACTCAATAGGCGACAATGCTCAAGTAAAAATGCGTAGATCCAGAATCGAAACAGCTATCCATATCGTTTTAAAAGGAAACCCAGAAGAAACCGAAAAACAAATCCAAAAAATTCACAACTCTTTAGTCGCCAACAATGAAGTTGTTTTGGATTCTAACCCTGATGCTCCACAATCATTCCCAGAGATCGCAACAAGAGAGGAAACAAAAACAACTGCTTACGAAAACCCCTTTGAACCCTTCTCTGGCTCTAATAGCTAACAGAACTATTTGGTTGGATTGTGTACCACCCCCGAAACATTTACCGGCCAATATCGGAAAAACACTCTACCAATAATATTTCGATCTGGCACCGGACCCCAATCTCTACTGTCAGAAGAGTGATCTCTGTTGTCACCAAAAGCCATTACTTCTCCCTCTTGAACTGTGTATTCTTCACCTTCTAGTAAGTATTCTCCGGGTGAGGTTGTGTACTCTTTTGGTAAATAGGTTTCGTCTAGCATTTTACCGTCAACAAAAACCTTTCCACCCTTTACTTTTACTGTTTGCCCAGGAGTTGCAATTACTCTTTTTATAAAATCGAAACTCTCATTCATTGGTGCTTTAAAAACAATTACGTCTCCATAAACTGGCAGACGCCTTTTGTAGGTTATCTTATCTGTCAGTAAATACTCTTTATCCTTAAAGGTCGGGAACATAGAACTCCCTTTTACTTGGTGGGGCTGCATCAGAAAGAGATATATCACCACAAAAAAAGAGGCCGATATTACAAAGGACTCTACAAACTCATACAAGACATGAACAAATTTTCTAAAAAAGGACATCTCTTCAGTTTACTTTGACTGATATAATTATTCAAGTCTATAGCTTGGACTCTTAGCTCACCTGGTTAGAGCGCCGCATTCACATTGCGGAGGTAGAAGGTTCGACTCCTTCAGGGTCCACAAAAAGTCACGGCCTTGTGCCGGGAGATTTGTGTATCAAAACCCTAAAGAGTCGAATGACGGGGCCAAGCTCGCCCGCCTGCAGAAGCTAGTACTTCAGCACTTGCGGGCAGGTAACGATCTTGGCGAGTCGGGTCCCGAACGAAAGTGAGGGGAATCCAGGCAGATCCTCCCCATGACTGTTTTTGAAGGTAAATTTGATATTATATGACTTATGACAAGTACAAACATCTCTTCATTGCACAAAAGAGTTATGGGGTTTTCGTGGAGAGATTCTTATGATGATATTTTTTTAAAAACCTTTGTCGATGAAATTGCAGAGGCGTATATAGTACTTACTAATACAAAAAAACTAACATTTACTGATTTGGTTGGCCCAAACAAAACAATATTTTTTAGATCAACAGATGATTTTAGTCGTACATTGGTTGATGAATGTGCAGGATACACTCCCCACGACAGTCAGTGGGGATACACACATTTTAAGACAAAAAAACACTATATTGACATATCTAAAATGGAATCCCTTGCTTTATCGAATAGGGCTGATGCTGGGCAATGTATATTAGACGCCTGTTGGCATGAATGGGGGCATAGTGATGTGGAAATAAGTAGAGAGGGTGAATTGCTTAACAAATACGCCTTTGTTTCTCCCAAAAGTAATAAAAAAGAACCATGGTTATGGTATCGCGGCGGAGAGGTATTTACGGATACATATTTTGGAATGTTGAGATTTGAGGAGGTGTGGAATGAAACTATAACGTGTAGAAGGATGGAAGAGAAACTCAAAATGAAGTCTGTTTTTTCTGCAGGTGATTATTATAAAAATGGAGTTGATTTTTTTCCTGCGTTAACAATTTCAATGAATATAACATTGGAGCAGTTATATTTTTGGCATTCAAATTCAAGATTGGAAGAGTTTGCAAAAAAAATTGGGCTTGGATTAATAGGAGGCGAAACTCCACTTGAAAAAGGATTGGGATTATTTATAGGTATACACGAATCTGATCCAAATCTTATTTCTCAATACTTACACAAAAATAATTCCCTTTATATCTAAATTACTTAGAGGCATGAAGACTATGGTATTTTTGAATACTGTCTAGGAGCTTTCCTGTAGCGTTACCCAATCCTCCTTCATCCTGAGAATGAAGATAATACTCTAACTCACTGGCATCCATAGCAATGTCTGCCAAATCTGTATTCTTATCAACCAAAGAACTCCAAATAAACTCACCAACATTAGAAAGTTTATATATATTTATTTTTTTGTCGTAAAAATCCTTGACCGCACTCAAAAATACTTTATTCTTTTCCGTATCAGATAAACTTTCATAGTTTCTAATGTATGTTTTTTCGAAATATTTTGTAGCCATATACACGATTTTACAACAAAAGTGCCTCCCCAAAGGGAGGCTGTTTCTACCAAATAGTTCCACCTACCTTTTTAGCGCCCTTTTCATTGTAAATATCTAGGGTGTAATGAAAGTTTAAGCACTCTGTTGTCAAGTACCCCATTCTTGAAGACCGGTTTGCATCAGTTGATTGGTGTAAATT
>CAZPFY010000066.1:0-4940 GCA_964586045.1 uncultured Pseudomonadales bacterium | reverse complement strand
CGGTGCGACACTGAAGGATGTCCGAGGACAAAGAAGTCACTCCGAATGAAGTTTGTCTTTGATTTTATTTACGACTATTTGGATAACAATCTAAAAATTACCGAGAAGGAATACCAAAAGTATCTTGATGAAACCGATGCTCTCAATGTAGAAGCGACAAGTAACACCTACCAACAAATTCACACCCTTGAGGGACAAGTAAAAGCTATTACCCAAGATATTAAGGAAAGCTCTCTCGGTCTCATCAAGATAAACTCAAAGTCACCAGCCTTCAATATAGTAAACGACAAAATCACGAGCCTAGACAATGAAAAGACAGGATTGGAAGAGAAATTGAGAGACCTCAGAAGCACTCTAAAAAGCCCCGAGAGTCAGAGGCTGAGTATGGATGAGTTCTTGAACCTGTGTAAAAATGCGGGTGCTATCGCAAGAAGTGCCAATGAGGTTCAAAAAGACACGATTTGCCGATTTGTTTTCTTGAACCTAACTGTGGACGAGGAAAAAGTGGTGTCTTATCAACTAAAAGAACCGTTTAACACCCTCATAAAACAGAGGGGTTTCCTAGCGGGTGGAGACGGAGAGAATTGAACTCTCGTCTGGACAAATTTGTTTAAAGACGCTACAAGCTTAGTTTGCCGTTTTTCCACAAAGCTCCAGGCAAACAAGAACACTTTGTGGTTGATTAAGATTAAGTTAGTTTTTGAGCCTTAATCACACTCAAAACATTCAATCCGGTGTTTTGTCGCTCTAAAGATACCCCGGGATCCGATATTCTCTAAAACGTCTTTAAGCTACTATTTAGGCAAAAGCGTAAACGGGAGCGAAAGAGTTGGAACCACCGAAAACGGTGGAACCAAGTAATTTGTCTTCTTTGTTGACAATTATTTTTTGGTCTTTTTGACTCCTATTACCAAAGGAGGCTTGCGTCTTGTAAATGAACTTACCCATCGATTCCTGTCGTCCCCAGTACTTGAAATATACGATGCATATTACTACCTATAATATTAACAGATTTAAGTAGAAATTGCAAGTTTTAATCCCCCTTATTTCCCCTTTGACAGGGGGGACATTGGGCTAATTAATTGCGATAAGATGGATTGTGTTGGACGACTTAATTGATTTTTTCTTGCCAAAAAGATGTGTGGTGTGTGGAGTGTTGGAAACACATCTTTGTAAAAGATGTGAAAGGGAACTGGATAATGCGGGTCAAATTTGTCCAATGTGTGAGGAGGAATCGGTAATGGGGTGGACACATAAGCCTTGTTATAAAAAATTAGGAATGGATGGATTGATTACGCTTTTTGAGTACGGGGATCCAGGAGTGCGAAAAGTAATAGATGGGATAAAGTATGAGTTTAACCAAGAGTTGGCAGCGAGACTTTTTAAAAATACGGCTGTCGAAACAGGAGTCAAGTTTGATTATTTGGTGCCAGTACCTCTTTACTTTTATCGTCAAAATTGGCGTGGTTTTAACCAGGCAGAGCTAATAGCAAAAGCGTTGCAAAAACAAATTGGTGGGGAAGTGGCAAATTTGTTGATTAGAAAAAAGAACACCAAACAACAAGCGTTGATGAAGAGTAGGGAGGAAAGAATTGAAAATGTGAGAAATGCATTTTCAATTAGAACTCAAAAACTCCAAAACTCAAAAACTCAAGATAATGAAGACTTGTTGGGAAAGAAGATTTTGCTGGTGGATGATGTGTTTACGACGGGGTCGAACATGAAGGAGTGTTGTAAAGTGCTTAAAAAAGCTGGGGTAGAAATAGTTTGGGGATTTGTTTTGGGTCATTAAAAATCCTCCGTTTGTGGCGGAGGAGGTGTGATTGTTCTTTATGGATTAAAAAGAGGATAGAGCTGATCTCGGGTTTGAGTAATGAGCCTTTTGTCGAGCTTTGGGTCCATGTTACGCCAACTGGCTCGTTCGGGAACACCTAGGCTGTTGGCAATTTTGATGCGGAAGTATTCTGGAGTAGCTGGTGGATTCCAACAAATATGATATGAACCTTTGGTGTTGGACCACAGAAGGTAAGGTTCTTGCTTGGATTGGTAAAGGGCTGAAAGTTCGGCGAAGTTATCAATGGTTTGAAATTGATACTGAGGAAAATCGAAAGCAACTCCACCGGTAAGATTTATCCAAGCAGGTAAAAGGTGAAGATGGGAGTGTTTGATGGTTTGACCGACAATCCCGTGTTCAAAAATAGTAATTGGAGAGTTGTATTCTTCTTCGAGAAAGGCAATCACTGTTTCTAAAACTTTTTCAAAAGTAGTAATTTCCTCGTTTTTTAGCGAGCCTAGGCAGGGGGAGTGCTTGATGGGAATTAATAAAAGATAGCCGCCGTTGGTAATTTGGCCGTAAGAGATAACAAGGTTGACTCCGTCAATGGTAGCTATAGTTCTTTCTTTGATTTCATCAAAATTACAAAAAACACAGTTTTGTATCTTTACTCCTTTTTTGTAAGGTTCTTTGGAGAGATTATATATTAGTTACGGGACGATTAGATCTTGGCGACAGCGACAACGTAGTTTTTGCCATAAACCTTGGCACACTTGGGGCAGGTGCTGTACCACATATAGGTTTTTTTGGCAGTGAAACCTTTTTGGTCTAAATATTTTTTGAAGTCATCCATCCAGAGACCAGTGTCTTTGAAGCTGCCTTCGTAGACTTTGAAGATGAACTTGCCAGAAAGAGTGATGCTTTTACATCCAGAAACTTTTTTATCAGTGTCGACATAGATATCCATTTTCCACTTGGAAACATGATCCGAGAGACACATGGATTTGGGGGATCTGGCGCCGGATTTGGTGATGGCGTTCATGAGACGGGTGATGACTGAGCCAAAGTTGAGAGGCATGTAGAAAATGGTAAAAACGGTATCCTTGACAAATTTTTTGTTGCTCCAGCGGAAGGTCTTGCCATCCCAAAGAGAGGGATCAAATTTTGGACAACAGCCGGTTTCGGCAATTTGTTTGGACATGATTATATTGTAGTACTTTTGTGAATTCTAGATTGAATCCGATCACCCTTGGTAATTGTTAACATTGTAGCTCACGATTAAAGGCTTCTGAGGGTGTCTCGTACCCAAGACACTTTCTAGGCCGTTCATTGATCTCCTGAATGATGGCATCAAGTTCTGTTTGAGACACCGTGGTTAGGTCTGTCTTCTTGGGAATGTAGCGACGAAGCACTCCATTGTGATTCTCGTTGGATCCCTTCTGCCACGGACAGTTTGGATCACAAAAGAAGGTCTTCATCCCGAGAAACATCTTTAACTTGATATGGTTGTAATTCTCCCTGCCATTGTCAAAGGTGGCAGAGAGACGAGCTTTCTCTGGTAAGGATTTGAAAAGATCTAGTTGGGCCTTAATGCCAAACTCAGAATCAATATTCTCCATGAGTACAGCTCGGTAGTATCTACTCTTTCTCTCCAGGAATGTTTGTATTCCCATGAGATGCACTTTACCCTCAACAACGTCTACTTCCCAGTGACCAAACTGAGTGTTTTGATTGATGATGTCGTCTCTTTCTTTGATACTTACTCTGTTTTGAATGCCTCTTCGGTATCCCTTTCTTCCATACCACTTTCTTCTTTTTTGGTGTTTCAAGGTTAGGTATTGAACGAGCTCTTTTCTCACTGCTGGAGTATCGTAAATATGTTTGTATATTGTTTCGTGACAGATGACGGTTACCCCATCATTGTCTCGTTTGGCTCTACCTGCAATTTCTTCTGGAGACCAACCATCTCTGATTTTCTTGTGGACATGGCTGTAGATCTCAGGACTCTTGAGTGGATTAAACCTTCGGCTTTCTCTGTTTCTTTTTTGGCTTAATTCTTCAGCTTTAATGGCGGTGTAAACACCGCCAAGACTGACTGTTGCGTTTAACTTCCGTCTCTAATACTAAAAAAAGAACGTTCTAGTATTCTTGAAATCCCTCTCAAGCTAGTTTTTGATGCCAGAAGAAAGGCAATTTTGTCTCGCTCAGAGGCTTGTATTTTTTGGTGTTTCTTCATTGTCCGATCATTGTAAGGTGATCGGATTCGTTTTAGAACTTACTTTTGGTTGATACCCGGAGAGAAATAAAAAAGCCAGATGTGAATCTGGCTTTTGTTTAAGTTTGGTGAGTGTCTGATTAATTTTTGATTAATAGACAGCTGACACTCCATATTTCACGGAACATGGTGTGTCCACCTCGAGAGGGTTCAATTGTTGCTGTGATTCGAACAGTGTATCGATCTTTTGCATTGATTGCCTTAAGGGCGATGTTGATCCATTTTGCGGGATCTGTAACAGCCGATCTTTTGCCTTTGCTTATTCTGGTGACGGTATGAATCTCTTCTCCGACCAGAAGAACATAGTATTCATCTTCGATCCTTATTTCCGGGGATACTGTTAGGTTGAGAGTTACTGGACCTTTGTCGCTCCACCAATCGCCTTCGATGTCGGGTGAAGATTTGCAGAGGGCAGGGTGGACAATATCGTTTTCTTCGTTACAGAACCAGCTGGGAAGTGTGATATTGTTCTCGCGGGTGAAGGCTAATATCTTTTCAATAATTTCTGAATATAAATTCTGTTGAGTGGGCATCAGATACTCCTTTAGGGTGTCAAAATTACTTTCTGGTTAATTATAACCTATAAGGTATGTTTTGTCAAGAAATTGGGGCGGAGAGGCAGGGATTCGAACCCTGGGTATCTTGCGATACGATGGTTTAGTAAACCATAGCACTAGACCACTATGCGACCTCTCCAGAAGGCTATTTTAACATTCTTGAACCTAGTTGGGTGATAAAATAGAGGAGAAGGAGAGTTGGCCGAGCGGTTCATGGCGCAAGTCTTGAAAACTTGTGGGCGCAAGCCCTCAGAGGTTCGAATCCTCTACTCTCCGCTTTCTTTGATAATATTGACATTTGATTCGGGTTTTGTTAGTGTTAATTATGAGGGAT
>CAZPFY010000065.1:0-5174 GCA_964586045.1 uncultured Pseudomonadales bacterium | reverse complement strand
TAAAGTGAAGAGTAATTTTTTTGGCAAAACGGTAGGAGACTGAGAAGAAAATTTGAAGATCGATTGAACAGGGGAAAGTGTTGGGGTTTAGCATCAAACTATATCAACTGCTAAATATGACAATATATCTTATAATATATAAGTTAGTGATATATTTTGATAGGGGCTGAGTAACAAATTGGAGTAGTTGGATAAGGTCTGACTTGGCTATATGCCGATCTTTGAACTAATAAACTGATCGATATTTGAACTTAAATACTAAATATTGCTTAATTAGTGAAATTTATTTATTTTATTTTTTTAATACTTAGTTCCCTCTTTACTTATCTCCTATTTAAGTTTTTTATATTTCCTATAGTTCGTATAACTTTTATTATTATGATAAAAATTTGATGTTTGTCGACAGAAACAGGTCAGAGGGTTGTGGATAACTTTCGGAATGGTTATACCAATATTTCCCAAGCTTTAATACCTTACCATTAGGCCTAATAAGTGCAGATTTGTGCGTAGGAGCTGGGTTGAGTAAGTAGCGTCATTAGGGTCCAGGCTGATGCTCGCTTGAGGTTAGGGCAAACCAAAAAGGATTTTAAGAGTCAGCTTTTTGTTAGTGGTTTTTGTGATTAGTGACGGTGAATTGACGCAACTAGCACCGAACAAAACAGATACCCCCAGAAGGGGTATCTGAAGAGCTCAGGTAGCTTTAAATTATTACTTTGGCTTTACGTAATTTAACTTAACCGTGAGTCGGAAGACATAATATATAAATTTTGAAGCACTCTCCTCCTTTCTTATTCATTGCTATCCTTTTTGTTTCCCAAGAGTTATCGCAGGCTGTGGAGTTTACTGCTAAAAATAATAAAAGTACATATTAGAGGCTAAAGACCTATATACTATTTAATAATCCTATAAATTAAGTGTATGAGACTTGGTTGTGAAGAAGGTAGTTTACCAATTTTTATTATTATAAATATTTATTTGCTCTGGCTGCTTGGTTATTGAAAGTGGGTGAGTCCCCTTCTGCACTTTTGTAAGCTTTGCGAATCACCTTGTGCAAATCGTGTTCGTCGGCTTCGCTCGCAGGGTATGATTGCGCGCGTTTTTTGCTTGCAAGCTTCCATCGCTAGTCTTACAATAACAAATTAAATCTTTTTTGTGCCTGGGAGGAGGGTTTGGTAGGTGGTATTTAGCCTCAAAAAGCCGTAGAATGACCTAGTTTGTGTTTTGGTAGAGGAAGCTTACTTCTTTGTTCTGTTTTTTTACTATGTTTTTTAGTTTATGGCAACGAGGGTTTTTTGAAAAAAGGCGATTGGGGGTAGTCCCCTCCCTAACGGCTTGTTTTTTTGGAAATAGAGTTTTATGTTAACTAGAATTTGTACTTTTTAAGCAAGTGAGGACAAATGATTAGCTGGGTAATAAATATGTTCATTAGGCATAATCGGAGTTTTGCCTGTGCTTAAAAGGATATTGTTTGGGTTTTTTTGTGCCTATGGGTTAGCAATAAATAGGGAATAAATATTGCTCAATACTTAAAAAAATGCTTGATTGTTGGTTACTTTAAATACAACTCGTTTATCCACCAGCTAACCGTACTCTCCTCTGGAGTAAGACCAACTTTGGCCCAACCATTTAATTTTCGGTAAACATAGAGGGTTTGATCGGTTTTGAAGGACAGGACTTCTGAAGAACTAAGGGAAGGACCAGATTTGACAGGAATTTTTTGGGATTCACTGATCTTTAGATTTATGAAGTTTGGAGTGGCAATATTGCTTGAGTTTTGAAGGGTGAGTTTTTTGGTTTTGTTGTACTGATAAGTGGAGCTCGCTACTGCACTAAAGATAGAAAAGATGCCGGTGCCAATTAATCCTATGACAAGGTAGTGAGTCAGTTTTGAGGCCTTAATATTTTTGGATTCTTTGTGATGATGACGACTGTAGTTTAATTTGAAACTTTGATGCTCCCCTGGCGAAGGCTTAATCTCGTCCTCAAAAGTGCCGCCACCCTGGGAGCGGATATTTTTTAGGTAGTAGCTGAGAAAAGCAAAACCAGCAAGACCAATAAGAACTATGCCGCCAATGGCAATACTTTGACCGCTACCGATGTTACCAAAGACGAGTCTGGGCGAGCTAGCCTGAGCTGTAAGAAGTTTAAGGCTATTTATTTTGTCCGTGATCGCGATTATTTCGAGGGCTGATTCGCGGTAAGTTTTTATTCTGTTTTCCGGGGAGATGGCCTCTTTTTGTCTCAGACTAACTTTATCTAAGCTGGCGATGATGTCGCTTTTGGTGGAGCTGGCTTGGGTGTATAGAGGTGTACCCTTTAAGCTATCAGTAAGGTCGGAAGCTTGTTTTTTGAGAATGTCGAGCTCGAGCTGGTTGTATTGCCAAATGTCTTCAGCCTCAACGGTGAGAGTTGTGGACTCTTGGGGCATGAGTGATATGTCGGCTGTTGCATATAGAGCGTTTTCTGTGGCATCGTAGTCAATTTTGAGCTCGGGGTCTGAGGCCAGGATCTGCTCTTTTTTGAGTTCTGAAGGTAAAAAGAATTTTACGTTAACAGATTGGCTTACGGACTTGCTGGGGTTATAGGCAACGGAGCGGAAAACAATACTGCCTTCTTCCAGCCACATAAATTTTAGGGTGCTGGCACTATTCCCCGCTAGGAGTTGTCGGTTGATGTTTATAAGGGTTTGGAGTCCGTAGATTTTGTTGCGGAGTAAACTTTCTGAAGAAATATTTTTTTGGTTAATGGCTTTGGAAGGATTGAGAATCTCTTGATAATTACTTAATTGGTTTTGAGCTAGAATTTTTTGAGTAATTTGATAAATTTCACCTTCTATATTATCGGTTTTGTTTTGAACTTTTGGGAGAAGGTCGGATAGTACTTTTGATGTTTTGTCTAACTCGCTGAGATTAGAGGAGGTTTTTTTGAGAAAGCCAAAGGCAGAGTGGCTGTCTGCTTCGGATAGGCTGTTGCCAGTTAGAAGATCGACGTCGATAGTTTTACTTAGGAAGTTTTGATAGTTAGTATAGAGATCAGATATAGGGTAAGTTTTTGAATTTTTGATTATGTCGATAAGAAGACTAGAGGCTGATTCTGTTTGGGCACTAAGTTCTAAAAATATTTCGTTGGTCCAGGAATTTTTGAGCCAGTTGGTGTGGCTAATTAGAGTGGTGCTGTTTTTGGGATCTGGGTCGGTGATAATTTTTTGAAGAAAAGTTAGTTCGGAGATGATTTGAGTTGAACTAAGCGTATTCCATTCAGTGGCCAGGTTTTGGCTACGAGTTTTGAGATTTTGAGCGGTGGCGAATAAATTATTTAAGACATTTTCGGTTTCCTTAATTTTGGTGGTTAAATCAGGGCTATTTTTATCATCAATAAAGTTTTGGATAATGGGTTTGTTGACGAGCTTTTCGAGATAGATTCTGTTTTCTTTGTTGATCTTATTAATTTCTTCTAAGTCTTTTTTTGTGGCTAGAGTGGAGCTATCGACGGTGATGGCTTGGGTTAGGGATCTGGCGGAATGATTCCAAATATCGCTTACGAGTGAGCCAAAGGAGGTTAGGGATCTATCGGAGTAGTTCCAAACATCTGCAGCGGTAAGGGTACTAGTGCTTCCACTGGAGGTAGTGGAGGCGGTAACCACTTCAAAAGTTTTGTCTAAGCACATGTATTCTGTGCCGGTAGTGCAACAGATTTGAGTGGGGTAAGTGCCTAGCGTGGTTGGGGTGGTGGTGGTTGAGTAGTAACCGTTGCTTTGGGAAAGTGTGACCGAATTGAGGTGGAGGGCGCCACTGGGGTCGCGACTGGTAATGGTGCAGGTGGCGCCGGTGTTGACGGAGTAGTCGTTGTTATAGAGGAATTCGCCAATTTTGCAGGTTTCGGATTGGGTGCATTTTTGAGGGTCGCTAGCCAAAGAAATATTTGGCGACAAAAAAACAGAAGCAGAGATCAACAAAAAATTAATTGCGATGTGGGCAGAAGTTTTTCTATTCATCGTAAAATTTGCAGTTTTATTCTGACTTAGGTTTTTTGGATTCTTTGGATTCTTCTTTGTAGGCCTTACGGAATTCTTTGATGGACTCGGCAATACCATGAGCAAGCTCAGGTAATTTTTTACCTCCAAAGAGAACAATAAGAACTATAGCGACGATTATGATTTCAGTTGTACCCATATTGCGAAACAAGCGACTCACCTCCTTTCATGTTTTAAGTTTATCAGTTTTTTGTCTCACCCGGCATATCAATTTCCAAGACCTTCAAGGTCTGTCCTTGAAGGTGGTTAGTTCTTGTCGAAGGAGTAGTGGACTTGGCGATACCCACTGACTAGACCTGAGACTTCTTTTTTGGTATCCATACCTTTTAGGGCTTGATCGAGAATATTCGCAATGGTGTCCATTTCTGATTCTTTCATACCCAGTCTGGTGACTTCGGCGGTGCCAAGGCGAATGTACCAACCTTGGTCTGTTAGCTCTGTTCCTTCTAGATGAGTCGAGATGTTGTTACTTAAAAGTCTTTTGTATAAATCGATACGGTCTCCCAAACTGTCAACAAATAGGTGGACTTGGTGATTGTGAGAATACTCTCCGGTATTCGATTTGCGAACTTTATAGCCTAGGCCAACAAGGGATTTTGCCAAAGCGTTGGAGTTGGCAATAATTTGCTTGGAATAATCACTTCCAAACCGATCCATTTCTAGTATCGTTACAGACAAGGCTAGTAGGTGGTCAAGTTGGGGTGAAGAATAGAGGCATGAGTTGATTATTTTATTTGCGGAATCGGCTAAATCTTGGTCTCGAAAGGCGATCAAGCCTTTGTGTGGTCCTGGAAGTGTTTTGTGCGTGTTCCCACAGATGATATTCGCGCCTTCTTCGAGAGGTGACTGAAACTGTCCACCCATAATTAGGCCTAGGGTGTGGCTGGCATCGTAAATAATGATGACTGTTTCTCCGATTGCTTCTCTCAATTCTTTGATGTTGTGTGGGTTGAGATAGTAAGAGACATCCAGATAAATTACTTTTATGTTTTCTCCTTTGATTTTTTGGGCGATCTTGACAGTATCAAAACGAAGATTGGTGTAATCAAAGTCAAGGTAAAAATGTTTCCGGCCGACAACCTCGACTATTCGGCTTAAGTGTAATAAATGGTTGCTAGAATTTGACCTTTTTCCCATTGAA
>CAZPFY010000064.1:0-5184 GCA_964586045.1 uncultured Pseudomonadales bacterium | reverse complement strand
TTAAAAACAACTTAGTCGTTCACAAAGTGTTCAAAGAAACGGGTACTTGACAAACACCTCCAAAAACAAGATAAGAGGCAAGGTTGGGACTGTCGGCAATGTTGTCGACAAAGATAAGATGCTTTATTTCAAAAAAAGCGTACGCGGCGTTGGGCAAAATCATAGCGTAGACCCAAAGCAAAATCCAATCGAGGATTTTCATTTTTTTGCCTATCTGTGGCAAAAAGATTTTTTGCCTTGGTAACAAAGAGAGCAATAATTATGGCACCAAAGGCGTCGCCGACTAACGAGATAAGACTATGACCTTGAAAATCCACACTAACCTCCTATTTGGATAATTTCGGCTGTAGACTATAAATTTCAACTTTACTGCATTTTCCCTTAAGGTACACGAGTGCAGGGTCGGTTGGGGAAGAACTGAATAGTCTAACGGTTGGCCTCAAGGCTAATAAGCGAGAAGCAAAAACCTCGAGGGAGGGCAGAGGTAGAACCAGGCCCGGAGGGGGCGCTACCATGAGGATCAGTCGACCCTCTTTGGCGAGACGTAATAATAACTTGCGATAAGATGGATTCACTTTGGGCTCCTGTAAATTATTAAGGAATTTTGGAATATTATAGCATTAATTTTAGTTATAGGATGATTTTGAGCCTAAAAATCCCCTCCGTGGAGGGGATGGAGCGATTCGCTCTGATTAGTCAATAATGTAAAAAACACTGAACAAGTTTTCTACCTCTGAAGAACTGCCAGGTAAGACTTTCATTTCTACCTGACGATCACTAGCGAGGCGAATGATAATGCAATCGTCGCTTGAACTTACAACTTCAACAAGACCAGCAGCCCAAAGTCGCGCAGCTACGAATGCGCCCATCTGTATCACCCGTTGAGATTTTTGAGGCATGGGGAGCTTGAGGGATTCGGTAAATAAGGCCACCAGAGCTTGAATATACTTGTCAGAACCGTCCATATACTCAGAAAATGAATAGGTGGCACGTGGTGGCTCATAGTAGACGAGATAGGAGGCGTAGGGGTTTGTGCCGGAAAAATGCATGGCAACGACATGAAAAAAGACTTGTTTGCGATCGAAAGCGTCAGATTGAGGCATAGTCTCTCCTTTTTGAAAATGTACTTGATTAATTTTCCGCGGTGATAAAAAGAAGTTTCTTTTTGTAAGGATCGAACAGAGACAAAAGCTGAGACTTAAGACTTTCAGAAATTGGGCCGTCTGAACTTTTGGCGCGTAAAACATAGTGATATCGATTACTTAACGTGGAGATAACAACGTCTGGGGCACTTGGAATTTTATTAAATAGCTGAGCGCTCATAGCAGCGAGAAGTTCCAGATCCTCTCCGTAAGGACGGCAATAGACCAAGAATAAATGCTGTCTCGGAATTGCCAACAATGATTTGTCATCGGGTAAAAGAATGGGTGTGATTTGACCATCGCAGTTGGTTTCGACATGGTAGAACCAAGCGGATGAATCGGCAACAAGGGTTTCGACGAAGATGGACATAAGTTCGAGGTCAATGGGAATACTATTGGCTACAACAAAAGTACAAAGCAAGGTTTCGTTATCGTGAGCGCAATTGACGGTATATTTTTGAGAACACAGTGTTTTGAGAAAGCGCTCGTATCTGGCAAACTCGACGGGAAACATACTTCCCACAACCACATAGTAATAGTTAGGTTCATTATCAATCATTTGGGGGCTCCTGTAATAAGTAAATGTGTTTTGAGGTATTATACTATAAGATTACAAAAAAGAGCCTGTTTGGGCTCTTTTTTGGAGTTATTGGATTGCCGCACACGCCAGAGGCGGTTCGCAATGACGGCGGATTACCAGCGGAAGTGAGCAAAAGCCTTATTGGCTTCGGCCATTTTGTGAGTATCTAGTTTCTTTTTGATGGCGTTACCGGCGTTTTCGTGAGCCTCGATAGCCTCAGCGGCGATCTTCTCTGCTAGAGTGCGATAAGGATTAGCCCCACGAGCTTTGGCGGCGTTTAGGAGCCAGCGAATGGCTAGGGAGTTCCTGCGTTCTGGGCGAATAGGAGTAGGAACTTGGTAAGAAGCTCCACCGACGCGTCGGGAACGGACCTCGATGGTGGGTTTGATGTTCTCCAAGGATTCGTTTAAGAATTCAATCCCTGGCTTACCTGATTTTTCACCGATAATTTCAATAGCCTTGTAAACTTGTTTAGCAGCGACGGTCTTTTTGCCTTCCATCATGCAGCTGTTGATAAGTTTGGCTACGAGTTCGCTATCGTAAATAGCGTCGTATTGGATTTTTTTGGCGGGTGTTTTTTTTGATCTCATGTTTTGTTTTTATTGTTTAGATTGCTTTGGTTCGAGTACGAAACTCGCAATGATGCAGTGTTTATTTTTTGACGGATGGTTTTTTACTACCGTATTTACTGCGACTGGTGCGACGTTTTTCAATACCACCGGTGTCTAATTTTCCTCTAACAATATGATATTTAACACCTGGTAAGTCTCGGACACGTCCACCACGAATAAGAACGATACTGTGTTCAGCCAAGTTGTGGCCTTCACCCATGATGTAGGCTGTAACTTCTTGCTTGTTACTCAGTCTCACTCTAGCAATTTTTCGCAAAGCGGAGTTTGGCTTCTTGGGAGTCATGGTTTTAACCTGAAGACAGACACCAGCTTTTTGAGGACTCAAAGTAGAGACCATGCGGCGTTTGATAGAGTTAAAACTTCTGCGTAGGGCAGTGGTTTTGATTTTGGAAGTGTTACTGTGTCTTCCGTGTTTAATGAGTTGATTAGTTGTAGGCATATTTGCTTTGGTATTTTATCAGATATTCTCGATTCGTGCCCGTTGAGGACTGGTAGGAACGAGGCGACCAATAATAACGTTTTCTTTCATGCCTACAAGGTGATCAATTTTGCCTTGAACAGCAGCGTCAGTGAGGACACTAGTGGTATCTTGGAAGGAAGCAGCTGACAGCCAACTGTCGGTGTGAAGAGCAGCGCGAATGGTACCAAGAATTAAATTGGTAGCAGTTGCGGGCTCGCCTCCTTGAGCAATAATAGCTTCATTGACAAGTTCGTAACCCCCACGACTAATGACGTCGCCAGCAACCAAACTAGTATCACCGAGAGTATCGACGCGAACATAATCACACATTTTACGGACAATAACTTCAAAGTGTTTATCGTGAATACCGATACCTTGGGATTCGTAGATATTTTGGATCTCACCGATGAGATAGTTTTGAGCAGACCGCAAGCCTTTGATTTTGAGAAGCATTTTGATATCGACACCACCAGCAGCAAGCTGAGTACCGATAGCGACCAAGTCTCCATCTTCAACTTTGAGAGGCATAGCAAGAGGAATAAGATACTCTTTGCGATCATCTTTTTTGCCACTTGGGGTAACGGTGATAAGGTTTCCATTGTCGGTTTCGACGATTTTGACTTTACCAGAGACCTCGGAGATAGGAGCGGCGAGCTTGGGTTGACGAACTTCAAAAAGCTCGGTAACGCGAGGCAAACCTTGGGTAACGTCGACACCTGCGACACCTCCAGAGTGTTTGGTACGCATAGTAAGCTGGGTACCAGGTTCACCAATGGACTGAGCAGCGACGACACCAACTGGGTCACCGATTACAGCGGCTTGGTTATTGGCCAGATTACTACCATAACACTTGATACAAAGACCAAAGCGAAGTTTACAGGTTAAAGGTGAACGAACTTCAACTTCTTTGACACCAGCTTTGGTGATATCGTTGGCTAGTTGCTCGGTAATAACATCACCGGCTTCAACGAGAACCTTATGATCAGGCGAAGTAACTTTTTTGGCAGCGATACGATAAGCAATTCTCTTTTCAAAAGTTTTACCACGATCGCCTTCGGCGGATATGGTTATAAATTCATCAGTACCACAGTCTTCAGCACGGATAATGGCGTCATGACTGACATCGACCAAGCGACGAGTTAAGTAACCAGCGTCGGCGGTACGAAGAGCAGTGTCGGTAAGACCTTTGCGAGAACCACGAATAGAAGTAACATATTCAAAAATAGAAAGACCTTCACGGAAGTTACCTTTGGTTGGCAACTCGACTTGATTACCCATAGGATCGACGTTGATACCACGCATAGCGGAAAGCTGTTTGATGGTATTTTTAGTAATACGTCCCATGCCAGTGTCAATAATTAAGCGAATTGGATTGTCGGCAGAAAAAGTTTGCCAAGTGAGCTCTGCTAACTCGTCAGCGGTTTCCATCCACATTAAAATGGTTAATTTTCTTCTTTCATCATTGGTTATTAAACCAAGTTCGTAGTTGCTTTCAATTTCTTTGGCTTTTTGGTTTCCACCTTCGATAAAGTTTGCTTTGTCGGCGTAAAGTTCGTTGTCAGAGACGGCGAAGGAAAGACCGGAAGTGGTAGCGTAGGCGAAACCGATGTTTTTGACACCGTCGACCAAGCGAACAACTCGTTTGACACTTAGCTCACGAATGGCTTTGTGGAACATAGCCGAAATTTCTTTTCGGGGAAGATTGCGGTTGATAAATTCCCATTCATCGGGCAAAAGTTCGTTGAAAATAATACGACCAGTGGTTGTTTCGGTAAGTTCGTTTGTTCCGGGAGTGAGACGAACTGAGACGAGCTGGCGCTCAGAAATAACACCGTTTTGAGCTGCCGTAATGGCCTCGGCGGGAGTGCCAAAGACACCAGCGTACTTGGGAAGCTTTTCATCAACGGAAGTTAAGTAGTAAACACCAATAGCCATTTCTTTGGAATCTGGAATAGAGACTGGGTTACCTGCTGAAGGTTTAACTAAATTATTTTGAGGTAGCATGAACTTTTTGGCTTCCATGATGGCTTTTTTGGTCAAAGGAACGTGGACGGCCATTTGGTCTCCATCGAAGTCAGCGTTAAACCCTCCACAGACAACAGGGTGTAAGCGGATGGCGGCTCCGTCGACCAAAACTGGCCAAAAGGCTTGAATGGAAAGTTTGTGAAGTGTCGGAGCGCGATTCAAAAGGACGGGGTGTTTTTTGGTGATGTTTTCCAAAATATCAAAAACTTCTGGTTGGCGTTTTTCAATTAAAGACTTAGCGGCTTTAACGTTGGGAGCTAAATCCTGTTTGATAAGCTCATGGAGTACAAAAGGCTTGAACATTTCCAAGGCCATGTCTTTGGGCAAACCACATTGGTTGAGTTT
>CAZPFY010000063.1:0-5236 GCA_964586045.1 uncultured Pseudomonadales bacterium | reverse complement strand
GACATTGGATTGGACAGAC
This sequence comes from uncultured Pseudomonadales bacterium, assembly GCA_964586045.1. Classification (GTDB taxonomy): domain Bacteria; phylum Patescibacteriota; class Microgenomatia; order UBA1400; family MFAQ01; genus MFAQ01. The sequence goes on along the minus strand of CAZPFY010000063.1, from coordinate 5,217 downwards.
TTCATCAACAAATCAACCGTTTAAAAATACATCGCCGGTGGCGGATACTCGCCAACCCCATAGTTTGACGACAAAGCCTTAAGGTGAGATAATATAGGGGTTCTTATAAAATCTTATGTTTAGAAGGAGAAAAAATGGATCCTATCGAACTCGTACCAGGAAAAACATATATCACTCTCGACAAAGTCAAGGCTTGCTTCTACGACGAAGATGACTGCCTCATGCCGGACGCTATCGACCTTCCCATAGACACCGATCTTACCTACGTTGGTCCAGACGCGGAAGATGGCTATATCTTCCTTACCGATGAAGCCGAAATGGTCTGCCTCCACCTCAACGACCTCGATTTCATCAACTTCGCCGCTGACGCTGAATAGCATTTTTCCACAAAAAAGGCTCCCGAAACTCGGGAGCCCATTTTTTACCCTAAACTCAACTTACGTATCATTTATTGCTCTCTACGTATCATTATGATACGCTAGAAGTACATGAATGATACGCAACCAACCACCAGACAAACAAAGATTCTCCAACTACTACTTCTCAAGCCACTTGCCTCAAGAGCCGAAATCGAAGCCATCGTAGGGAAGGGTGGGGGATCAAGAATCACCCTCATTCGCGACTTAAATACGCTACTAGACCAAAACTGGATAGAGCAGGTAGGTGGCGGCAAACACGTAAAATACAGTCTCAAAACAGGTAAGGAGCTATTAGTACCCATTGACCTAGAAGAATACTTTTCCAAAGCAACAGACAACAGATTTATAAAGTATCAAAATTTCAATCCAAATCTAATTGACAATCTTACCGGATTATTTAGCAAAGCAGAATTGGACCTTTTTGAAAAAGGCAAAACCAAACTAAAGACAAAATTTTCCTCCTTAGATAAAACCATCTTAAAACGAGAACTCGAAAGATTCACCATAGAGCTTAGTTGGAAGTCTTCCCAAATCGAAGGTAACACCTACTCTCTACTCGAAACCGAAGAACTCATCAAAAACAAAAAAGAGGCCAAAGGCCACGACAAAAATGAAGCCATTATGATCCTCAATCATAAAACCGCCTTTGACATTATTTTAGAAAAAAAAGATTCATTTAAAAATATTTCTCTTTTGGATATTCGCTCTATTCACAGCGAACTTACAAAAAATTTAGAAATCAGCACCGGAATCCGCGAATCTGGTGTCGGCATCACTGGTACAAAATATCTACCCCTAGACAATAAGTGGCAACTAGAGGAAGCAATAGTCAAACTGATTGATCAAGTCAATAAATCAAATAACGTCCCCGAAAAAGCCTTAATTATTCTTTCGATGATTGCTTATTTGCAACTATTTACGGATGGGAACAAAAGAACCTCAAGAATGGTTAGCAATGCTATTCTGCTTGCAAGTGGATACTTCCCTTTATCGTACAGAAGTGTTGACGAAGTTGAGTACAAAAAAGCCCTGATTCTATTTTACGAACAAAACAACATTTATCACCTCAAAAGGATCTTCCTGGAGCAACAAGGCTTCGCCATCGACAACTATTTTGTTTAGAGTTTATTCTCTACTTAGTAACTAAGTCACAATAAAGGCTCCCGAAACTCGGGAGCCCATTTTTTTGTCAAACCTCGCAAATTTTCTATGACCCAGGATATCTGAAGTGATTTTTGAACGTGTCAAATGACTTCATAATCCCAATAAAAAAGTTGGCCAGGTACTGTCCCAAAAAGACCAGAGTCCAGACATATTGCCATTTTCCGTCGGTCGCCGCCAGAGTCTTCCACCCGGCATCCATAGCCAGTTTTCCGATCGGCAGGGGCAGGCTAAGCAAGGTCGGAGCCAACCAAGACCAAACCAAAGACATCACAATGCCCATAAAGGCCCAGATCATAACCCGCATCCAGAGGGGAAAATTATCAGAGGTGATTCTTTCGCTCTTTTTAGCGGCAATCCGCTCGTTTATGGAGTCAATAAACGGGGTAAACAGGGAACGAACAAACGGATCCCAACGAAAGGGCAACAAGACAAGAAAGAGCGCTATCAGTATCGATAACGATACGATGCGCACGTCCCGAAGAAAAAACAGTCCGACAACCACAACCACTGCCATAAACCCAAGTATCCAATACTGCAATTTCTGTTGAGTCATAAAAATCTCCTTATAAATTAGAAATGTCCTTACATCCCATATTATATCAAACATATACTTACGTACCCAATTTGCTTGTGCACCAGACAGGGCTTGAACCTGTGGCCTACCGTTCCGAAGACGGTCGCTCTAATCCAACTGAGCTACTGGTGCATATTTTAGTTTCCAACTATTATTCTCATGCGCTGTCTTAATTCTATGGCAATTTGCACACAATATCTGACATTTATCTATTTCATCAACAATTTTATGAAGTGACATTCCATTTCTTGACATTGTTCCGATATCACTAATTTTATTATCATGATCAATATGGTCAAATTCAAGAACCAAAATGTTTGACTCTCCACAATTAACACAAGGGTGCGAAAAAAGGTAATTTGCAACATACTCTTGATATTCATGACGAATAACAAGATCACGCTTCCTCGCCTTATTTGAATAATATTTTTGGTTTAAGTTGTAATGATTCTTAACGTATACTCTCGAGCAATACTTACAATGGTAGGAACGTCTAACATCTTTTACCTTCCAATTAAATTCACATTCGTCATAAGAAATGCCACACTTTGAACAGGTTTTCTTCATTAATACAATGGTATGTCAAAAATACTTCGAAATCAATATTGATACCGAAGTACATAATTAATGTACTAAGTTCGGGTGGGTCAGGTGGGATTCGAACCCACGACACCCTACTTAAGAGGCAGGTGCTCTAACCGACTGAGCTACTGACCCAAACATGTCATATTTTACCTCATTATGTACCAAAAAATCCCTTTTTCTTGACAACTTCCCCAAAGTCTGCCACCATTAAGGTACTAGTCATGATCAAAAAACTTTTGGGTTTCAGCTTTCTATTCCTTATGCTGTTTTCTGCTGTCCAAAAAGGCAACCAAAAACTTCTTGCTGACAATTCTAGTCTCCAGTCCTACCTCATAAACCCCAATTCGTCTCCTGGAGATGTTCTGGGGGTAAACAACGATCCTGTCTTCGCCACCCTTCCAAGCTTCGATCAGCAAATGAAAACTTCTTTAAAAATAGACGATGCCAGGCCAGAAATCATCCGCCAATACCTCAAAAAGTACAATTCACCCCTAGTTCCCCACGCCCAGCTAATAGTTGACCTCTCAGATCAGTATGACTTCGATTATCGCTGGATGGTGGCAATAGCCCAGCAAGAATCCAATCTCTGTAAACGCATTCCACCTGACTCACACAACTGTTGGGGGTGGGGGATATATGGAGATAAGGTAACTCGCTTTGACAGCTTCGAAGAGGCCCTGCGCCGCATAGCGCCTCAGTTTACCAAAATCTTTCTCAAAGGCGACCACAACAAAGACCCCATGGTGGTCATGAAGACCTACACCCCACCCTCCGATGGTAGTTGGGCAAACGGAGTTTCCACCTTTTTTGGCCACCTTGAGTAGCCCCAGAATAGCCAAAATATCGTATAATTACCCCTGAGCCGAGGTGGCAGGATGTTGAGAAGGTACCCCTTCGAAATCCCGTGTATTCCCACGGGAGTAGACGGAAACAAGCTTATTTAGGATAAAATAACAATTATGCCGAGGTGGCGAAATGGTAGACGCACTAGCTTTAGGAGCTAGCGGAGCAATCTATGTGGGTTCAAGTCCCACCCTCGGCACCACTATATACAAAACAATATGAAAATAACCGAAAAAGAAATCAAAAATAACGTCGCTATCGTTGAAGTTTTGGTACCCCAAGACTACATCGACCACACCAAGGAACACGTCGTCGACGAAATGATTCAAGGGATTACCGTCAAAGGTTTTCGCCAAGGCAAAGCCCCAAAAGCAATTGCCGAACAAAATTTAAGTCCCGAAAAACTAAACAACCATATCATCACCCATGTTCTTAACGACACCGTTGTAACTGTTGTAAAAGAAAAAGACTATCAAACCTTAGGCAGACCGGTTCTCGAAAAACTAGAACCTCAAAAGGATGGTGGTCTCATAATAATTCTTCACATTCCCCTGTACCCAACTTTTGAACTCGGCAAGTACCAAGACAAAATCAAAAAAATAACCAAAAAAGAAAAAAAGGCTGATGACATCTACGATATTCTTTTGGAAAACATAAAAATAGATGTCCCAGGAATTTTAGTAGACGAAGAAGCAAAATATAGTTTAGAAAAACTAGAGGAACACGCCAAATCTCTCAATATTACTCTCGACAAATACCTAGAAGCCATCAAAAAGACCCAAGAAGAAGTCCAAGAAGAATACAAAAAGGGAGCCGAGAAATCAATTAAACTCGACCTTATTCTTCTCAAAATTGCCGAAGACCAAAAAATCGAAATCGCCAAAGAGGAGCTAGACAGCCTTATTACTGCCTCGGGAGCCAAAGATCACCAAGTAGAACAAATCAAATCCATTATCAAGCGCCGCAAAACTCTTGATTACCTCATGAGTCTTTGATAATCTAAAAATAGAAATACATGGGACCGACAGACTCAGGTAACAACCAAAACAACAAAATTCAAAGCTTTCTTGAAAGCCTTAGAGCTTCTCGCGGTAATGGACCCAAAGTCGACAGCCTCGAAAGGGGACAGCTAAATCCCTTTAAAGAAGTCCAGGCCAAAAAAGAAATTGAACAACGAAGAATCGACTCTTTTCAGTCAGCTCGCCAAAAAGAATGGAACAGTGTTTTTTCTGCCAAGGATCGAGAAAGAGATCAAAAAATAGAACAGATTAGACAACAGCTGAAATCACTCGCTCACCACGTCGGTGTTTTGGACAAAAATATTCTTAAAGCCGTGGAAACCCCAGTCTCCTATGGAGGTACCTACGACGAATCTTTTTTTCAACACCTCCAACAAAAAATCAATCTTTTAAGCAAAAGTGTCAGTAGTACCAATACTTGGCTCGAGGCTTACTCAGCCAGATCTCTCAAAAAAGGTTACTACTCTCAAATGGCCAAATCAGGAGGTTCTTCCTTTACCCAAGCTAACGAGCGAGTTATAGCTACCTCCGTAGGCTAAGCCGTGTTAAAATAAACTTCTTGGGCTCGTAGCTCAGCTGGCTAGAGCGCTGCATTGACATTGCAGAGGTCACT
>CAZPFY010000062.1:0-5530 GCA_964586045.1 uncultured Pseudomonadales bacterium | reverse complement strand
TTTTCCAATCCAGGCGATGGACATCCCATGTTTATATCAATTCCGTCAAATCCCATTTCACAAACTATTTTGGTCGATTCATAAAAGGATTCTGGGTCGCTCCCAAAAAGTTGCACAATTGTCGGTCCCTGAGTTTTATCAAACCGTAAGTCCTGCCAAATTTTATTCTCCATCTCTCCTCGTTTCTTTATTCTCCACAAACCCTCCGCGCTTACAAACTCGGTATAAATTATGTCTACTTTCCCATATTTTTTGGCAATAAAGCGCATTGGGGCGTCAGTAACCCCATCCATCGGCGACAACCCAATTATTGGCTTTTTTATAGTATTCCAAAATCCTCCATTCATCCGTATATTTTACCTCATAAACCAATCTTTGTAGTATTTAGCAAAAAAAATGATTTACCATGATCATATACTCAAACGAAAAAATAAAAATGCCACAAGAAGAACCACTGGAAGAACAAAATCTCAAACCATTCGATCCGGAGGCTACCCAACCAATCAAAATAATAGCTAAAGAAATCACTTTTTTAGAAAAAGATGCTATTAAAAAAGTTTCCGTCGAGTTTGTCGTACCAGATCTATCGCCAAAAGAATTACAGTTTAAGGGTTGGATCGAAACCTCAGGTCGTGTTGGGTACATACCCGAAACCAAATCGATTGTTGCTTTCAACCCAAACAAAGACGAAGTTGAAAACCCCACAGTATATATCGGCATGGATCATTTAAACATCTTAATGGGTAATGATCCCAAAGGTGAACCCCTTATTGGTCTTGCTGTTGCCGGCGCCACCGTCGAGTTTATTTGTCCAGAAGAAGAAAAAGCTAAGTGGCAACAAATACTCGAAAGAAAAGTAAGCGCCGCAAAGGGGGTCAAAAAAACTCTCAATCTCAGTCATGCTTTAGATGGTACTGTCAGGGGTCTAATGGACAATAGTTTGGCAAAATTAGACAACGGCCACACCATCACAGCTAGCGATCTCTTAGGTATTCTCAAATCAGAGCAAACAAAAACAGATCTCGTCGCGGCTGGAAATAAATTAACGGAAAAAGCTGGCGATGGAACAGATGCTTTTTTAAAAGGATCTGTCGACCTTATTGCACTCATTCCCGATAACCTACTTGGCAATGCATTCAAAAGACTCCCAACTCCTATTCCTGGAATCAGTATTGGGACTGCAGCAGAAGTTATCCGAGCTCTAAACAATCTAAATCAACTACGACACCAAGGCAAAAACACCGAATCTGGTATAGATCCCTTAATCGAAATTACCAAAATCCTAGGAGTTGTAATTCCCAAACTTAATTCAGAAAGAGCTACAAAGCTTCTAAGCCTCGTTTATAAATCCAAAAAATAATCAGACATCATTTTGCGTTTTTGATTTTTTGAGTTCTTGAGTTTTTATTATATCCTCACCGCAATCATCCACTTTTCATAAACCGTTCCATCAATTCCCTTGTCTACCCACAATTTATCAAAATCTACTCTTGGTAGCTTAACCACTCCTATTCCCGATCCAGGAATATACTCCCACTCGTAAGAAGGGTCAATTAACCACACAAACTCCTCATCTATATCAAAAAGAATCGAATAATGTCCACACTCCAATCGCTCTATCTCCTCTGGAGCCCCTTCTGCTTGGTAGCTAATAAGAACAACGCCACCATTTTTCAATACGTTTTCCACATCCATCAAGTCAGCATTCCACACCTCCAAAAAAGGAATGTTCTCTTCGTCAAAAAGTTTTTTTATCAAAATAGATTTTGTCCCATCTATAGGGTTAACTTCCAATTTTTCGTATACGTCAGTTTTCAAAACATCCTCTCTCTGTAACATCAACAAAAGAGTGCATACTGCCGCCCCACCACAATCATAATCATACTTTTGAGCTACCATTCTCTCGGGCGCTTTACGATGACCTTCTCCAGTCTTCTTATTGTCCACGGTCTCCTTATTTAATATTATTTTACCCAAATAGTCAAAACTATCAGCCTTACTCCCTATTTCCCAACACTTTGGGTATTTTTTCAACTCTCTCAGAACTTCATTTGCCAACCCCCTCCCCACAAACAAAATTGATTCATTATCTTGAGTTCTTGATTCCTTGAGTTTTTGAGTTTTTAATCCCAAAAAACTTCCCAGACTCCCGGCCAACTCCCTCAACCTCACCAAATATACAATTTTCATGCCTAAACAGCTAAGTACCACCGTTCATAAAGCTTCTTTTTGCCATCCACGTCCTTCCAACGGCTCTCGAAAACCTCTCGCTTTATCTTTCGCACTCCTTTGCGATAACGGACCCTACTACCCCTCACGTTGGGGTCAGAGAGCCACAAGTAGCCATCTTCTATCCCATAAACCACTGAATAATGACCACTCTGTAGACTTTCAAAGTATTTTTTTGCTCCCCAAGCCTGATAAGCCACCAAACAAAGCTTACCTCTACCCAGATCAGCTTCAATATCAGCCAAACTAGCCTCAAATCGCTCTTTAACCCTAAAGTCAAAAGAGCTCAATAAAGCCTTAATTTTTCTAGGCAAAGTTCCGTAGGCTCTACTCGTGCCCAGAATCTTTTTCAAACCCAATCTATTTGAGCGTATCCCTTTTGTACCTAAAATCGTCTGTACGCACGCCACTCCACACTCGTAGTTATTAGCTTGCACTACCGGTTTTACAGGCAAAATCAAGATTTTATCTTTGGGCCCTTCCATGGCCCCAATTGTAACCATTAAGCCACAAAAAAGCCAGCTTTAAGCTGGCTTAACCAATAACTCTCTAAAGGCAAGGTGTATTGCCGTTACAATCACCACACCTACGTTAATTTCTGCAACGTTAATCCAAACAACCATCAGTTCATAGCTAGTTCGAAACAACGTATTGGTTGGGATTATTAGCAGTGCAAGCGTCAGCAATCCGTACAACACTATCCAGTGCCTACGGATACTTGTCTTTGTAACATACAAAACCAAAGCCAAAACCACCGAAAGGGCAACGGTCCAGTAAACAAACGGCAGTGTCCCCTTAGTACTTTTGGCAATATACGAATAGTACCAACCCATTACAAAAATGTAAAACAAAATCGCCAATACCCTGTTAACTCTCATTTTGTTTCTCCTTTTTTATTTTTCTCAAAGTTCCTCCAAGCACAAATTATACCTATAGTATACCATTTTTCCCGCAAAAGCTCTATAATTCCCAATAAGTTCTTTTCTTAACCAACCGGAGGTTACCGTGGCAACTCGCAAATTCGATCTTAAAGCCGTCTACACCAAGACAAATTTTATAGCTATCCTAACGGAAATCAAAGAATCTTGCACCGCCGAAGAAGAAGTTTTATTAGATTACTGCCAAAAATACATTACTTGGGCACAAGACCACCCCAACGAAACCATCTTCGAGTGGAAAACCCATCCCGATGGGGTTATCAAGCCAGTCGCTACCTACTACACCCCACCCATGCCCATAGGCAACCTAAACTAGGTTGCCTTTTTCTTGTTAATTCCCCAAGCCTAAGTTAAAATATAGGAGTCCCAAATTCTTGGGCGATTTATACTCAGCATCATAACGAAGTTATGAGCGTGTATTAAGAGGAAGCGGACTGGAGATGGTAACATAATAAAGTTATGACCATCGCAAGGAGCAAGCTCTTAACTCAAAAGTAGCGCGGTCCTCAACAAAAGTCGGACAACACATTAAAACAAGCAACCCAGCTTAAAATATTGAATATTTCGTGGGCGTTTAGCTCAGTTGGTTAGAGCGCGGTCCTGATAAGACCGAGGTCTCTGGTTCGATTCCAGAAACGCCCACAAAATATTTAAAAGCCCAAACCACAAAAAAACACTCCCCGTCAGGAGAGTGCCAGCTGTATCTCAACTCAAACGACAAAATCTTTCATTTCCTCAATAGTCATACCATCCACCACCCATTTCCCCTTGCCTATTTTTATCAAACAAATTTCTGTATCTGGATCATTGTTAACCGAGACCAAAAACCCCTCAGTCCTCAAGACCTTATCAGTTAGCTCCACCATTTCATCAGCATCAGCCAATTGAACTTCAATTTCTTCTTCTGAGTATTTAGCCCAGCCGATTAAAATAGCCCTCAGAAATTCAACATCGCTCAAACTAGTCAAAATATATCCCGGATAACTGATATCATCAACCACCGCCCTCTTCTCTATTACCTCCACCAGCTTCAGCCTGTGAGCACGCATCACCAACAAAAGGGCAATAATCACGCATAGCAAAATCGCTCCAGCAATAAGAACGAGTATCGCAAAATGCTGGGACATATCGTAGTGGAAATAGAAAATAAGCTCAAAAGTAGCCAAAAAGGCAACAAAGAAACTAATCATGCTTAAAAACAAAAGGGTCAACTGCAATCTCAAAATTTTGGTCATTTTTCCTCTTTTTAACGTCCAAGATATAAGAATACTTTGCCACATTTTACTGCCATTATAGGATAAAGTCAACCACAATCAATCATTTTAAACACAAAAAATGCCGAGCTTAAAAATAAGTCCGGCATTGTAATCAAAACCTAAATATCCAGGTTGGTATCTTGGACTATATACCACTTCAAAGTTTTCCCAAAGTACACAAAAAGCAGCTTAGAAAACAAAGCAACGAACCCGGCAAAAACGACTAACTCGCCAAACGAGGCCAAAAACCAAAGCCCGGGCTCATAGCAAGCACTGGTGGCAAAGATACAGACTGGCGAATTATCGCCCATCAGTCCCAATCCACCCAAAAGGGCGTAGAACCCGGCAGCGAACAACGCCAAAATCGCTACGATCCCGACAATTGCCAGCTGAAAATGGGCCAAGAACAGATCATTTTTTGTCTTCAATACCGACTTGACCACTTTATTTTCACCATTCAAAATGGCAACAAATTTTTCCATTTCCTCGGGGGCATAATCGCGAACCGCCCAAATCCCATCCCCCAGCTTAAACAGCAAAACGCGTCCAGGGGTAGAATTAAGCATGTCATCGATAACTATCCCCACTTTCAAAAAGGCGTCGATATCACTTACCAAAAAAATATCATCGAGACCTGTTTCGCATTCTCTCTCAAAGCTGTGAGGTAACACCGAGAAAACTTTTTCCAAAAACTCTCGATCACCCAAATCAGTCAAAATATGAGTTGGATGCGACAGACCATTCATTTTTACAGCAACATTCTTAAAATCAATCATTTTAGTCCTCCAAAATATTAGGTTTAGTTTTCAATTTTCTTCAAACTGTCTTATAGGATACCACATCCCGAACCAAAAGTCAATTTACACCACAAAAAATCCCCATTTACGGGGACTTTTTGTTTATTTCTAAAAAAGTGAAGCTTTATTCCGATCATAATCGGAAAGCAATATTACATATCATCTAAGCAGTGGAGAGAGTCAGGTAAATTTTGTTTATACACTCATTTACCAATAGTGTGGCGATGTTTATCATCGGTCTCGTGAAGACCTACAACTCCTAGAAAGGAGGTGATCCATCCGCACCTTCCAGTACGGATACCTTGTTACG
>CAZPFY010000061.1:4416-5765 GCA_964586045.1 uncultured Pseudomonadales bacterium | reverse complement strand
TTTAAAAACAACTTAGTCGTTCACAAAGTGTTCAAAGAAACGGGTACTTGACATTTAGCTGTATCTGCAGTAATTTTGCAACCGCAGACCGAACAGGTAAGAAAGCCTCGATAAAGAAAAGAAAGCTTTTTCTTTCTTGGATTGTGTTTGTTTTTTAATCTTAGCTGAACACTATCAAATAGTGATTTTGAAACAAGAGGCTCATGAATACCTGAATATATCATTCCCTTTCTTACGATAAGTCCTAAATACTCAGAATTAGAGAGGATTCTATGAATAACCGCCTTGCTCACTTTGTGTCCCAGTTTAGTAGTGAAACCCATCTTTACTAATTCTTTAGTTAAAGTTTTTACGGAATAATCACCAGATGAATACAACTCAAAGACCTTTTTGATAAAAGTGGCTTTTGAGGGATCAGGGATAATTCCACCCTGAATATTTTTATATCCTAATGGAGAGTTAGATGGATACTCACCTTTGAGAATCTTGCTTTCATTGCCGGCCTTTACCTTTACCGATAAGTCTCTGGAGTAGTGAGAAGCAAAGATAAAATCAAATCCCATGTAGAGGAGACTGATATGGTTGTCATATGCTCCCGTAAGAGTCCTAACCTCCTTGAGAGAGCCATTCTCAATCATTTTGATTACCTGACCAGCGTCGATGAGATTTCGGGCAATTCTGTCGGTATGAACTGTCAAAATGGCATTTGCCACACCATTGCTAATAAAATCCAACATCTCCACAAAAAGAGGTCTATTACCGTCTGTCTTAGCACTTTTACTTTCTCGGATTACTTTAACGATCTCTAGCTTGTTTTTCTCAGCAAAATCCCTAACAAGCCTTTCTTGAGTATCAAGAGATTGAGCCTGTCGATCTTCACCCTCGCTAGATTTCCTCAAATATGCGATATATTTCATTTAGTCTTTTTGGGTATATACAGAGTGGCTAAGATTATACTCACTAAAATACACCATCCCGTTACATTTGCTCCTATATGGTTTTTCAAAAGAAGGTAATTCTTTTGGCTTTATCATCTGCTTCAGGATCCGTTCTGCTTCCTCGCCGTAATAGACAAGCGATCTTTTTAAATTCCGAGAGGCAATATACGTTTTGACCCCTTTAAATCGAACATCTCCGAACTCCTTACTAAGATACTTGGATATGTAGCCACCTATTCCCCGAGTATCTGTAACCTTGTTTATTCTTATAAACCCACGCCCCCAGATTTCAGCCAGTTCTTCTTTTTTGATAAAAGGTAAGTTGGTTATCAGATGATAATGAACAGCTCCTCTTTTCTTTTGAAATTCTCTCTCCCCAACATATTTCAAATCTGGGTTTTTTATTCTTAG
>CAZPFY010000061.1:0-4406 GCA_964586045.1 uncultured Pseudomonadales bacterium | reverse complement strand
ATAAATAGCCTAAACCTCAAATCACACTCCTTAATGGACTTTATGTCAAAAGTATTCTGATTGTTTAGTGTAAGAGTTATAAATTTCGAATACTCACCAAAATTTGCTTGGACTAATCGACGGATAGTATTTTGAGCTCTATTGATAGATCTGCCCTTATATTCAGATGCTCTTTCAGTATCCGATTTTCTTTTGTTGAGCTTATTTTTAGTGCCTCCATTTATTCTTATTGGTTCATCGTAAGAATATTCCTCTAGTAAGTTTCCCGAAATAATCACTTTCTTGTATACATAATCAAAATACTGTCGGTTTATGACGGTACTATCAAGTCTAGAGGGAGTACCGTCATTATCCATTTGACACCTCCTTTTTGCTTGAAACTGTAGCAAAGATTGCTTTACCTAAAAACTTTAGGGATAACAAAACTTCTTTTAGCTGAGAATCTGACGGGTAAAAGCCGTATTTCCTCCTGAAATACTCTTTCACCCTATTTTCAACCTCTTTGGAACTTTCCATAATAGATGAAAGAAATCCAAAAAAACACCAACATAAAACCCGATTGGGTTAATTGGTGTCTATGGTATTTTCTTTCTTATGGACGCAACTCTTGCTGGAGATAGAATAACACGAGATGGTTGAAATATCATCATCACCCTCAAGCTCCCCTCAACCTCAAAAGATAACACGACGAGTACGCCGTGTTGGGGAGTCGGTTAAGGAGGTTGCTTGAGGGTGTAATACCAGTAGTTCCTGGTGATGTGTGCCTAGCGTAGCCCTATAGTCTTGACTTTTGAGGGTGTTTGTGGTATATTCCATGAAGTAAGAAATTCATTGAGGCTATCCAGCTTCAGATTCCCAAGTTCATTAATAGAGGAGACTAAAATGTCTGCAAAAGTTCAGATTTCGGACAAGCTTTTACGCATAGTCCAAGCCCAAATCAAGCGTCAAACTGGAAAGGAGCTCGAGGCGAATAGAATCAAAGCCTACATCCTTCTCGATCACATGAAGAACGCAATCAACAAGCACCCGTCCACTCAGACATTTAAGATGTTTCGTCAACTTGTTTGGCGTCTCGTCTCTGGTCGTCAGATGGAAGACTATTTTTCCTACCTGATGTGGTCTGATTTGATGACTTCAATCAAAAATGCCCAGAAGGTCATCATCCTTCACCTTGAAGAGCCAACCTGGGAACACCTGGTCGAGCAGATCAAGATGTATTCCACCACAGACCAACTACCCCTGGTTGAGGAATACCTTCCTGAAGTCGAGAAACTGCTTAAATCAGGCTAATCACACTCAATCTCACCATCCCTTTCAGAGAAATTCTGAGGGGGATTTTTATTGGCAAAATTGAGGTTGTTGTATCAGAAAAGTTCGAACTTCGTCCCATGCTCCCCGCAAGAGAAAATTCTCGCTTTAGGTGAGAATTTTTTATTGCTTAGTGGGAATCGAACATGCCGGAACCAGTTTCGTAACGAACCTGGTGAGGCCGGTCCTGAACAAAAGTGAAGGCGAATCCCACCGCCTCCGCAGAAGTGGAATTGGATTTGGGGAAATTTTTTAGTATGATGAGGACATATGGATAATATGCAAAAGAAGATTTTGGTTACAGGTGCTTTTGGGCAAATTGGGAGCGATCTGGTTAAGGATCTTCAGGAAAAGTACGGAAAAGAAAAGGTGGTGGCTATGGATATAAATGTGCCAGAAAATTTTGATGGAGTAGTTGAGAAGTTTGATATTGTGGATAGAGAAAAGTTTGTGGAGTGTATTGAAAAGCATAATGTGGGAGAGATTTATCACTTGGTTTCGTTGCTTTCGGCTAAAGGTGAGCAAATGCCGGACTTAACTTGGGATATTAATCTCATTGGCTTAAAAATGGTTTTGGATATTGCGGTGGAGAAAAAAATAAAAGTGTTTTGGCCAAGCTCCATAGCTGCATTCGGTCCCACAACTCCAAGGAACAATACTCCCCAAAATACGGTGTTAGAGCCAACGACAATGTATGGAGTAACAAAGGTAGCAGGAGAATTGCTTTGTCGATATTACACTCTTAAGTATGATTTGGATGTAAGGACTATTCGCTATCCTGGGTTAATAAGCTGGAAGGCTGAGCCAGGTGGGGGAACAACGGATTATGCGGTAGCAATTTTTTACGAGGCCATAAAAAAAGGAAGTTATGAATGTTTTGTGACCAAAGATACGGTTTTGCCAATGATGTATATGACTGACGCTATTAGAGGTACTTTGGAACTAATGGAAACACCAAAAGAAAAACTGGGAAGATACAAACCGTACAATTTTTCGGCGATTAGTTTTCGAGTGGATCAGCTGGCCGAAGAGATTAATAAGCTAATTTTGTGTAAGGTTTCGTATAACCCGGACCAAAGGCAAAAAATTGCTGACTCGTGGCCTAAGTCGATTGATGACAGTGAGGCAAGAGAAGATTGGGGTTGGAAACACGAATTTGACCTTTCAAAAATGGCAAAAGAAATGTACGAGCAGCTTTCCAAGAAACTCGTGTGATAAGATGAAATGTGCCTGAAACTAACGATATAACAGAGAAAATAATAATGGAGTGGGAGTCCTATGAGAGACCTCATAAGGTGTGGACAAAAGAGTTTTATAGTTCGGTTGTGGTGATTGCTTTTTTGGTTAGTGTAATTTTGTTTTTTATTGAAGGAGTGATGCCGGTGTTTGTAGTGTGGGCCTTAGTATTTATGATGTGGGCGATGAGCAAAACAGAGCCTTTAATTACAAAAAATACTCTGACCACTTGGGGAATTAGATCGGTAAACAAGTTCTATGATTTTGCCAAAATGGGGAACTTTTGGATGGAGACCAAGTGGGGAACTCGGCTGTTGAGGGTTAACTTACGGGAAGCTCCTTGGCACGTGGTGTTTGTAATAAGTAAGGAGGTGGAGGATAAAATTAAGGAGGAAATGAGTAAAATTGTGCCTTTTATGGAGCCAGAACCAACGGCGATGGATAAGCTAACAAAGTGGCTAGGAGAGAAGATTCCCTTAGAATGACCTTGGTGAGGTAAAATATAGCTGTGTGAGATTATGAGTCCGTAGCTCAGTTGGATTAGAGCGCTTCCCTGCGAAGGAAGAGGTCGTGCGTTCGAATCGCACCGGGCTCACACTGACCGCCATTGCTATTGGCATTGGTGAGTCGTGGAGGGTGGGCAGGGCTCCCGCCGTTGGCGGGATAAAGTCCATGCGTTAGGTGGGGTGCTCCGAATGGTAAGGAACCAATTTCGAAAATTGGCGCCCGTAAGGGCATGCAGGTTCGAGTCCTGTCTCCACCGCCAAAATGAGTAACGAAAATGGTCCAGAGATGGATTTTGATAGAGATGTTTTTAACAAGAAGCTCAAGTTGTGGAAAGATAGGTTTGAAAATGAATGGAAAGATTTTTCTATTGAATCGGATCGGAAATTTGTTTTTGATTTAGATGGTGGGAGAAAATTGGATATTTGTAGCTATCGAATGAAGGATGTGACAAATGATGAAGCTAGATATTCTGATATGTATTTTATGTTGGCTAAGGTTGGAGATAGAATTGTTGGATTTTCTGAAGTTGGGCTAAGAAAAGATAACGGAGCAGAAATCAAAATGGGAGGTATTGACGTGGCTGTAACTGGTGAGATAAGAGGTGTTGGGACTAGGCTGATAGAGGTAAACGGGTTGATATTCCAAGAGTTGGCGAATGGGCGAGGTGATATAGATGATGTTGAGGGCGATGAAAATAGAGAATATATTAAAGAGACTTTGGATTTAGTCAATTCTGATACAAAGATTGACGATGAAAATAAAAAGAAGGTTTTGGGACAGATGATGATGAACAGGCAAAAATGGTTGAAATTTTTTGGAGAGGGCGGAAAACTTGGATATAAGTGGGATAAAGACAGAGAAAATTTGTATAAGAGATATCATCGTGGTGATGAATTGCCGCGTCTAAATTGTAAGATTGAGTCAAACGAGACTGACTTGAGAGAAGAGTTGGAAATAGAAAAAACAGAAAATAAATTTGATAGATATGAATTAATCAGGTACTTTGAGGCAGATATAAGATTTGCAAAGGAGGATTTTGATAGTTGGCCAGACGGGAAACTGGATAAAGATGGTTATAAAGAAAAGTTGAGGAGTTTGAAAGAAAGAGATTTCCAAGAGTATTTTTCACATATCAGGCTGACAAGGATGGAGTTCCAACCGGACGCAAAGTTCTTGACAGTTCAAGATAAAGATGCAAAAAAGGAAGCCAAAAGAGTACTAAAAGAAATAGAAATAGATACGGGAAAAAAGTGGCAGCTGGAAGCCATTATTGAGACTCATGAACAAAATCAAAAGGAAATGAGGATTTTTGTAAGAGAGAAATACTGTCAAAAAGCTCTAGATGAAGTGGCAGG
>CAZPFY010000060.1:0-5958 GCA_964586045.1 uncultured Pseudomonadales bacterium | reverse complement strand
GTGGAAAACGTAATTTTCGCCGGAAAAACCAACCGTTATTGTTACTTAAACTCTGGATGTATTCCTGCCTTTCCCAGGATCTAGGTCCGGGGTTAAAGGCAAAAAAAACGGAATGACAGGCTGGCAGAAGGGTTTTAGTCGTTGAGGAGGGTGCCCTCGACGACGAGGCGACGGAGGGTGGTGCCTGGAGGGACACAAGTTACGACCTTGATGGTTTTGGCAGAGTAGTTTTGGCGAAGAACCCAAAGCTCGTTAGGCTTTACTTCGTAAACCTTGGTGATGCGATAAGCATATTCAGTGCCGTTAAAATTGGCAAAAATATCAGAACCTACTTTGACTTTGGGGAGATTGCTAAAAATAGTGGTGTATTTTTCGGGGTTATAGAAACTTGGGATAGTAGAGTGACCAAAGATGACCGGGGCACCGGACTGGCCAGGAAGAGCGGTTTGAGGAAACTGAACTAAGTGAGTTTTGAGATCTTCGTCTTTCAAACTAACGACGGCATCCATAATACCCAAAGAGGGAATTGATAGTTGGTAAGTATCTGGGATGTTTAAGGGAATTTCGATTTCTTTGGGCTTGGTAAAAAGCTCGTTTTGCAAACTGCCAGGAAACCAACTACTTGCTTTTGTATAGTCCAGACCAGTAACAACAACAGGTTCCTGATTGTTATCAGCTTGGGACTCGTAAAAAACGGGGGACAAAAGACCTTTGTCGGCAAAATCAAAAAGTTTTAAATCTTTAAATTGATAGCTGACAACGGGGTAACCAATTCCGCCCAAAATGGCGAGACCTAAGGCAGAAATAAAGGTAGGAATGGTTTTGAGATAAATGGGAATTTTGCGTCCCGGATGAGGATTCTGGGGAGTCGCTTTTTGGTAACTATACATAGTTAGTCGCCAACTAATTCAAATTGGATATTTTTTAGAGGAAGAATTTGAGTGATAAAAGGAATGGGAGGAGCAACTTTTATTTCAGCGTTGGTAAAACCCTTGATGGGTTCAAAAAAGTGACGAATACCGTTGACCATTTTGCCTTTAACATAATTTTTTAGTTTTTCTTCGTCGATCTCGGGGAAGAGAGAGGCGGAGACACTGACGGTGGCCTGATAGTCGTTGCCAGTTTTTTGGAGGGATTCGATTTTTATGTTGGTGCTTTCTTGCTTGATATTTGTACTGGCAGGAAGTTTGGATTTTAATTCGGCGCTTATTAAATTAAAGAGATCTTGCTCGGAATAAACCAAAGTTTCCAGAGAGCCTTCTAGCTCGAGGGAAACTGAGGTGGACTCGTCGCCAATATTTTTGTCAAAAACTTTTTTGGTAATTTGAAGTTCTGAGCTAGGAATTGATTTGCGACCCGGAGTGGCTTCGGCGACTTGGGTGCTAGTAATTTGTTTTATTTTTTCGGTGGCTTGGGCCAGGAGTTTTTCCTGATCGACTTTGGCAACGGCGTTGACGGCACGGGAGGTGCCGCCAGTAATGTCTGTTTCGGCAACAGCATAACTAATGGTTTTAGAAAAATCACTGACAGAAAAAGTGGAGTCCTTGGACATATTGTATTCGGCACCAATTCGAGTTGATGTAACTGCAATGCCAGAAACTTTGCCAAAGACTTCTGAGCCACTAAGGAGATCGGCACTCTTAGAAGCAATGGTGACAGCATCGGTAAGACTATAAATATTTTTGCCATTTTCGGAGGCAATTGTTGACCCTGATTTGAGAACTAAGGGAGCAGTAGAGCGATTGTAGAGAGTAACTTTGCCGGTGGCTTTGTCCCCTACCGTGGCTTGGCCGGTGGTAGCAAGAGATTCTTTGGTAAGACCTTGAACTTTTTGACTAGTTACCAAAAGAGTGGCTCCTGACTGGGGCGATTGAGAAACATTTACATTGAGAGATTGAGAAAAGTTTTGAGGAGTAAAGTGCAAAATTATTTTGGCTTGACCAAAAAACAGATATGCAACAAAACCAATAACTAAAACTAGAGGAATAATTAGGAGACCTAAAAAGGAGTTCTTAAAGCGGGGTGGTTTGAAATGAGGAAGTTTGGGAAATTTTATTTTGGGAAACGGTTTGCGGACAGGGAGATTTTTTTGAGGAATGATGATGGTGGAAGAATCTTCTTCTGGCTCTTCGTAAAGTGTGGATTCGGACTGAAGGTCAAAGATGGTTGGAGAAGATGGAGTTATTGGATGGATTCCTGCCTCCGCAGGAATGACAGAAGGGTCGTCAGATGGGTCTAGGGATGGTGAGGTAGGTGGGGAGACCTCTTCGTAAAAGAAGCCGTGGTCCTCGATGGTAGGAGTGTCGTCGGCGTCGGGGAT
This sequence comes from uncultured Pseudomonadales bacterium, assembly GCA_964586045.1. GTDB lineage: Bacteria > Patescibacteriota > Microgenomatia > UBA1400 > MFAQ01 > MFAQ01. The sequence goes on along the minus strand of CAZPFY010000060.1, from coordinate 3,638 downwards.
TACTAAATTATCAGTTGAAGAATCGGAGATTGATGGTGAGGAGACTGGATGCCCCCGATGCGGTAATCGGGATAAACTCCTCAGGTCCGGCATGACATGGGTGTCAGATGTCGATGGTGGTACAGGGTCAGTGTCATCTTTGACTTCAAGACCCATGAACCTGACGGCTTCGGTGCCACCAATAAGAGCAATGGCTTTGATACTAAAATCAACAGACAGAACTTCGACTTTGGGAAGGTGTTTAAAGGGTAGTTTGTCCTGCCATGGATAGGAGGTAATCTGCTGAGACTCTTCCATAAGGTCGGAGCCATTGGTTAAAACAAAACGAGCAGGGTAATTGGTAAGGTCCATACGAGTGAGACCTTCTTCAATATCACGAGCAAGATCTCCGGACTTGGCGACTTCTTCGATGGATTTGACTTCACCTAGATAAATATTAGAGAGAGCAATTTTGGTAGTATAGATTTCAAGAAGAATAATGGTGGGGGGAACGCCGTCTCTTTTTTTGAGGTAGTGAGCAACGGCTCGATTGATAGTTACGGCGCCAATAGGATCGAGACCTAGTTCTTTGCATAGCCGACTAACTAATTTTATTTTGGTGGCATGAATTTTGTCTTCGTCCATCCAGGAATCGGGAAAGCCAAAAATAACTCTTTTTGGTTGGGTAGAAACTACCTTGACTGCTTGCTCAAGAGAAGAATCGACGCCGTTAATAAGAGATTCTTCGTCGGCCCACGATTCGTAAGAACCGACATTGACGACAGAAGGTTCGCCTTCGAGAATTTCCCACAAGGCAGTTTTGATTAGCGATTCGTGAATTTCGACCGCAAGAAAATACTCGGGCTCTGGCTGTTTGTTTTTGTTACCAAAAAGATTACTGAAGTTCATTAAGCATAGATCAAACAAATTTTATGTAGAGGCGGCGTACTCCCGACCCTAAGGATTCTTGTTTGTCTATCTTTATATTAGCAAGTTCTGACAAATTAGTCACATGTGGTCCGCCGCAGAGCTCTTTGGAAAAATAGTTATCCGGATCGCCGACGGTGTAGACGGTAACCACGTCTGGGTATTTTTGACCAAAGAAGGCCATGGCGCCAGAAGCTATAGCGGCTTCTTTTGGTTCTTCGGTTTTGCTAACAACTAATTTTTCGGAAATCTTTTGATCAATTAAGTCGCCAATTTGTTTGAGTTGTTCGTCGGTTAGTTTTTCGTGATGCGAAAAATCGAACCTTAATCTTTGGTCGGTGATATTACTACCTTTTTGCTCGACATGGGTACCCAAAATTTTGCGAAGAGCGGCGTGAAGTAAGTGAGTAACAGTATGATAAGCCGTTACGGTTTTGGAGTGATCGGCCAAACCGCCCTTAAACATACCGGCGGAAGCAGAGCGACTTTCGTCTTGGTGTTTTTGGAACTCTTCCTTAAACTGCTCGATATCAACGGTCTTGCCTATTTGGGCGAGCACTTCGGTGGTAATTTCTAGCGGGAAGCCGTAGTTTTGATAAAGATCAAAGGCGTCCTTGCCGGTAATGTCGGTTTTTTTCTCGAGCTCCTTGATTCCCTTATCTAATGATTTTTGAAATTTACCAATTTCGACGGCAATGGTGCTTTGAATATATTTGGTGTCGTCTTTTTGGAAATAGGCCTCTTTGTAAATACTGACGATAGAAGAAGTAATACCAGCAAGAGAAATTATTTCTTCCCGAGTACCCATAAGGAAGTAAAGTTTGACGGCAGCGCGACGGAGAAGTCTTCTGAGAACGTAGCCTTGGGATTTGTTGCTAGGAAAAACTCCATCCTTAATTAAAAAGGTACTGGCAGTGAGATGGTCGGCAATAATTCGCATAGGAGCTTTATTTTCTTCGTCTGCATATTTTTTGCCGGTGAGCTTTTCGATTTCGGAAATAATAGGGGCAAGAGAAGAAATATTAAACATGTCGGGATCGTTTCTGGTTGCCGCTTCCAAACGAGTGAGTCCGCCACCAAAATCAATATTTTTTTGAGGAAGCTCTTTGAGAGTACCGTCTTCCTGTTTTAGATACTGCATAAAAACAGAATTACCAATTTCGAGATAGCGCCCACAATCGCAGTTGACGTGACACTTTTCGTTTTTCCACTCCGATTTTTCGTGAAGACCAAACTCTTCGCCAAAATCATAAAAGACTTCACTGTCGGGGCCACCAGGCTCGCCTACGGGCATGTTATCTGGTTCACCGGCGCGGGACCACCAGTTTTTTTTTGGCTGGATAAGGGAAAATTCTATCCCCCTCACAGGCCTTGATGCCGACTTTGGTAAAAAGATTTTGCCAGATTTTTATAGAATCAGTATCCTTTGGAACTCCGGACCCACCCTCAAAAACAGTAACATAAAGTTTGCGAGGATCTAAGCCAAGACCATCTTTGGGGTCGGTTAAAAAAGTAAAAAAGTAACGAAGCTGTTCGGTTTTGAAATAGTCGCCGAGAGACCAGTTGCCAAGCATTTCAAAAAAAGTAGTATGGCGCGAATCCCCTATTTCGTCGATGTCTTGAGAACGGAAACACTTTTGAGAATCAACGAGTCGAGTACCCAGAGGGTGTTTTTGACCAAGAAGATAGGGCATCATAGGCTGCATGCCAGCAGAAGTAAAAAGAGTAGTGGCGTCGCCTTCGGGAACGAGAGAGCCACTGGGAATAATGGCGTGGCCTTTTTTTTGGAAAAATTCTAAATATTTGGTGCGAATTTCTTGGATGGTCATTGGTGAGACCATTCTACTCTATGTGGACAATTTTAGCCATAAAAAAAGACCCCTAGAGTTTATAGCTCTAAAGGTCAGTTGCTCTAAAAACTATTTATTTTTTTGTTTGCTGTTTATGAGAACAGCCGCGGGCTCGAGGAGAAGCAGGTCGGCAATGGTGAGATTTTCGGCCAGGCACTGACGTGCGACTTTTTCGGCAAGGCCAAATTTCATCAAGAAAAAGACTTTTGCGGCAAGTTCGTCTTGAAGATTTTTCGGAAAATTTGCAATGCCGTCATTGTATAACTTAATTAATGCCTTAAGCGCTTTTTCAACCTGTTCGGCAAGCTTGTCGGCAGAAGGCAGTTCGGGTAATAAATCTTTAATTCTTTTTGAGAGAAACTTGCTGCCAGATTTTTTGTAAGAATCAATTATTAAAGTTGCAGATTTTTCGACCAGGCCATTTTTGAGACAGTATTCCAAGAAAGCGATTTTGGCCTGGAGAAGAGAGAGAGGTGAAACCTTGGTGTTGAGAAGTTCTGTACCAATAGCTTCGGGGGCGGCCAAAATATAGTTAACCAGAACGACCCTGTTTTCCTCTGGCATAGAGGTAAAACGAACATCTTTCAGTAAGGCAAGAAGAACATCTGAACCTGTGGGGTGTAGGGGCATGGAAACTCCTTTTTTGGAAATGAACTGATTTTGTTGAGGTATTATAGCAAAATTGGCCTATAAACAAAAAATAGTCGTAAAAGGACTCAAATAGGACTAGTTTTAAACCTATATGATATAATTATCCTGTTCCTGAAACCGGAACACATCCATCCATCCGTTCTTTTATAAAAGGAGTAACAATGAAAGCTGTTTATTTCGGCTTAAGTGTAATAAATGGTTGCTAGAATTTGACCTTTTTCCCATTGAATC
>CAZPFY010000059.1:0-6220 GCA_964586045.1 uncultured Pseudomonadales bacterium | reverse complement strand
CTTTCTTGACCGCTATTTTACGATCGAGTGGTGCACTTCGTTTGCGAACTTACAGTGGAGATGAGTACTTTTAAAGTGAGTATGGTACGGATAGCCTTGACTGCAGGAAAGCGAAAGTCCTGGGAAAGTTCGACTGTGTTCTACCCCCTAAACACAGCAGTTATTGGGGTAATAAAAAGAATGGTGATCCGAAGACCAGAGCCCAAAAAGTATTATAAAAGGTCGGACATCATCGATCACTCAGTAAAAGTGTGGATTGATGGTCGTCTGGTGGCGAGACTTGAGCCGGTTTACACAAGTGAATCTCTTGCCCCTGCTTGGAGATTTAAGCCAGAAGTTAGCTGGCTATCACCCAAAGAATTCAACGATCTTGGTGAACTTTTCGAAGAACTTATTCAAAAAGCCGAAGAGGCTTTTAGGGTTGTTGCTTATTGGCCTGTTTTTTTGGATAAAAAAGGTTGGGTATTGGAGCCTAAATTTATAGAGCATGGGCGAGTGAAAGAGCCTTTTGCGATAGAATCTATGGCTGAAGAATGGCAACAAAAAGCACACCAGGATGATTATCGAGACGTGGTTTTGTATAAAGTTATAAAGAGTACTCGAGTTTCTCCAGGAGCAGATTATTTACCAAAGATCACCAAGTAGGTGATCTTTTTTTGGCAAAAAAAATCCCAAACACAATGTGTGCTGGGATTTATGGGCATTAGGAAGATTGATAGAGTTGTTCTACGTATTCCTTAAGGGCGCGATTGAGCTCAGAGAGGAAGTTAAAGCTAATAGCTTCAAATTCTTCGAGTTTGCTGGAGTCTGAATGGCTCATGCGGTAGAACTTTCCACCGGAAACGCAGAGAGTATCTGAGACAGTTGTTTCGAAGGGGCAGAGAAAGTCATTTCCCAAAAAGGCACAGGGGGCATTTTCGCCAAAAAGGGTAAGATCGAGCACATGAACGCCGTGGTCGTAGATAACGCCGAGAGCTTTGACAATTTCGTCTGCATCGGGGCGCGTATCTTCACCAAAGACAAAAATTGCGTCGTTGTCAGGAACGAGATTCTCTGTGTACCAGAGGTTTTTGTTTTTTCTGGTTGATGATAGAAGCGAACCGAACTGAATACAGATAAAGCAGAGACCGGTAACCCAGGCCACGGCAAGCCAGATACTAGTGGCAAGATGATTACCCCGTAAGAAAATGCTCAGGATCGCGCTGATGATAAACAGTAAAAGAAAATAAGGTGAATATTTCTTGAGTTCAGATAGCATGCGATAACTCCTTTATAAAAAATTAAGATTGTTTAGAATTATTGCTCGGATTTTATGATGCGACAAGATTCCAGCCAGGATTTGATCTCTTGAAGATAGTGCTCGTCGCGACCTGGATTATTTTGGGTTTCGATTGGTGTCAGGTACATTACAGAGAGTTTAGTAGTTGTGAACCAGCGAGGTTGGCCCTCTGATGCCGCGGGAAAATAAACAAGATAGTTGCCGTCGTGGCCAAAGAAGAGGCGATCTTCGATGATGTTTATTTTTACTTGGCGCAAAGAGTTGCGGAAAAAGATTGCTTTAAGTGCATACACCTTGAGAGCGTTTCTGGTGTAAATAGCAATCTCATCGAAATTGAAGTGAGTGACTATTTGTGGACCGTCACGATCGATTTGATCACACACTTGTTTAAGACAGGTGGCGATAATTTTTATCTCGTCGGCAGAGATTACTTCTTGGATCAGTTCACCATTTGGCGATATTAAAAGAAAACTGTTTGCGCTGGGATTGATGTAATAAAGTAAATCCAAACTAATGGACCATAAGATGGCGTAATCAGTTGGTCGGTGATCGTGATAGTACCTTGTGCCTTGAAGGTTCATAAAGCGAGTGGCTTGGCTAAATAACACTGTCAGATAATCTGTAGGCATTTTGACTCCTAAACTTAAATTGTGAATGTGTAACGGAAGAAAGCTGGGGTATTTTAGCACTATATAGGGTGTTTTGGCAAGGTGAGGTTTTTCTGGATTCCGGGTCGAGCCCGGAATGACAATTGGTACTTATTTGATGGATTCCCGATCAGGTCGGGAATGACAGGATGCGGGATTGACACAACTCGAGTGTCGTCGCTTCGCAATGATGGAATTGTGGAGTTATTGGATGGATTCCTGCCTTCCCGACGTTACAGCTGGGACGGGTCGCAGGAATGACAAGGATTATATCCAGACGATAATATGCGAAGTTATTATCGGCGCCAGATATAAGAGGAAGCGCAGAACGCCATTTCGATAATGTATATTATCGAAAGAAGGACGAGCAAGATCTTATTTGGTGAAGGAATAGGTGCCGGCGGCGGCTTCGATCGCTTTGATGGCGCCTTTGGAGGCTAAAACCTTGACTTCTAAAGCCTTGGTAAGCTTGCCAGTAGCAATGATTTTGAAGCCATATTCGGCGATTTTGTCATTGACTTTGAGAGCTTTGGCGAGACTGGCGTTGTCGACGACACTTTTGTCTTCGAAGTGCTTACTTAAAACATCGAAGTTAACTGTGGTTGGCTGATCGTTGATGACTTGGAAGCGATGCTTACCTTTGATGAAGGGAGTTCTGCGAACAAGAGGAAGCTGTCCACCCTCAAACCAAAGTGGGATAACACCTCTAGTCTTTTGACCTTTTTGGCCTCGACCGACGGTGTGTCCACCAACACCAGAACCGCGTCCACGACCAAGGCGTTTTTTACCAGTTTTGGTAACTTTTTGGAGATTAGTTAAAATTGTGTTCATGAGATTAGGCCTTTAAGGCTTTGAGCAATTGGTATTTTTTGGCGAGAATTTCGATTTGTTTGAGGGCTTTAAAAGTGGCTCGAGCATTACTGGTCTTGTTGTTGGTTCCTAGAACTTTACAAACAATATCGGTAATACCAGCAGCTTCAACGACAGCGCGGACAGAAGAACCAGCAATAATGCCAGTACCCTTGGGAGCTGGGCGGAAAAGAACTTTGGCGGCACCGTACTTGGATTTGGTTTCGTAAGGAATGGTACCGTTACTGAGAGGAACTTGGACGAGATCACGATTGCCTAAGCGAATAGACTTTTTGATGGCGTCGGCGACGTTGGGGGCTTTGGCTAAGCCAAGACCAACCTTACCTTTTTTGTCTCCAGTAACGACCAAGGCAGAAAAAGAAACGTTGGTTCCGCCTTGAGTTTTTTTACTGACGCGACGAATTTCTAAGACTTGCTCGAAGTTGTCTGAGACTGGTCTTTGATTATTGTTACCGCGATTGTTGGTGTTGCCTGAGTATGCCATTTTGTTTTTTATTTATTGTTTTGTTTTATTTTCTGGATTCCGGGTCGAGCCCGGAATGACAGTCTGTGTTTATTGTCTTAAAATTTGATACCGGCGGATCTAACAGCTTCAGCGAGAGCTTTGACACGACCGTGAAAGCGATAAGAACCTCGATCGAAGACGACTTCGGTAACGTTATTCTTTTTGGCGAGCTCACCTAGTTTTTTACCAACTTCGGTGGACATGGCTGTTTTGTTTCCTTTAAAGTCTTTGAGACCTTGGGAGCCAAAAGCGGCGAGAACCTTGCCATTGAGATCAATAACTTGAGCAAAAATGTTAGCGTTAGAACGAGCAACAGTTAGACGAGGTCGATCGACTCTGGCCAAAAGTTTGGCGCGAATACGGGTTTGTCTTTGAACTGTAGGATTATTACTTTTTTTCATAGGAGTTTAGGCGGCAGTTTTACCAGCGGACTTGCCTTGCTTTTTGATGATAACTTCATCGACGTAACGGATACCTTTGCCTTTGTAGGGCTCTGGTTTTTTGATTTCGCGAATATTAGCAGCGACTTGACCAACAAGCTGTTTGTCGATACCGGAAATTTTGATTTTGTCGGTGCCTTCGATAGCGATGGTGATGCCAGGAACTTTTTTGAAGATAACGGGATGAGAGAAGCCAACGGAAAGACTAAGACCTTCGGCATGAGTGGCAACACGATAACCAGTACCAACGAGCTGAAGATCTTTGACAAAGCCTTCAGTAACACCTTGGATAGCATTTTGAGCCAAGCGACGGGCTAAACCATGAAGAGCTCTAACGGCAGGCTCGTTGCTTTTGCGAGTAAAAGAGAGAACATTGTCTTTGACAGCAAGATCAATACCTTTGGGAAGGACTGATTCTAAGGTACCTTTGGGGCCAGTAAATTTTAGAACGCCTTCTAAGGCTTCCATTTTGACTGTCTCGGGTAGATGTAAGGGTTTTTTTCCAATGCGGCTCATATATTTTTTACCAGATTTGACAAATAACTTCTCCACCGAGGTGTTTTTCTTTGGCTTGTTTGCCAGATAACAATCCTTTGGAAGTAGAAACAATAGTAGTACCAGCGCCAGATAAGGTTTTGGGAAGCTTATCATAACCAGAATAGATTCTGACACTTGGTTTGGTTACCTTTTTGATGCCGGTAACAGCGGGAAGATCTTTTTCGAAGTAGCGAAGATTAAGAGTGATTTTTTTACTGGGTTTTCCGTCAGTAACTAGGTAGTCGACGATAAAAGCTTCATCCTTGAGGATGCGAGCAATTTCACCACGATACTTGGAGTAGTTGGTAGTTACTGAGCTTAATTTTGCTAAGTAGCCATTGCGAATGATAGTAAGAAAGTCTGCGATTGTATCCATTTTATTTTGACATTTTGTAAACACCGGGTAATTCACCTCTGTGAGCCATTTCGCGGAAGCAAAGACGGCAAAGACCAAAAATACGAATGACACCGCGGGGTCTGCCACAAAGCTGACAACGACGATGATCTTTGGTCGCATGACCTGCGAGCCTTTTGGTTTTTTCTATTTTGCTTGTTTTAGCCATGTGTATCTATTTTATTTTGATTCTTTTGTAAAAGGCATACCGAGAACTTCGAGAAGTTTTTCTGCAGAGGGAGCGTCCGTGGCACTAGTGGAAATAGTGATCTGTAAGCCTTGAATCCTCCCGATTTTATCATATTCTACTTCTGGAAACACTATTTGTTCGACTAAGCCGAGGGAATAGTTGCCGTTTTTGTCGAAAGTGTTTCGTGAAACACCTTGAAAGTCTTTGAGACGAGGGAGAACAATGGTAACTAATTTTTCAAAAAAGTCGTACATTCGATCGCCTCTCAAAGTAACTTTGAGACCGACAACTTCGTTTTCACGAAGATTGAAGGCGGCAATAGCACTACGAGACTTGCGTTCGGTTGCTTGCTGGCCTGTGATTTTGCTCATCCAATCCTTGGTCTTAGCCAAAAATTCCTTGTCAGTTTTAAAGTCTTTACTGGAAGTGTTGACGGTAATTTTGACGATTTTGGGAGTTTGTTCGATGGACTTAAGATCCAACTCTTTTTGAAGAGCTGGACGAACTTCTTTTTGATATTTTTCTTTAAGAGTTTGCATATTTATTTTTTGGTGTCGGATTTAATGACTTGGCGACATTTGTGACAGACTCTTACCTTGGGGCTTTGAGAGGCGTCGAAACCGACGCGGGTAGGTTTACCGCAACTAGTACAGATAATGGCCACTGAAGCGGTTGAGATGGCACGAGGAAGGGTAAGAATGGTACCGGCTTCGTTACCTTTGGGCTTGATGTGTTTTTTGTACTGATTGATACCTTCGACGAGAACTTTTTGAGCTACGGGTAAAACTTTGAGAATTTTGCCTGTGCGACCCTTATCTTTGCCGGCGGTTATTTGAACAGTGTCGTTGATTTTGAATTTAAACATATTTTTTTGTGTTTTATTTATGGATTCCGGCCTTCGCAGGAATGACAATGTTTTAGACTACTTCTGGGGCTAGGGATGCTATTTTGGCGGAACCGGCATCCTTGACCTCGCGGGCAATAGGTCCAAAGATACGAGTACCTAAGGGTTGCTTGCTGGCAATAGAGTCAATAATAACGGCGGCGTTTTCGTCGAAGCGAATATAGGAACCGTCATCGCGTCTGGTTTCTTTGCGGGTGCGAACAACAACAGCTTTGACAACTTGTTTATCTTTGACAGCACCGTTGGCATCGGCACCTTCGACGGCGGCAGTGACGACATCTCCGATATAGCCAAACCTGCGACGAGAACCACCATGGACAAGAATGACTTTTATTAGTTTGGCGCCGGAGTTATCCGCTACCTTGAGAACTGATCTTAGTTGAATCATATAATTTTAGTGATTTCCCAGTGTTTGGTTTTGCTAATTGGTTTGGTCTCTTCAATACGAACACGA
>CAZPFY010000058.1:0-6337 GCA_964586045.1 uncultured Pseudomonadales bacterium | reverse complement strand
TGAGAGATGAAAAATACTACAAAATTATTGATACAATTAATGGTAGATGGAGAAATTAATATGGACCTGCCCCAATCAGAAAAACTAGAGGATATTCAGAAATCAAATAAGAAGCATGGAAGATTGCAGACTTTTCTAGATCAGCTGCAAGCTAACTGGCTTTCTATACTTACACTGATTGTAATGATACTTTATGGAACCTATAATCAATCTCAATTGCGAGGAATAAAGAGTCAGATTAGTAACAGTAATCAAAATACCGTTAATGCACCCATAACAGTTGGTGCTAATGATAAATCTGATAGCAAAGAGCCAGAAAAAGGTAAGACGTTAGGAGTTAGTGCCGAATTCAACCCGAGCGATTGGGTTATCGATAAATTCGAGACAGACAAGGAAGGTTACTACTGTCCAATAGTAACTAATTTTGAGTATTGGAGTATATGGTCTAAGACTACTTATTCACCGACTCCTGACAAAATACGGGTTAAGGTCTTAACCAAATCGAAACCTGGTTCTAAGTCTCCACCAACAATCTCAATCAGTTATGGTGAGTACAAGCAAAATCTAGCATCACCTAACCAGTTCTATAGACTGAATATATTTGATACTGACATGAAAACACTGAGGTTGTATGACTCAAGCAATAGAAGTGTAGCTCAAAATTGGCTTAACAAGGAGCCAGAATTATCGAGTGAAATGCTAATTACGCTGTCTCCTCGTAATGCAAATCCAAACTCACGTATTATTAACTTAAACCCTAGTCTGGAGTATGTGGTAACAGACCAGACAAAATTAGAACCGTATACTCCTGATAATGCTTTCGAAGTGAGTATCCCAACTGTAGGATTAGATGACGGCACTATAAAGAAGCAAATTGGAGTGGGCAGTTCAATAAATACTTGCTTTAAACCAATTTTCATTAGTATCTCTGAGTGAGGGAGATTCAGTGAATATAGTTAGGAGACCAAGTGTTCAAAATATTCTGCTAGACCTTCACTTTTAACATTGCCAATCACTATGTCTGCAACTTTCTTGAGATCATCAACGGCATTACCCATAGCAACCTTAGTGCCAACTGAATTAAAGAGGTGAATGTCGTTGTGACCATCTCCAATCCCAATACTCGCTTCCTTTGTGACTCCCAACCTGCTTTGTAATTCAGTAATTGCATACTCTTTCGTAGCTTCAGCATTAACTATGTGAAGATCCCTACATCCTGGTTTTTGCAAAACTACCATGACACAAGTTATCCCATGAATCAGGTCAAGCTTGTCGTGTAGCTTCACAGCTAACTCATCAGGCACAAAACTTTGTGACAGCCAATTAACTCGCTGGGAAACGTCAAAATCTCTGGGGTACGTTCCACCATTAAAATAATCATCTTCCGTATAGTCATTGAAAATCAGTTTTTGCTCACCATTTTCTAAGAAAACTTTGATTACTTCTGCTAGAGCTTGGGGAATTATGTCTTTTTGCCATACTACTTCACCAGTTTTTGGGTCACAAATTTGTGTACCGCCAGAAATAATACACAAGTCTTGAAGGTCTAGTCCTTGAATAACATCTTTTGCGAATGTCCAACATCTACCCGTGGCGGCACATAAGAAGTATTTTTGACGTAGATCGTTGATAGCGGCAACAAGTCGATCACTAGGCAATTTTTGTATCGGTGAGTCTATCGCAGTCCCATCTAGGTCAAAAATAATGATTTCTGTTTTCATAGCTTGGTTATTGTATCAATTTATTTCCTGACTTCTATCAATTTTCCAAGATTTAATGTGATTCCTCTGGTGGATTGAGCTTTTTGGGTACTAAGTCCTAGTTGGTGGATAATTGTGGATATGAGAATCCGGATTATCACCACAGGCTCCGCCAAACATGCCATTCAAGTGGTGACTAAAATTGGTCGGGATTTGATGGTACATAAGCACTTTGGCACCTATGTCACGGCAACAGAAAAACATCGGTTGATTGAGGCTGCCACTCAATATATCCAGTCACATACCAAACAAGCCAATTTGTTTTCTGATCCACCCCCAACTTGGCCACTTTCAGACATTGTTATCGTTAATAGTCAGCCACTCTATCTCTACAACCTGCTCTGTCAGGCATACGACAAACTAGGGTTTGGTGGCGACAAATTGATTCGAGATTTTGTTATTGCCAGGCTATACAAACCAACCTCTAAGCGGGAAACCAGCGAAGTACTTGAAGATTATTTTGAGCGTCCTTATTCTCTCCCCACCATTTATCGCCATCTGAAGACGGCGATCGGGAAGGGACTTAAAGACCAATATCAACACTCCCTCATCAACTATGCTCATGTGGGGTTAGGCGACCCACTACACCTAGTATTTTATGATGTCACCACTCTGGCCTTCGCCTCCCAAACCAAAACGACACTCAAAGATTTTGGATACTCTAAAGACCACCGCTCCCAAGATACCCAAGTTGTTGTCGGATTAGTTGTGAACAAAGAAGGATTTCCCCTCTATTTCGACGTCTTCTCTGGGAACACTTTTGAGGGAGGAACCTTCACCCTGGTCGCCAAGGGAATCCAAAAACTCCTCGATTGTCCCGAATTGGTGGTGGTGGCAGATGCTGGTATGCTCTCCCAGAAAAACATGGATGATCTAGACAAAGAAAAGATCAAGTTTGTCGTGGGAGCCAGAATATCAAGCCTCTCGAAGACGTTAATGAGCGAGTTGTCACAAATCCTTGGGAAAACTGATCAAGCCCATACCGAAGTCGAGTATAAAAGCTACCGCCTCCTGGCCGACTACTCTGACAAACGGGCCAAGAAGGATATGTATGACCTGACCAAACAATGGGAGCGAGCACAAAAAGCCATGACTAAACCCGACGCCATCACTAGGAGGTTCCGCTTCCTCCAAGGATCCAAGAAAACTAACTACTCACTTAACCAAAAACTAAAAGAGAAAGCCGAGCTAATTGCCGGGATCAAGGGGTATCTCACCAATACCAAGCTGAACGCATTCACCATCACCACAAGATACCATGACCTATGGAGAGTGGAGAAAGCCTTCCGGATCACTAAGAGTGATCTAGAAGCTAGGCCAATATTTCTCAAACTTGACGAAACCATCAAAGCTCATCTAACCATCGTCTTTGCAGGACTGGCTATCGCCAAACTACTTGAGATCCAAACAGGGGTCAGTATTCACCAAATCCTCAAACTCACCTCTCGCATCTTCACCCACACCATCCGCAACACCAAAACCAACCAAACCACCACCATCAAAACAGAAATACCCCTGAAATCCCAATCCCTGTGTGGAAAACTCAACGAGATCTATGATTTGGGTACTAAATGATAGAAGTTAGGATAATGATTTCTGTTTTCATAGCTTGGTTATTGTATCAATTTATTTGGGAAGTTTACGGAGTTCTTATCAATTTTCGTTGCGTATCTTAATGGCTTCGGCTACGGCATTAGAGATATGCTCAGATATCCATGCGTATTTTTCTTTACTATTAGCACCACCAGGATCATAGCTTTTAGCAACAGATGACAATTTCTTTCCTCCGTTTGTAAAAGTTACATAATCTAGAGGATTTTCACCCTTAATCGCAATATAGCCAGCTTGATTTTTTAAGCCGTGAATATATATCCCAACTACACCCATTCCTGCGTTCCATGATTCGGAAATTTCATAGTTAATCCATTTTCTTCCTGCTGTATTTTGACCAATAAGTACTACTGTGCAGGTGCGATATTTCATTTGATCCTTTATCCATTTTTTTATAGCTTCATCGCCACCACCAGTTACTGTTTCCCAGTCATTGTCTGGAGCTGGCTTATTTCCTTCAATTGCTCCAATGCTCCGCACAATAGCAGCACGCCAATTATCTGGAACATAATGAAAGCTATAAAATACTTGTCTTTTGGTTGTTGTCATAAGTTTATTTCACCATATACGCAATAACTACCGCCGCAATAATGAGCGGAATGTAAAAAACCATGAGAGTACCTGAGAACATTGCAAAAATTACTGTGTTTTTCTTGAGTTTTTTGAACTCAGTTGTGCTCATTGAGTAGTCAATCTTTTCGTCTTTAAGTTTTCTGACGTAGTCATACAAATCACGATACAGTCGCTCTTGAGATAGGAAATAGCCATCCAAAATCCAAAACACTAGAGTAAGAACGCAGAGGAATCCAATCGCATAATTAAATTTTGAATCTTTTGAGAATAATGCGAGTAAAGCGGCAATCAAGGTGATAGTCCAGCCCCGCAGAAAGAATAAGTTTCCAGACATTCTAGTAATGACGTTTTGAATAAACTTTAAGTGCAATCTCTTGTCTTCAGCCATACAAATCCCAAAGTATATAGTTGAGCAGATAATACTCTCCTATAGTATGGGATGCAAGTCTAGGACGAGTTAATAGTATTTCTCGTTAAGTCCTCTGAACTCTCGGATTGATTGACCATACTTTTCTTGAATAGAGGACTCAAGTTTTTTGTAGGATTGATCAATCTCGTTGAGAACTGACTTGTCTAACTTAATCTGATCAGACTTGAGATTGATATCAGTATATTTGGGATTAGTGTTACCCACGATCACAAAACCCATATACCTTTGATGTAGTGCCCAGGCAATCGAGAGTTGGACTAAGGAAATACTTAGCTTTTCTGCAATAGGGAGCAAGGCAGTCTTAGTCCAGTCTTGGATTACGTTTACCTGCTCAGGCAACCAATCACTTCTGCCAATACGGAGATCGCTCCCAACTAATCTCTCTGCACCTTCCAGTACTGTTTCGGTTAGCTGTCCTCGGTCAATAACTTGGTATGGGACAAGTTTGATATTGTTATCTATCATATATTTTTGGAGTTCTGGATTGATACTTTGATTCAGTAAACTAAAGCGATTTTGGACATAGCGAATTTTGCCTGTCGCATTGTAGGCTTTAAGTTCTTCTAAGTTTACATTTGACACACCAATTTCTTTGATCTTGCCGTCAGCTTGTAACTTCTCCATAGCCTTTAGTGTTTCCTCAATCGGAACATTTGGGTCAGGGCTGTGCATGAAGTAAAGATCAATATAATCCACTTTCAATCGTTGAAGTGAGCGATCACATTCCCGAATGACGTCATCATATTTCCCACTTTTCGTAATAGTCTGAAAAGTTTTGCCTTCGACGTCAATATATCCGCACTTGGTAGCAATATAGTACTTATCTCTTGGGTATTGGCTCAATACCTCACCTAGTATTTTTTCCACTTCACCAAACCCATACATAGGAGCTGTATCGATGTAGTATCCACCAAGATCAATAAACTGTTTTATGATGTTTTTGGATTCCTCTCTTGTGATTTTGGAAAAAACATCAGCTAGGGGGAATGTACCAAGACCAACACGATTGTTTTGCATATTATTACTCCTTAGTGAAAGTATTCAATTAAAAATACGCCAACGGCAATTAGACTAACTGCAAACCATTGTACAAGCGTGGCTTTAGTTCTTTTCCCTTGTGGGAATAGGAAGAATAGCAACATAACAAAAATACTCTGAACACCACTCATTGCGGGGATAAAGGCGGCAACAGGTGCTATAGCGACTGCCATATTACCAAATAGAAATGAACCCTCGGCGAGTGACTCATTGATCAAACTCATTCCTAAGAAATTTTTTCCTTGATTCTTGATTCTGAACAAAAAACCTTCTCGATAACTTTTAACAAAGATAAACAACAAAACACCGATTATGCCAACGCCAAGCATTTGATAAGCGGTAAAGACAATAGGAGAGCCAGTACTGGTGGCAATACGAGCCATAAACAAAGCGAGAGCTGAACAGAAAGTTGCAGGCAAACTAATTAAGAGCAATTTTGTAGGAATTTTCCATTTGAAAGTACCTGTATCAAGCACATACGCCCCGTACATTAAAACAAAAATGCCTAGTAACGCAACCTTAGAAATTGAACCGCCAAACATTAACTCCATTAAAAGCAGCCATAAAGAACTAATCTGAAATAATGGTGTTACTTGATGTACTGGATAAGCAATCAGTAACCAGAAGTAAGAAACATACATAATCACCATAGGTATCGCAGAAGCCAAAGCCAGAGATTTTGCTTGCATCGAAATTATCGGGTCATGTGGCAATAAAGTCATCAGTCCCGCACCAGCAAAACTCATTAGGGTAGAAATGAGAACTAATCCACCAATTTTTGTGTGAATGTTTGATTTTTCAGGAAGTTTGTTGTTGTTGGTCAGGTATTCGTCAATATAATTGACCAATCCCTGCATAAAAATCGAAAGCAACACAAAAATTATCCACATCATGTAATTGTATCAGAGAAAATTATTGAAGCTAT
>CAZPFY010000057.1:0-6456 GCA_964586045.1 uncultured Pseudomonadales bacterium | reverse complement strand
AGATTAAACAATTGGTAATTCACTATGTGTTCAATATATCGGGTACCTGCCACAATGTTCGCACAATCGTTATTGTTGGTGGTGAGCCGTTATTACATCCTTGTTTTCGTGAGATATGCGACTTTGTCCTCCAGGAAGGTTTTTTGCTCAAAATTATTACTTCAGGGAAAATCAGTAAAAAGTTTAATGAGTGGCGAAATCTTAATTACGCTATGAATCTCTTTCGGCTCGGCAAGATCTTTTTTGAACTCAGCTTGCATTTTAATCGCAACGATAAAGATTACGTAGCCTTTATAGAAAGACTTCGTACTCTAATCGACGAGCGGCGAAAAAATATTGCTGGAACAAATATAGAGACTCAGTATGATCGAGATCTAAACAGCACATATGTTGTAAGTAAAAATTTAAACTTCTCCTTTGAAGAGTTTTTAGAGCATATCAATTCTATTTGTGAAATCTTGGAGTTTACGAAGTTTAAAGCAGATAGTGAAAATTTCAGAGGCATGTTCCAAAACTATCAATCGCATTTTGCGGATGGCGAAAAGGGGCTGAATCATAGCATTTGGCACTATGCGACAAACACTGGCTTACGAATCCATCTGACCGTTCGCGGTCAGACTGATATCAGTTATGAAGATGGCCAGGCAGTAATTGGAAGACCGGAACTAGGTTTGTGTCCTTCGGTCCAATCAAGTTTTTCACCAACCAAAATAACTCTAAGTAGTTTCTTGGTGCGTATGGATGGAGGTATTGTATTTGGAGAATCTCAATGCATTGATTCACCAAGTCCATTGGCCAATATCGATATTCACGTAGACGAAAAAATCATTCTCAAAACCATTATAGAAAGTTTGAAGCAAATTCAAACCCATGTCTTCCTATTTAATCGTATGAAGGCGGCGGATAATTGTGATGAGGGTGGTGTCGAGAAACCATGCACAGCTTGCCCGTTCGACAGGATGTGTACCCCTTGTTGGAAAACAAAAAGACCTTGGGAAAAAGGAGAATAAAATGATCGAAAAAATTAAAGAGGAATTGCAAGGCGCAGGGATTGGATATATTTTTTCTGTAGCTGTTGGGTTTTGGGCGACAATAATAATTGGTCACAGTCTATATTCATCAGGCGTCCAATTAATTTACACTTGCTTATACTCAGCCTCAATGGGATATATAAATTTCTTAATATTTGGCTTCTTTGCCGCGCTTTATGATCCCAAGTGGGATATTTATAAAGCACCGGCAAAAGAATATCCATTGTCAATTTTGCTTGGTGCCCTGTTGGGGTTAGCAATATCAATTGCAATGGTGCTTAGTATCTGAAATCGCAAAAGCTCTCCGAAAGGAGAGCTTATTTTGTGGGTCAGGCGAGACTCGAACTCGCGACACCCTGCTTAAAAGGCAGGTGCTCTAACCGACTGAGCTACTGACCCATACTAAAACCAACGACTAATTTTATCACCAAAGCACAAAAAAGCCCACCAGCATCTTGCCTGGTGGACTTAAACTATTCTATTTCTTCTCGTTTCTTAAGGTTAGAAGCTATATCACTCCAATGCGCGGGAACAAGTCGGGTGACAGACTCTGGCATTTCAGCAACTTTTTCGCGAGTGATCCAGTAAACCTTGCCAAACTCAGAATACACTCTTACATTGTCCGCATTAACACCAGTGGAGTCAATCACCACAATTGCCATGAATCCTCGATTGTTGGCAATTTTTTGAATTGCCCGAACAGAAGGGTTGTGAAGTTGCTCAGATCCTCTCATGTCGATTTGGTCAAGCGCTTTGAGCAAATAATTTACCGCCTCGTCCTCGCCGATGATCATAAAATCAATCTTGGCTGTTTTGCTATCTGGCTTGCTCGTCAAGTAAAATGTTAGCACTGCAACGATAATGGCAGGGATAAATCCCAGAAAAATCGCGAAAATCGCCAAAATTATATTTGTAATGAGCCAAGTCCAAACGGATTGATAGCTATAATTCAGGAAAAGTCTGGATAGGTTAATCACCACTCCCCACGCTATGGGGGTAGAAATAACCATTAGAAAGACAGTCCAAGTGTCACCATTCTTCCCTGCCAAATAGTAAACGAGGGTTAGCATCAGTAAGAGTGTTGCAAGTGAGAGTGTAGTTGCTAGCAACCACCGCTCAGAGGTAGAGATTTCAAGGCTTAAGGGTAATAGCGTTGTCAACTGAAAAAAGCCAATAGCCAGTTTGAAGATGTAAGTGATTACACCAAAGAAAAAAACGTAATACAAGAAATTCTTAACAGATCTGTCCATTGCTGCTCCTCTTAAGAAGTAGATTTTTAAAACGCGATATCTTATAGTATACCACAAGCCAGGCACTAAGTAAACCCCTCCAGTGCCACAAAAAAGCACCCCTGGTCTCAGGGGTGCACTTTCTACTTCCAGATCTTATTGCATCAACCTTTTATGGCCCTTATCTTCTTGTCGATTATTCCTACCTCAAAGCTTTCAACTATCACTTCCAAAACTTCAATAGTCTCCATTTCTTCCATAAGTAGGTTCAAATTGACATTAAAACCATTATTCGTTGACACCACAACAGCCAAATCATATCTTTGGGGTGTCAGAGTAATGTTCTTTAAAAACTGCTCTGGATTAGGCTCAAATTTATAAACACATCCCTGAGCCAACAATAAATACTTTAAGTTTAAAACAAAATCAACATTTTCTGATAAATCAATCAAAATTACCCTTAACTTGTTTATCATACGTCGCTCCAATAAAATGATTTAAAAATAAAAGTTCAAGAACCAATATTATATCAGTTGAACCTAGAGTAAGATAATAATATGAAGATTTTAGGTATTGATCCGGGCACAGGCCGACTCGGCTGGGCTCTCATAGACCACACCAAAGGGATTACCACTTTTTTGAGCTGCGGTTGCTTTGAAACTACTCCCAAAAGCGACTTGGCCGAAAGATTGGAAAAAATCTATGATTTTCTCGAAAAAATAATTGAGGAAAACAAACCAGATGAGGTGGCCGTTGAATCCCTCTTTTTTAGCACCAATGCCAAAACTGCCTTCGATGTGGGAGCTGCTCGAGGAGTAATTCTGCTTTGTGCCAAGCAAGCTCACCTGCCTATCAGCCAATATACCCCGCTTCAGGTCAAATCTTCGCTCACGGGCTACGGTAAAGCCGAAAAATCTCAGGTTGAGTTTATGGTTGTCCGAATTCTTAAGTTAAAAGAAATTCCTAAGCCAGACGATGCAATCGACGCAGTTGCCATCGCCCTTACTCACACCTTTCACAAAAAGACGAACAAAAGCCAAATCTAATCTGGTACACTGTAATTATGATCGGCTATTTAGAAGGTACAGTCAAACATGCTCAAGCAGGCAAAATTATTCTTTTTTCTGGCGGTATCGGTTTTACCGTCCATACCCCAACAAGTCTATGCTTTTTACAAAATCAAAAAGTAGAACTTTTTATCCATACTCACCTGAGAGACGACAATCTTTCTCTTTTTGGTTTTAGTACTGCTCAGGACCTGGATCTTTTTGAACTGTTAATCTCCATAAATGGAGTTGGTCCCAAAATTGGCTTGGCCATATTTAGTTCTGCCAGCGCCGAAAATATCAAAGAGGCAATTGGTCAAAGTAATCTTAGTTTTTTTACTTCTATTTCTGGGGTAGGCAAAAAAACCGCTCAAAGAATAATTTTGGACCTAAAATCCAAAATCAACAAAGGCGATGTCAATATGGACTCGTTGCAAGGCAATAGCGAACTGGTTAATTCTCTGGTTGCTTTGGGTTTTCAAAAATCCGAAATAAACTCCATTATTTCCAAAGTCGACTCCTCTTTACCCCTAACTTCTCAAATTCGCCAAAGCTTAAAATTGTTAAACTCATGAGCCAAACCGTCGAAAATAATTCTCTCCGTCCTGCCAGTTGGGGCGACTTCTCCGGCCAGCCCCAAGTAGTTAAGTCTTTAAAAATTGCCATCGAAGCCGCCAAATCCCGCAGCGACCCCATGGAGCACACCCTTCTCTACGGCCCTCCTGGCCTAGGTAAAACCACCCTGGCTTATATAATGGCCAACGAAATGGGGGTGGGTATCAAAATAACCTCTGGACCTGCTTTGACAAGAGCTGGCGACCTGGCATCTATTCTTACAGGGCTAGAGCAAAACGATATTTTATTTATCGATGAAATTCATCGCCTTAGTAAAGTTGTCGAAGAAGCTCTTTACCCTGCAATGGAAGACCGAGCCATTGATATTATTCTTGGCAAAGGCCCTGGAGCCAAAAGTCTTCGCTTGGATCTCTTACCTTTTACTTTGGTTGGAGCTACTACTCAAGCGGGAAAAATTAGTGCTCCTCTAAGAGATCGCTTTGGTATTGTTCATCGTCTCAATTTTTACGAACCAGAAGAACTCTCCGAGATTATTTTAAAAGCCGCCCAAAAAATGGAATTAAATTTAGACAAAGAATCTGCCATAGAAATTGCCAAACGTTCTCGCGGCACCGCTCGCATTGCTTTAAAGCTATTGCGCCGAGTTAGGGACTTTACTTATGTAGAGCATAAGTCTGAGCTAAACTCAGAAAACACCAAAAAATCTCTTGAATTTTATATGGTCGACGATGAGGGTCTGGATGACACCGATCGAAGATTATTACTAGCCATTATCAATCAGCACGGTGGAGGGCCGGTAGGACTAGAGACTCTTGCTGCCCTTATCTCCGAATCGGTCGAAACCATTAGCGATCTTTACGAGCCCTATCTTCTCCAATCCGGCTTTCTTTCCAAAACTAGCAAAGGTAGAGTGGCCACGGACAAGTCCTACACTCATCTCAAAATCAAAAGATAGCTTTTTGTAAATGTATAATAGTCTGATGCCATTTTTTGCCCTAATTATCCAGATATTCATTTTACTCTGCCTACCAGGTAGGGTTTTGGCCATTACCGATCCACTTTCCGTGCCCAACAACAAACTAGGCATTCACATTCTCTTTCCAGACGAAATTGGTAAAGCAGCCGACTTGGTCAACAGCGAAGGCATGGGGGAGTGGGGTTATGTTGTAATTCCCATTCAAAACACCGATCGTAACAGGGAGAAGTGGCAACACTTTTTTGATAAATGTAAAGAGCAAAAAATAATTCCCATTATTAGAGTTGCCACCTCTGCTAACGGTCCTCACTGGGATCTTCCGAGTAGTTTTGACCTTGTTGATTTTGCCAACTTTTTGGGCGACTTGAAATGGCCCGTTCAAAACAGGTATGTCATTTTTCTAAACGAAGTCAATCGTTCCGACGAATTCGGTGGTTCACTCGATCCCGAAAAGTATGCTGACTTTCTTGACGAAGCCATAAATATTTTCAAAGCCAAGTCGCCAGACTTCTTTCTTATGCCTGCTGGGCTAGATAACGCTGCAAATGATAAAAAAACATCTGTCAAATGGAGTACTTTTTTGACCAGGATGCACACCAAGCAGCCCGATATTTTTAAAAAAATAGACGGCTGGGTATCTCATGCTTACCCCAATCCCGATTTTTCAGTTCGTCCAGATCAAAAAGGGGAGAATAAAATAAACTCCTTTGAGTCCGATTTGGAGTTACTAAAAAAATATACCGACAAAACTCTGCCCGTTTTTATCACCGAAACCGGTTGGTCCGATAAAAATTTATCCGAAAAGCAAATAGGCCTTTATTATCGTTATGCTTTTGAAAAAGTTTGGAATCACCCTCAAATTGTTGCTGTGGCTCCATTTCTTCTAAGCGCTCAGGATGGTCCCTTTGTTCAGTTTAGCTTTTTAAACAAAGAAAATAAGTTTAAAGAATACGTCGAAAACTATAAGTTTTATAGCACTAAAGGCACTCCAATTTTCCCCATTGAGGTAATCGAGAAAAAAGTTTCCGAAGCCACATCTTCACCCACTTTACTAATTTACGAAGAGCCTGTCAAAGTTCTAGGGTCAGAAACGACCAAGGGCAATGTATTTAAAAAGCTTTACAATAGTTTTATTAACCTCTTCTCGGTTTTTAAATGATTATTTTGCACGGAGACAACGTTGTTGAGTCAGCCAAAAAACTAAACAGTCTTTGCGATGAGTACAAGTCTCTGGGTCATCAGGTAAATATTTTTGATCAGTCTGATTTGACCTTGGGCAGATTGCGTCAAGAGCTATCTCCCACCGATCTTTTTGGTACTACTAGTTTTCTTGTTATTCGCAGTCTTTTATCCGGGGCAAAGTCCAAAAATAAAGATAAAATAATTGACTATTTAAAGGAGGTCAAGCCGAACAACTTAGTGCTTTACGAGTCAAAATCTGTTCACGCCTCGACCGTAAATCAGTTTAAGGGAGCTACTATAGAAAATTTTAAAATAGAAATCAATATTTTTAAGTTTCTCGAAAAACTCATTCCTGGCAATACCGTCAATTTGCATTGAATAAGGAGGCGAAACTGGCGAACGGTCATGGCAAAGAT
>CAZPFY010000056.1:0-6465 GCA_964586045.1 uncultured Pseudomonadales bacterium | reverse complement strand
GAGCCACCTCTGAGATTCGAACTCAGGACCCCCAATTTACAAAATTGGTGCTCTAACCAACTGAGCTAAGGTGGCGATGGTTTATTTTATCAAGAAACTACCGTAGACCGTCGAGGAGTTTTTGAAGAGTCTTTTTGGTCTCTGCGGGCACAACGAAGACGACAACAGCGCCAACGGCAAACGCGTTTAGGGTGGTGGTAACGACACCGGCTGCCCAATCAACCCAAGCGATAACAATGAGTTTTACAGGTGTAACTAATCCTTCAACGGCGGATACCACCTCTTATGCAAGAATTACCACTTACTCGGATACGGGATCGACGGTAATTGACGGACCAGACGCTGTCGCCTTTGCAGTTTTGAGCTCTACTTCGATTGCGGTTTCGGCAACGGTGGATCCAACTCTGACCTTTACTGTTGCTGCGGTTAATACCGGAACGGTAAATAGTGCAAGTATAAATGTAACCACGGCTACGGCCACAACCATTCCTTTTGGAACCTTGACTTCTGGATCAACCAAAATTTCGGCTCATGATATTACTGTAACAACCAACGCTAACTCTGGTTACACAACAACGGTTAAGGGTACGACAGCACCAGTGCTTCAGTTTGGGGCAAATAATATTGATGAGTTTAGTGGTAGAAACGCAACTCCAACAACTTGGTCTTCTCCTGCTGGTACTGGTAATTCAGTAAACACTGGCTATTTTGGCTACACAACCAACGATACTACTTTGGGAACTGGTACTGCTGGCAGGTTTGGAACTAACAAATGGGCGGGAACAACAACTTCTCCTTTAGAGGTGGCCTATTCAGCAATAGGCACTTCAGCGGAAGTTACAAGAATTGGTTGGCAGGCTGAAGTAAATGCTTTACAAGCTGCTGGTGCTTACGCTGGTACAGTAATTTTGGTTACTACACCTACTTATTGATTCCATGAGGAAAGAATCTTTTTTTGAATAATAAATTAGTTTTTTTGGTATCCATAGTTTTCTGTTTTACCATTTTGGGTTCGCTTTTTATAAAGTTTGGTTTGGCAAAGGACCCCATTTCTGCCCAATCTTTGGAGGTTTCTCCACCATCGCAAGAGATAAAAGGTAATCCTGGTCAACAAGTGGCAATTAAAGCAAAGCTTCGCAACAAAAGTTTTTCAACGGTAAATATAAAAATTAGAATAGAGGATTTTACGGCGACTGGCCAAGAGGGACAAGTGGCACTACTGGAAAAAAATGTGGATTCACTAAAGAGTTGGAGTTTACTTTCTGTTGAGGGTTTTAGTTTAAAGTCCAACGAGCAAAAAGAAGTTACGGCCCTAGTAACCATTCCTGAATCGGCAGCTGGGGGGCACTATGGATCGTTTGTTTTTTCGGTAGTAGGGGAGGCGCCAGAACCAGGGACAGCGTCGCTAGCTCAGGAAGTTGCCAGTTTATTTTTGATGAAAATTAGTGGTGAGGTAAGAGAAGATTTAATTTTGACTGATTTTAAAGTGCCAAGATTTATGGAGTTTGGGCCAATACCGATGGAGCTGAAGTATAAGAATTCGGGAAACGTGCATATTAAGCCATTTGGCTTAATAAACGTGCGGAATATTTTTGGGAGGACGGTGAAGGATGTTGTGGTTCGAGGAGAAACAAATGTTTTTCCTGGGGCAACTAGAGTGTTGAGAGCTAGTTTGGATAAAAAATTTATGATTGGCTTGTTTACGGCAGAAGTTCTGGTGAATTACGGAGCAAAAAATGAAAACCTAACTTCAACGGTTAATTTTTTTGTTTTTCCCGTAAGAATAGTGGTCGCTGTTTTGCTTTTGGCCTTTATATTGTTTAAGGCCAGAATGAGAATAGGTAAAGCAATGAGGGCTTTGGCAGGAAAATGAAAAAAATATTTTATACCATTTTTATTTTTTTACTTGGGTTTTTTAGTTATTATTTGGTGGATAAATATAACGTAACGAGTGTGGATCCGCAGACTTACCTCAAGTTGTCTTCTGAGACTACTGTAGATGGTTCTGTGAATAAATTTATAACCTATGTAGAGTTTGATGGTGAAGAGTTTTCGCCCAATAAAGTAAAAATAGGAAAGGGAGATTATTTGGCAATAACAAACACAAGTAAAGATAAACAGATGTGGTTAGTTTCGACAAATTCGGATTTGGCAACGGTGCGGGGTTATGCTGAAGGAGAAAGGCTGAGTGTCAATTTGAGTGAGCCGGGAGATTATTTGGTAGCAACCAAGAACAGTCCCGAGAAGACTTTGGAAGTTGTGGTTGTGGATTAGGTTGGTTTTAGTAACCCTGAGTTATCATCATCAGCGGGAAGTTGTCTTGAGGAAAAGAGAGGTTGGTGAGATATCGACCGTAAGTATATTGTAAGACTTCATCTAAGTTGGTACGGGTTTCATTTTGCAGCGAGTAAAGACGAGAGCCAGAGGTGTTGGTGCTGGTAAACATAATGGTCTTGCTGAGATCACCGTTGATTATGGAGCGGATGTCAATTTGTTCTTTGACGGTGGCGGTAACGTTGAGATTGGTGGTGTCGCCGAGGTATTTGAAGTTTTCTGGGCGGTGGCTAAGATGGTAGCAATAAAGAAGAGAGATGAATAGGGCGAGAAGAAGGATTTTTTTTGCTGGTGAATTTTTTGCAAAAATAATAACGAGAACAATGATTAGAATAATGACTAAAGGGTAAAGCCCTGCGTGGAAAAACCATCTGGAGGCTGCAAGAGTGGGTACTTCGGCGCGAAAATAGCCCAAGAGATACTTGGGTCCAGAGAAGGCTGTGGAAAAAAGTTCTTCCTTGTTTGGTTTTAGGTTTATGGCTTTAGAGTTTAGGGGGAAAATTTTGATGGGGTTATTTTTGGCGTTTAGAACACGAATTGAACCTGTGGGAATTGTAGAAATATTTCCCTCATTTTTTATAAAAAGGTTTATGGTGGTTATTTGTTTGGTTAGAGAATAGCGGGTAAAAATTTTGGTAAGAGATAGTTTGGTGTAGAGATCTGGAACGAGTGGAGTTTTTGATTTTGGTTGTTTTTTGAACTGCCACCTGGGAATTTGTATGGGGTTAGAGTTTGGAGTGTTGGAGCTGTTGCGCTGGATTGATTTGAGGTAGAACTGGAATCTGTGGTTGTGGTGGTACTGGCACTTTCGGTAGCGACTTCACTAACTTGAATGGTTAGGGGAACTGCGAGAAGAGTAGGAGGATTTGAGCTTTCACCGTCGACAAAAGGAATATCGGCGACGGCGACGCTTTTGTAGTACTCTCCGACGGCGGTGTTGCTGGGAATACTGACCGTAAAGTTCAAGGGAGTAGTATTGGAATTTACCAAATTTAGGGAACTTTGGCTGAAAGTTATCCAGGAGCCAGTAGCGGAGTAAGAACTTTCGGAGGGTAAACTGAGACCAACTGGATAAACGGTTAAGGATGGGTCGTTGGATTCGAGACTAATGTAGAGATCGTAGGAATTTCCGGGGTGGCCGGTAAGGGTGATGAGTTGGTCGTCGCTTGTTACGTTGAAGTTGTTGGTGAAGGATAGAGAGGGGTGGGGAAAAATAATTAAGAGAAAAATAATAAATAAAGAAAAAAATACTTGGTTCGAACCGCGCCAAAACCGTACTCGGACCTCCCGCAAGCGGGTTCCCGCCTGCGTGCGGTTGTTGGCTAGCGCTTCTGCACCAATGGTATTTTTTTCTTTCATATCTTTTACTCCTGCGTCAATAAAAACTTTTTTTATTTTTTTCATTACTCTGGTTTAAATAACAGTTTAACGGCTTTTTTGATTCTTTTGAGGTGGAAAAGAGAATAAAGGAGAATAAGAGCGAAAATAATGTAGAGAGCTGTTTGTTGGAAAGGGAAGCCAAAAAAGATTTTTTGGGCGGTGGCGTACTGGCCGTTTTCGAGAGAAACTTGGAGAGAGGCTTGGTATAAAAAACCGTAGTGATTTTGCAGATCAATTGTTTTTTCCCAACGACGAACCTTGCCCGGAAGCAAGGTTTTTTCTTCCCAATCGATAATTTGTTCCTGCCCAAAAAGCGGCTTAATTTTTATTTGCGGTTTGGCGGTAAAAAAGTTGAGGGAGGTATTTTTGACGCGGAGAATAACTTTGGGTGAATCTGTTTGGTAAAAACTTTTATTGAAGTCGAAGTTGGGAATTTCGGCCTCATTATTTTTGTTGGTAACTCCAATGTTGGCTAAAGCTAGAGCCCCAATTTTGGCACCGATTTGATTGTTATTTGACTGGTCTAATGGGCTGATGATAGGGGTAAAAAAGATTACTGCATAGTAGCCACCGAGGGGGACTTCGGAAGGGACGGTAATGGTGGCTTTAAATACTTGGGAGGATAGAGCAGGGATAATGGCATCTTCAGTGTCGAGTTTCATCCAACTGGTTAGAGGTGAAGTTACAACTTCGTTGGTAACTTTGATTCCGTTTTCTTCGTCGCTGGCGTCGAAACCTTCGACGGTAGCTTTTATGGGTAAGGGAACGTTTAAAAGATTATCAATAGTGATGTTTTGTTCGGTGGTTTTGCCTGGAGAAAGCCCAATTTTTAAAACTACTGGGGAAATTCGTAAGGTTTCGGCGTAGGTTGCTTTTGGGAAAATAATTAAGAGAAAAATAATAAATAAAGAAAAAAATACTTGGTTCGAACCGCGCCAAAACCGTACTCGGACCTCCCGCAAGCGGGTTCCCGCCTGCGTGCGGTTGTTGGCTAGCGCTTCTGCACCAATGGTATTTTTTTCTTTCATATCTTTTACTCCTGCGCCGCAGAAAACTTTATTTACTCTCGCTTCTGCACCAATGGTATTTTTTTCTTTATTTATTTTTTCCATTAGTATGTGGGGACGACAACGTAAATAATTTTGTTTTGGTAGTTACCGGCGGGAGTGGTGCTGGCGGCCGTTACTCGGTAGGAAACAATAAACTGTTCACTGGAGATAGCACTACTTTCGACAACAGCGGTATGATCGGCGACTGGGTCGCCTGGGGTGGAAGTGGTAAAGCCGGCAAATTTACTGCCCACAAAACGGTTAGCGGTACCGCCAGCCAAACTACTGTCGTCGGTGTTATAGCCAAAGCCTGTTCCCGACCAGGTGGTGGGAGTGGAGTTGGGGGAGGCGTAGTCAGCAATGGTGTTGGAGCCACTGGTTAAAGGTTGGGTTTCGTGAGCATAAACGGTGTAGCCGTAGTAAGCGTTGGTGGAGGTAGTTAGGGTGGTTGTTTTGCTTGTGTCGGTGTAGGAGTTGCCGGAGTTTAAGTTGTTAAAAGCAAGGGAGTTGGCACTAATACCGAAAGTAAGTGAAGGGGTGGAGGTGGTGGCACTGGCCGTTGGCCCCCATTGGGTTTCGGTGTATTTGCCGTTTTTGGCTTTGAGTTTGACGGTGTAGGTAGTATTGGCCTTGAGAGTGCGAATAAAAGAACCGGTGGCTCCTCCCCAGGCCGTGTTGGTGTATGGACCCATGTTGCTTGCGTGATAAATACGACGACAAACACTCTCAGTCTGTACGTCAATGGTATCCTGGTGGCGACCGACATGACACCTACGGGCACCTTGGCGACCAACGGAACAAACACGGTTCGCTTGGGGGAAACCGGATATGGGGGAGATGATTATATCGGAGTTATTGATGATTTTAGGATTTATAACTACGCGAGGACGGCCCCTCAGGTCGCTTGGGACATGAATAGCGGTGCCCCTGTTGGGTGGTGGAAAATGGATGAGTGCCAAGGAGTAGTCACATACGACGCCTCACTTTTGGGGAGCGGAGTTGCTGGAGGAAAAGATGGAACTTGGTCAGGATCGTCTGGGGCCAATACCTCGATTGGAACTTGCGTTAGTGTTGACACGGCATCGTCTCGATACAACGGAAAAAACGGAAAATTAAATTCTAGTTTGGATTTTGATGGCTCTGATGACATCGTTTCAATAACTAATACCCCTACAATTGATCAAAATGTTGGTTTGTCTGGTGGTTTTACTTATATGGCGTGGATTTATCCAAGTTCTGATGGTGAATTGGGAAATGGTCGTATTTTTGACAAAGGAGCTAATGATGGAACAACCAGCACAGCAGTTAATTGTCAAACTGCTAACCTGTCTGGTTCCAATGTTAATTTTTGGTGCACGCTAAATTTGCCTGGTGGGCAAGGGACTATGCAGGCAGATATACCAATACCTATAAACCAATGGAGTCATGTTGCTTTTTCCTGGACCAATGATGCTGATGACGAACCAACAATTTGGGTTAATGGGGTTCCAAAAATTAGTTCTGGTTTTAGTGGTGATCCTTCGGCAGACACGTATAATCTGTATATTGGTGGTAATGGAACAGGTGCAAATAACATACGTGCATTTGATGGGCTAATAGACGATTTTAGAATATATAACTACGAGCTTACTCGTGAACAAATAAAAAGTGCCATTAACGGGGGGGGCAGTGAGAATCAGTCAGTAAGGATTGAGAGGAAATG
>CAZPFY010000055.1:0-6729 GCA_964586045.1 uncultured Pseudomonadales bacterium | reverse complement strand
TAAAAACAAAATACGAGAGCTTATTGGCAAGATCCCAGGGTTAGGGAAAATGCTCAACGCTTAGATGCTTTATGTGAGTTTCTTAAATCTCATAACTAGGAAGTAAGGGAAGTGATCAACTTCATTATTTTTTAAGAAACCATTGCTGCTTGGCTCGACCATTTTCTCTACAAACAGTTTGCTATTGGCGAAAGTATTAATGATATCCGAAATCTTGTAATGCCAGTGTTGATAATTATTAGCCTCATCTTTGATTAACCCTGTAGTGAAGTAATTCTTAACAACTCTGCCGGTTTTATTTCCGTTGTCATCTCTCAGTGAATGTGTATTAGGTGGATTCTCAAAACACGGATGTGTTGTACTGACAACCACCTTTCCGCCGGTCTTAGTTACTCGAGCAATTTCAGCAATAGGGGTAGTCATATCTTCAAGATCCAAAAGCACCATACTCATTAAAACAGTATCAAAAGTGTCCTGAGTTAGAAGAAGTCTTTCTAGATTACCAACAATAAATTCAGCATTTTTGGGAGTGCCTCTTGATTTAGCTCTTTCGATCAACTCCTCTGTAAAATCAACACCGACCACCCTTTGGGCTGTTTCTGCCATTCTACGTGTCCAATATCCATTACCGCATCCGGCGTCTAAAACACACTTCTCCTCAAGAGTCCCAAGAAGCTCGTGAACAATAGGGTTGATAATTAATTGCTGAGATTGATCACCAGTTTCTTTAACAACAGCATCATAGTTTCTAGCAATAGATGACCAATAAGTTTTACTTTGAGACATTTTTGTTTTTCCCCATATAAAGCGTAAATCCTTTCATTGCCAACCAGCCTACAAATAGAATATAGATTGTCATCGGAATAAGTGACAGGGCTTTGGAAAGTTGATCTTCACCAGTAAATAAACCAACCTGGTAGAGATCTTTCCGTAGCCAGGTAACACTGTTGTACCCATGGCCAATTAGTAAGGACATAGCGGCCCATAAATTCAATGGCTCTTTAAGCTTCTTGGTTAACCAGTAAGTAAACGGTAACCAGATTGCCAGACAAATAGTAATGAATAATAAAGGATGTATTTGGAGCAAAATGTAAATAAAAGGTACTGCTTCATTGAAAACTTTGCCTCCGCTAGTCCAGTACTCAGTTGGCTGACCAAGAACTGTACCCACTACATCAACAATAATGGGGATAACAAACACTAGGAATAAAGGGTTACTTTGAAAAAGTTTCTTCATATTTCTTTATCCAGGCAAGAATCTGCTCTGCGAATTCTTTCTCTTTTCCATCATATCCATGGTTAGCACCTGGTATCAGATAAGTGTCAAACGAAGGGGCATTAATTGCCTTTTGCTTTAGTAATTCCATATCTTCTTCAAGTGTTCTTATAGCAACATCGTCATTTTCACCCATAAGGCAAAGCATTGGGACGTTAATTGCTTCAAGTTCAGGAAACTTGTCTGGGTTTCTTAGCAATGGCAAATTGTCAGCAGGTCCATTTTCTTCAAAAAGATCTAAGAAAGTTTGAGAGCTTAACACATACCAGTCCCATACCTTGCCCGACAGCAATTTTTCGGGCTCGCCAATTTCAACATTTCTTCTAGCTTCCTCCAGTAACTCTTTATAATTTGGCTGATATTCAGTCTTTCTGACTAGCCCAACCATATCACCTGGAGAGGCTAAGACGACACCCACTACATCCTTTGGACTATTTTTGTAAAAATGGCGAACGACTTTTGGGCCACCTAAACTATGACCAATAATTACAAAATGCTTGTATCCGAGTTCTCTGACTTTTTCTAACCAAGCTTCAATATCCGGCACACAACCTTCAAAACGCTCATAAACGGCACCATTCCTCTTTGATTTGAAACCACCATCGGTGGCATTCTTCTCGCTAGTTCTTATATCGTTTATATGAGCGTAACCACGATTATGAGTAAATATGTAGCTAATCCCTTGTTTTTGCAGTTCTTGTCCCAGTACGTGTCCAAAGTAATTTTCAAGAATGAATCCTGACATACCATGAATGAAAAGCACACACAGATTTTTATTATCTGCTGGATAATAAAATCCAGGCAAATTCAGGTCATCGGAAGTTCTGGTAAAAATTAGGTCCATTTGTTGCATAGTTTTATTTCTTGGTTGCTATCACACTAATCTCAATATTTGCTCCCAAAGGCAACTCTTTAACACAAACAGCTTCTCTAACAGGATATGGCTCTTTAAAGTAAGTAACATAGAGTTTATTCAACTCAGGCATAATACTCATGTCGGTCACATAAATGGCGGCTTTGATAATGTCATCAAGCTCAGCACCTGCGGCTTTAAGAACTTCTTCAATGTTGGTCATTACCTGTCGGAATTTTTCCTCCGTTGTACCTTCGACCATTTTTCCATCAGGGGTGATATGGATAAAACCGGCAGTAAAAATAAAGTCACCCGATATCAGTGCCTGGGACAAAAGACCTTTTGCCCTTTGAGCTTTATCTGTTTTAACTTCTTGTTTCATAGTTTTCTATAATGCTTTTCAGCTTCTGCATGATCTCTTGAGTGAATGGCTCTTCCAACTCTCCTTGATCTACCCATTCATA
The DNA here is from genome assembly GCA_964586045.1 of uncultured Pseudomonadales bacterium. Taxonomy (GTDB): domain Bacteria; phylum Patescibacteriota; class Microgenomatia; order UBA1400; family MFAQ01; genus MFAQ01. The sequence goes on along the minus strand of CAZPFY010000055.1, from coordinate 4,136 downwards.
ATATTCGAGTTCCGTTGAGTTGTTATCAACAGATTTGAGAGTATACCTTACATGATAAACGCCGTCTTTTTTGCTCATGACAAACATTTCATTCTCTTTAAACTCGGTCAACGTATATTCTGACCACACATCATTATTACCCCTGTTCTTATAAATGGTTCCAACTTTCACTGGCCATTCACTTGTTTCCTCAATCACAATGGAGTCAATCCACCTAGGAGTATTTTTCGGGTTAATAACGAAGGCAAAAACTTCACTTACCGGTTTATTAATTTGAATAGTTAGTTTTTTATCTTTCATAGATCAATATTCTCATCTAAAAAAGTTTTTAAAGCCTTCAAATCCTCTTTGCTGGAGTCGTAATAATATGAGGTAATCCCTGCAGATTGAGCACTTTCCACTGCCTCTGGATTATGTTCGAAATAAATTACGTTATCTTTAGTAAGACCAAAATGATTTAGCATTTTCTTGTAGTATTCTGGGGAAGTTTTTTCAGGGTTATGTTTCAATGTGAACACCTCGTAAGGCATTTTATCTAAACCAAACGCTTTAAATTGTTCATCGTTTGCGCCTGTAAGCAGAATCTTTTTATTCTCAAATTTCTCAAGAAGATCATACATTTCTTTAAAGACGCTAAAAACACCACGATTCTCAATTACAAAAGCATCGACTGCATCTACAAGTATTGTTTTCATATTATTTTTCCTTTGCAACAACTTTTATGTTCGATAGTTCGTGAAATCCATACTTACCATGCTCTCTGCCGATACCAGAAACCTTACAGCCACCAAACGGAGATGGAGGTTGGACATAGCCAGCATTGTTGACCTGGATCATGCCTGTTTGAATCTGAGAAGCTACTCTTGCAAACCTCTCTTTGCTTTCGGTAAAAGCATACCCACCTAAACCATACTTGGTGTCATTGGCTAATTGAATAGCTTCTTCCTCAGTTTTGAACGTCACAATTGGCAACACTGGCCCAAATACCTCTTCTTTCCAAACTTCCATCTCCGGAGTGACATTAGTCATCAAAGTGGGAGGATAGAAAAAGCCCTTTAAACCAGCTGGTACTTTTTTCTTGTAAATTTCCTTTGCACCCTTGTCCAAAGCGTCTTTGACTTGGTGTTGTAATGCCTCAAGTTGTTTTTGAGAAACCAGTGGTCCAATGTCCGTTTTCTTGTCAGACGCATCGCCTACGGTTACTCCATCAAGCTTTTGGGTAAGGTGCTGAATCACTTCGTCAACCTTACTCTCATGAACAATCAACCGTTTCAACCCGTCACAGATCTGACCACAATTATCAAAACGGTTGGCATAAATAGTATCGATGACCTTTTCAATATCGGCATCTTCAAAAACAATAGCAGGAGCTGAGCCCCCTAATTCCAGAAAGACTCGGATAAATTTCTCTGCCGCCACTTTATAGAGATGATGTCCTGTCAGCGTACTTCCGGTGAAGCAAATCATGTCGATATTCTGATGAACAAGAAAGTCTCCAACATCACCTTTACCATAGACTTCAGAAAATACCCCTTCAGGCAAACCCGCTGCAGCAAAAACTTCTTCAATTAACTTACCGCACAAAGGCACTTCCTCTGAATCCTTGAACACCACAGTATTGCCGACAATCAAGTTTTGGCCAATCATCCACACAAAATTAGAGGCTGGAAAGTTCCAAGGGGTAATAGCAGCCACTACACCAACAGGCTCATAATGCACTTCATGAATTTGATTTTCATCTTCATAAGTAACTTCTGGTGACAAATACTTTTCCGCATTATCCAGATACCAATTGAGGTAATCAACTGCTCCGGCAACATCATGGACACTTTGAGAAATAGGCATACCCATCTCTTTGGAAATAAGTGCGGCAAATTCATCCAGTCTCGTAGAGAGATTCTCCACCACTTTTCGCAAGACTGTAACTCTTCCTAGAACCCCCATTTCTTTCCAAACTGGCAAAGCTTTTCTTGCTGCCTGAACTTTCTGCTCGACTTCTGCTTTAGTTGACTCAGCGATCTCTCCGAGTATTTCTTGGTTTGATGGGTTGATTGATTGAATCATAGTTAATTTACCTTTGTCGGGTATTCACCCTTAAATGCTTTAATAATAGCTTCTACCCACTGCTCGGCATTTTTTCTCATAGAATCTTCAGTACACCAAGCAAGCTCTGGGCCAGCCCAAACGTTGCCTTCAAAGTCGGCTATTCTTGCTTTTGGATCTTCAAAGCCATAACCATAGAGATCATCATTCTTGACCATCTCTAGAAGCAGGTCATGGTTGTAAACATTATGAATAACGCTAACAAAGATCGCCGATTTCTTCAGGCTCTTCAACATTTCATCCGTAAGTAGCCCTTGTGTTTCTGAATTCTGAGCTACAACAGGCAAAATTACATCTGAAGTTTTCATCAATGTTTCCAATTCAACTCTAGCAAAACGCTCATCAGTTGAATTCTTTGACCAGTACTGGACATTCATCCCCATACCACTGCAGTTCTCGGCAATAGCTGTGCCAATGTTTCCAAGCCCGACAACTCCGGCTGTCTTGCCACGGAGTTCGATGCCTTTGTGTTTGGCGTAATCCTGATTCCAGTTGTCCTTCACAACAAGCGGAAGTTTGCGTGCCAGATTGAGCATCATCATGGTTGCCCATTCAGAGACGGCGATGCTAGAAAAACCTCGCAGATTTACTACAGGAATGCCTTTACTCTTGGCAAAATCGACATCCACCCAGCTGAAGGAAGTAGTCTGAAGCACAATAACTTTCAGATTAGGAATCTTTTCAATAACTTCGTTGGGGAGTTTCCAATCACTAAAGTCAGGATCAATCGCCAAAACACGATCTTCTGACCCTTCAAAAAGTCCAGGCACTTCTTCGTAGGAGGTCATCTTTTTATGGAAAACAATTTCACCAGCCTTATTAAGGGCTTCAATCTGTTCTGAGGAGAAAAAGGTATCGATGTTTGGACTGATAATAAATATTTTCATAGTAATTTAGCCTTAAAAGTCATTCGATTAACTAACAGTAGTGTACCAAAAGTGACGATTATTTACCAGATAATTCTTACTTTTCATATCAACACTAAGTGACACAAAGTTTATTGCGAACCATTTCCCTCTTTACTAGACTGTAGCTATTAGGAAGTAAAGGCCTAACGAAACAATCGGGGCTGTGATTTCTGAAGATACGCCAGAGATGCGTGTGTTTAGAAGTTGCAGCCTCTTTTTGTTAGCAATGAAACAATATGGAAAACCAGGACCCAAAACAACCAAAAGCACCCATGACTGACAAGAAGCCCGCGACCCCGGCTCCAGAGACAAGTGCCACCAACCAACCAAATGAGGCACAAATGTGGGACAAAGTTGATTCCCTTTTTACCGTAGCCCGCAATGCTTTCTTCCAGGGCAACTCAACTTTCCTGGAAGTTCTTGACAGTTTGATCGCTACCCTACAAGACATGAAGGAGAACGAAGTCCGTCCTCTTGGAGGGTTAACTCAAAAAAACAAAATGACGTTAGAAGATCAGGAGCAGCCGGAAAAAGAAGAACCGGCTAATCCGAATTTATAAAACTATGACAGACAATATTGACGAAAAACTTGATCAAGGCCGAGCAGTTTGGGAAATGACCCAAACCGAAGGATGGCAAATTATCAAAAGCCTGATAGATCAAGAGTTAGAAATTGAAAGCAAAGATTTACTGGACTGCCCCATAGACGAAGATCTTGAACACAAACAAATGATTAAGGCCTACCGAAAAGTCTTGAGTATGGTAGAGGGCGTTATTAAAGAGCGAGATGAAACAGCTCAAAACCTGAGAAAGGAATAAACCTATGGACGAAGAACAATTGAAACAAAAAGAACAAGAAGAATTAAGAGCCCTACTCGATGCACCAGATGACGAGGAGGAATCTTCTGGTGATGACCAGAAAAATAAGAACGATGCTCCGCCAGCTGACGAAAACAGCAACGACGACGATAAAAGTAAAACAAAGTCAGGTGAAGAAGGCGAACTGGATGACAAAGCGAGTAAAGACAAAGATAAAAAAGACTCCAAAGATAAGGATGAAAATAAAGACAACAAAGACCGTTGGAACGGAAAAAGTCGTGAGGAAGTGATTAAAGAATACGAGGC
>CAZPFY010000054.1:0-7313 GCA_964586045.1 uncultured Pseudomonadales bacterium | reverse complement strand
ACAATCATCTTGATTGTGTTATAAAATGAGTTCTGACTTTGTTATACAGGGGCTCACAAAAAGTCAGGCCCTTGTGGCCTGGCTTTTGGTAAGTGAGCCATGGAATTGGACAGGCGGAACCAGTTTCGTAACGAACCTGGTGAGCCAGCTCGAGAAATTTTGTATTCAAAATTATCGAGAGACGACTCCCCCCACCAGCTCAATATTTATCACTATAGTTTGATTATTCGGTTTATACCTGCTATATTGAACATCGAAACCCAGAACATTTAAGGAGATGATGATATGTGGACAATTGTTTTAGTTGTTTGTTTGGTTTTAATTGGATTGTTTTTGCTTTCTGGAGGGGCTTGGCCTTGGATTGTCTCGAACGGAATAGCGTTAATTAACGGTGTTTTGGCCGGAAACATGGTCTCGATCTTGATTTTAGTTATCTTGTTGTTATTGTTGGGAATAGCATTACATAGAATGTTTGGCCGTTAAGAGACGGCTGGGGCCACTGATTGTAGCCCCATTTTTACGACTTGATGTTAAAAATCCTTCTTGGTAGAAGGATTTCGTTTTACAATTATTTCGAGTTTTTGTTGATAGTGTAGTTTTGGCCAGATTGAAGATCTTTGTAGAAGTCTTCTGAAACTGGTGAAAAGCCGAGAGTTTGGGTAGCTTGGTTGATCCAGCCGGGATACTCTCCCTCACTCCAAAAACCGGTGTAATAGAATTCAAATGCGTCCAGGTTTTTGTAGAGTTTGTAGTGAAGTTGGCCGTTAAGGGTTTCTTTGGTGCAGATGATATTTTTCAGGATGTCAACATCGCAGTTTTCTAAGCCAAAAGTAATTGTCGCCATTGTTTCTGAGGCAATATTGTCACAGATGGGTTGAAACTGGCGAATTGGGGAATAGTTTTCTAGTGGGTATGTGTTTATGCCGCAATCTCCACTCGTAGTCATTAGTGCTTCGTAGTCATAAATTTGATAAAGTGGACCCAGATTCATAAACTTTGGTGCACCATATTCTGAAGACCAAGTACCATCTGAGTTTCTGGTGAAAGTTAAGGTTTCGTGATTCACATAAGTGCCACCGAACATTTCTTCTCGAATAACCTCGGTGAGTTTGTAATGAAACGTAACTCTACCTACTTGTTGCTGAGTTGGTTCGGGAACTACATTTTCTGGCGTTGTTTCTGTAGCTATCTGAGTAGAGGCTTCCTGGGCCGGGCTAATCGTTGGGGTTGGAAAAACCAATGTCTCAGACCTACTTTTCTGGGTTTTTATGCTAATTCCTATGATCACAATAAAAATTGCCAAGATAATCAGTTTTGTTTTCATTTTTACTCCTTTGAGTTTTTAAAAGCGTTTAGTTGTCTGATGGCAAGAACAATAAAGGCAAGCATTCCGATCCAAATAAAGATTTTGTAGGGCCTTAGGATTAACTCCCAAATGATTATGACAAAAATACCTATTAACACCAAAACCAGCAAAACGACAATAATTCTTGCGAGAGAATTATCTCCGGTTGCGTCTGATATATTCACTGGAGCAACAATTTTAATGTTTTTTGTAAGCAAATTTGCGATGAACATCAAAACACAGATCGCAAGATAAACAATAAAAACTGTTGCTATGGCCGTAAGAGCGGTATCCAATACAAATAAAATTGGATGCTTCAAAAAAGAGCCTTGTTTAGCAAAGTAATTGTTCCCCAGCTGGGCAAGAAACATAATAAATAAATCAAGAATGTAGCCCAAAAGTAGCTTTAGATATTTCATGAATACTCCCATAGAGATAGATTTTTATAGTGCTTAGCGTATATTATAAGGCAAAACCCCGCATTTGCGGGGCTAGCTTGGTGACTCGGGGCGGACTCGGACCGCCGACCTACTGCTTAGAAGGCAGTCGCTCTATCCAGCTGAGCTACCGAGTCAGGTGTGCCGGGAGAGGGGCTCGAACCCTCAAGGGATTGCTCCCACAGGTTTTTAAGACCTGCGTGTATACCATTCCACCATCCCGGCACAGCTAGTATTTTATATCACTACTGGGAGAATTAGTACGCGTTTTTGATTTCTTCGCGATGACGACGTCTTTCGACTTGAGTAAGGTATTTTTTGCGAAGTCTTAGATTTATAGGAGTAATTTCTAACAGCTCATCACTTTCCAAAAAGTCGAGGCACTGTTCCAAGGAGAACTTTGTGGCAGGAACTAGCTGAATAACTCCGTCGGAAGACTTGGACCGCATGTTGGTTAGCTGTTTCCCTTTGCAGGCATTTATTTCAATATCTTCCGCTTTAGCGTTGGATCCAACTATTTGACCTTCGTAGATAGCATCTCCCGCCTCGACGAATGTTGTACCTCGTTCCTGAGCAGCTTGCAAACCGTAAGAAAGAGCTTCTCCACTGTCGGTAGCAATGAGGACTCCCCTTCTCATTTTGGGTAAGTTTGGCCCGACCGGCTCAAAATCAATAAACTGACTATTAAAAATAACTGTACCCTTGGTAGCTGTAAGCAAGAGTGATCGGAGACCCAGAATAGCTCTGGTTGGCATTTTGTAAACAAACTCAACCTCTTTATCACTGACCGGATCCATGTGAGAAAGAACAGCAAAGCGCTTGCCCATTTCTTGAGTTATGGTACCAAGATATTCTTGAGGAGCAACAATGTTTACCTCCTCAAAGGGCTCACATTTTTGACCGTCAATAACTTTGTAAATAACTTCTGGTTTGCCCACTTCTACTTCGTAGCCCTCACGGCGTAGAGTTTCGAGTAAAACAGCTAAGTGAAGCTCACCTTTACCAGAAACTTTATACTTACCGCTTTCTAGTTTTTCGAGTTTTAAAGATAAATTAATTTCTAGTTCTTTGGCTAAACGTTCTTCAATTTGCCTTGCGGTGGTAAATTCGCCTTCGCGACCAGAGAGAGGTGAGGTGTTTGGCCCTACCGTGACGTGGAGGGTAGGTTCGGTTATTTTGGCAGAGGCAAGTGGTTCTGTATCTCCTGCGGTAGAAATAGTTTGACCAATTTTGCAGTCTGTGATGCCAGTAAGAGAAACGATATCACCAGCATATGCCTCTTCGACGGCCAAGCGACCCAAGCCTTCGGAGGTAAAGACTTTATCTATTTGAAGCGATTTGGCGGTTTCTCCTAGGAGAAGAACTTTTTGGCCAGGCTTAACGGTGCCCTGAAAAATTTTACCAACTATTATTCGACCCAAATGAGGATCATGATTTAAAGACGAAATTAACATTTTGAAACCACCATTTTGATCGTTGGAGGGAGCGGGAATGGTTTCCAAAATTTGATCTAGCAAGGGAATGACATTACCTGGTTCATCGAAGTTGTGGGGCAAAGTTTTAAAAACCTTACCAGTTTTGCCAACAGAAAATAAAACTGGGTAGTTAATATGGTGATCCTCTGTAGCGAGCTCTAAAAAGAGATTGGCAATACGACTTTCGGTTTGAGGTATATTGGCATTTGGTTTGTCAATTTTGTTGATGACGACAATAACTTTAAGATCAAGCTCAAAAGCTTTTTTGAGAACAAAGCGAGTTTGAGGCATGGGTCCTTCTTGGGCATCAACGATAAGGAGTGCTCCATCGGCCATACCAAGAGTTCTCTCTACTTCACCAGAGAAGTCAGAGTGACCCGGAGTGTCAATAATGTTAATTTTTGTACCTTTGTAAGCCACAGAAATATTTTTGGCCAAAATGGTGATACCGCGCTCTCTTTCTAGGACGTTATTATCCAAAAGAGTTGTTTGATTCATTTCACTCTCGTTATCCCGAAAGATGTGAGATTGTTTAATGAAGGCGTCAATGAGGGTCGTTTTGCCATGATCGACGTGGGCAATGACCGCAATATTTCTGATGTTTTGCATAGTTTTTAGCTTCCCAAAGGGGAAAATTGATATCAAGCTATTATACGCTGTTTGGGGGATTATGGCTATCTACCGAATTTACCAGAGAGTTTTACTAGGTGGGCATTGTAGACGATTTGGCGAACTTCGCCGTCTTCGCTTTCGATTTGGTCGGTATCAGCAATTTTTTGATATTGCTGGAGATAATTACTGAGAGCATTTTTGAGCTCTTTAAGCTCTTGGCGCATATCTTTGATCTTTTGATTTAGGGATGCGTTACTTGGAGACTTGAGAACGTTTTGTTTGGCTTCGGCCTTTTTTTTGTTCACTTCTTTGCCTTCTTCGGCAGCTTTTTTGTAGGCTGAGTCATTATTTAGAATATCGTTAAACATTTCGGCTTGTTTGCTCATTTCGATTTTTACCGTATCAATATGAGCAATGTGAGTTTTAATGAGATTTTCGATGGCAAAGAGGCTGGTTACGGCTTCGTTTGTTCCTGCTGGTAAGTCTTGTTGTTTGTTTGTATCGGCCATAGGGGTTATTCTAAATTAGTTTCCTGATTTTTAATAGGTTTATTTTGAAATCTGTTCCAAATTGTGCTCGATTATTTGATGCAATTCACTTTTTGAAAGTAAAGATTTTTCATTTGTAACACTAATTTTGTGTTCATTACTGTCGTCATGTATTATTTCCTGTTTAAAGCCATTCATTTTTTCGTCTGATGGTGTAACAATTCGATAATTAATCATATCTGAAATGTCAATTTTTGGAATTTTTTGACCAAGTTCGGAACTAGCTTTTTGCAACTTTAAACGGAGCTCGTTGATTTCATTTTTCCATTCTAATATTTTGTCCTTTGGAATTTTTGGAAATTTGGATAAAATCCACATATTTCCCCTACCTTCCGATAACAGATTAATTATTTCAACCAATAAAACTAAACTCTCAAGAGTCCTTTTGGGTTGTTCACAATCTCTTCCGTGCTCGTACGCATAATACGATGATTTCATTTCAACAACTTCGACAATAATTCTTTCATCTCGAAAACCAACCTTTATTCCGTCTGGCTTTCCGGCGTGATGTTTACTGTCTTTACCTGTAAACAAGTCAGCTTTTGAGTACATATACTCAATTGTTGTCCTAAACAACTTTTCAATTTCAGTTTCTTCACCCTCTCTTTCTTTTGATAGTTCTCTTTTTACAAATAACTCGTAAATATTCCCCCATCTTTTTATTTCATCTGGTTCGGTCTTTAATATTTCTCTAATTTCATCTTCACTTTCTTTGTATATTTCTTCCTTACTTTTCCTTTCGCTAGCTTCACCGATAAATTGAACTTCGAATGTTTCAGGCATGAGATCAATATAGCCTTATTGGGGCTTAGATTGCAAGATTAAGATTGTTTTTTGGGAACGAGAAAGTTTTTTTATTTCGGCTTCGCGTTTGAGGGCGGCAGATCTATCTGGTAGGGTTTCGGTATATAAAATTGATTTTACGGGATTGGCCTTGGTGTATTTTGCTCCCCTATTATTTTGACCTTTATGTTCTTCGACTCGGCGAGAAAGGTCGGTAGTTATGCCGGTGTAATAGGTATTTTTGATTGTTTCGAGGATGTAGACAGTGTAGGGCATGGGTTGGGCAGAATATGTTTTTGTTGCCGAGCCTGAGGACTCCCCTCAATTTCTTTCGGGACCGGCCTCGCTTAGCACGTTACGTGCTGCGCTGTGGCATTCGAGTCCAGTCTTTGATAGTTCAAAATATATTCTGCCATAAAGGCAGAATATGTTTTTGTTGCCGAGCCTGGACTCGAACCAGGAATATTCGCCTCCAAAGGGCGACGTCCTACCATTAGACGACTCGGCAGAAAAATGACCAGCAGGTGTATTTTACCTGATTTTAACCTTGAGAGGAAGTAGGCAGAGGTTTTGATTGAGCGATGAGTCGTGATTCATTTCTCCAGTGCCCTTTAAATAACTATCAACTATGTCCCCGATACCAGCCCGGCACTTGAGATTATCAATATCTTGGAAGCTATAAAAGTTGTAATTTTTGAGTTTATAGCTTGAAAATTGATAATTTCTATTTAACTTAAGTTTAAAAACATAAACTTTTATATCGGCAATATTTATGGTGAAGAGGGGGGTTGGTTTTTTGGGTATTATTTTGCTGGGAAAGTTACCAGATATTGTTTCATTAACAAAAACTTCTTGCTGAAGCACTCTTTTAATTCCTGTTTCAAATGAATCTTGTTCTCGGGTATAGCCCATGGGGAGCGACCAATCACCTTTGTGACCAAGATTGGGATCCAAAAGACTATCATCCTGACCCATTAACAAGTTGCTTGAATTTTCGGAACCAAATATTAGCAGAGCGATTCCAACTCGAGAGGTAACACCTAGCCTAATTTTATGTAAAACCCGATGAAGGGTGTTGGTAGAAACTTGGATGGTAGCGGGCGTGTATTTATGGTAAACCCTTTCAAGTGGTAGTTTGTAGGTATTTAAAAGACTTAAAACGTGTAGAGATTCAGACAATTTGCTGTTTGGACCAGCGGATTTTATTATTCCATATTTATTAAGTAAGCGATGATAACTAGCAAAGGAAATTGGCAGGTCATAGTTGTGAAGTTTAAAAACTTTATCAATAGAGCCGTGCTTTAAATATTCAGAAATAAGGGTTTGTTCAAAAGTCATGTGGCTGTTATATTATAAAACTAAAAAACGCACCATTGACGAATCAATAGTGCGTTGTATTTCTTTAGCCATAATGGATTTTTTTAGAATCCAATGGGAACAGTTAAATCCTGACAATCTAAAACTTTCCAGTTTGGGGTGAACCTTCTTTCGATCATCATAACTCCACTACCCTCTAACCTTGTTACTTTCTCTTCTTCAAGTCCATCATAGTTACATTTCATAACGTCATACTCGACAAAACCCCTGTAAATGGTTACAAAATTGGCATTGATACTGCCATGGTGAAGTTGTACTTGGCAATAATGTTTTTCCCTTTATTGTCCCAAAAGACAAAAGTGGTATCTATAGGAAAGTATTCGTTTAAATTTCCGTATGGATTGTAGATAGCGTAAGGATTATGTGCTTGTCCATTTATAGTTTCGAGCCAAAACATTTGCTGGGTAGCGTAAGCAGGGTAATCTGAGGACGATCTGCTTTCGGTTGCTGTTTTTTGAGATGGTATGTTGCGAGTTAAGAAAAAAACTGTACCAACAGGATTTTGATCCGAAATGGCTTGCCATCTTGATAATAAGTCAGTAGAGGATGTCCCCTGAGAGCTCAAGGTCTCCATGCTCGCTTCACCATCGCCTGCGCAGTAATCTATCCCAGGGATAGTATTATTTCTTATTTGACAAGGTGATTTTGTTGGTCTTGGCTCGGATCCGGAATTTGATTCAGAAACTCTATATGAGAAATTTGAAGGGGATGTATGGTCGGTAATACTTGGCATTTC
>CAZPFY010000053.1:0-7904 GCA_964586045.1 uncultured Pseudomonadales bacterium | reverse complement strand
ATTAAACAATTGGTAATTCACTATGTGTTCAATATATCGGGTACCTGCCAGTAAGGGTCTGCGTAAGTTTCGCAAACTTGAATGGCTTCCCAATAACTGTCAATCATGTAAAGAATTTTGCGGTGGTGGCTGTTCTGCATCCAGACCAGGAGATCAAATGTATTCACCTGACGAATTTTTAGAGGTGAACCATGAAAGCTAATCAAAGATTCCGTACCCGAAAAGACCTCAGAGGATGGGTTGTGTATTTCGAAGTGGAAGGCCCGCTGGAAATGCCGGAGCTATCGGCGAAAATCATCGAACATCTTTCAGTGGAAAAAACTAGGGATGATCTTGTAACTTTTGTAAAAGATAACTATCCCGAGGCCAATGCTGAGGCTGAAGTCGACGAAGTCATTAATACCCTTAAAGAATATTCTCTCCTTTCTCTTTAACAATGTATGGCAGTAACTTTAAATTACTGCCATACTAAATCTTATTCATATATGAAACTAATAATAAAATACTCTTTTTTCAAAGAGGTCAAGGAGGCAATAAATGTATTGACACATTTAGACGAATACAATTATCTTCGTTCTTTTATCACGCCAAACCCCAAGTCGATCCTTTCTTTCGCAATAAACAAAAATATTGCCATCGAACATACTGCAAAGTTGTGGTCAAAGTTTGAGTCTGATGTCCAGAAAGCATTTAAGGAATTGGATTTAAAAGACCCTGGCACTATGCCATGCTACCTTCATGGAATGTCCTGCCAAGGATGGTTTGACACAGATGATAACTCAATTCATGTTCGCTTCCCCGACAACGGCGGAGACAACGAGTTGCTAGATACGATAATTCATGAAATTCTACATCTGGCTACTTACGATGATAAATATGATTACGATCAACGAGAAGAAATCGTTGACAAAATTTTGGCCAAATCTCAGTTTAAAAACATTTTTGATTCCAAATCGTTGTAGATTGTGTATAATATAGGCTCATGGAAGCAAAACTTGGGAGATACGAGATGTTCGAGGCAGAAAAAATCAAAACTTGTTTAAGTCCGGATTTTGACCACTTGCCTGAAGCGCGAGTATATAAAGAGTACGAGATGGAAGTTCCTGAGGAAGTTTTGGAGTTTTGTCGAGTGGTAGAAAAACTCGGAGGCAGAGTTCTACTTGTAGGTGGATGTGTGAGAGACATGATTGTTTCCAATGAAAGAGGTGAAGCAAAAATTGTTCCCAAAGATATTGATATGGAGGTTTATGGAATATATCCAAATGATTTATTGGCTTTGGTAAAAGAAAAATTTATACCAGTAAGCAAAAATGACACAGTTGGAAACAAATTCGAACTAATGACGGTAAAAGCTAAAAATAGCTCGTTTAAGTTTGATATTTCAATTGCTCGTGAAGATAACAAGACTGGGGTAGGAAACAAGGGTTTTGAGACACATAGTCACCCCGAGTTTTCGATAGAAGATGGAGCAAGAAGACGAGATCTGACTTGTAACAGTATGGCGTATGATCCACTGAAAAAATTAACATATGATCCATACAACGGAAAAGATGACATTCGAGATGGAGTGCTACGAGCAACTGATGACGATAAATTTATTGAAGATCCAGTAAGAATTTTGAGACTAATGAGGTTTGCGGCAAGATATGGTTGGAAAGTTGCCCCGGAGACCGAAAAGCTTTGTGCTTGGATGATGAATAAGGAGGAAATGAAGAAAAGAAAAGAACAAAGAGCAAAAGCGGCAGTGCTTTCGGCCAGATTTGATATCGCCTACGAAATTTTGGACAAATCGGCAATAGAACTAGATGATGAGGTCAAGGAGAGAGTTTGGACTGAATTTTCCAAAATGTTTATAGAAGGCGGTAAGCCATCGATGGGTCTTGAATTTATTCGCCGCGTTGGAGTGATTGATAGATATTTTCCTTGGTTAGCTGAGCTAAACGTAACTGAGCAGGAATATGAGTGGCACAAGGAAGGAAATGCCTGGAAACATACTTTGCAGGCGGCAGATGCGGCGGTGGAAATTGCAATTAGGGAAAACTTGAATGATGTTGAAACATTAGAATTGGTAGCGGCGGCGCTGAGTCATGATTTGGGAAAACCGACAACTACAAAACTTGCCTGGAAAGAAGTAAAGGGTAGATGGAAAGAAGCTATTACTTCTGATCGCCATGATATGGAAGGAGGCTGGTTGTCTTCGGAATTTATTAACGCATTTTCCCCAAAAGCCAATGTCGAAATAGTCCGAGATGAGAATGGAGAATATGTTGGAACAGAAGCTGATTTTCAAAAAGAAATAAGACAAAAAGTAAAAATCCTGACAGAGAAACACATGCAATTGAAGGCATGGTTTTTGAAATATCGTGAGTTAGAAGAAACCAACCCAAAGAAAGCAGAGAGACAAGCGCGAAAGTGGTTAGGTGGACTAGCTAGAAAACTTGCAGAGAAAGGGACAAATATTTACATGCTTTCATTTGTAACTGAAGCTGATCAGAGGGGAAGGAATGAAAAAAGCAACAACCCGTTAGAAAGAGAAGAGGTAGAAGATTTGATTGCTTGGCAAACTTGGATGAACAGAATGATGAGCGAAGTAAAAATAGCAAAGGAATTACCTGATAAATTGATTGGCGGAAAAATGATAACAAAAGAAACAGGACTGCCAGAAGGAGTAGAACTGGGGGTAGTGGTAAGTTGGGTTTTTGATGATCAACTGGCCGGAGAATTTACCTCTATCGAAGATGGTCTGGCAAGAGCAAGTATCTATGCCGAAATAGTAAAACAATGCTTACTGGTTGCAAAGGAGGAAAATTGGAAAACAGTTTCTTTTAACAACAAAAAGAAATTGCCTAGAATAGAAGATGAGGTTTGCAATTGGCTAAGACAAGATGGAGTAAGAGAAAAGGTATTGTCCAATATGCAATTAAGCGTGGCTGAAAGAATCTCACAAAAGTAGGTGGATTTTAAAGGGGGTAAGGCGGAACATGTTGCCGTAAAAAAAAACACCCCTTGGTTTGGGGTGTTAGACGACAATAATAGTATTGACGATAGGATTGTTCATTAGTTTGTCCAGTAGTTGCAATAGAGTCTTTGACTTTGACTGTGTATTACTTAGATGGAAATAGTAAATGTCTTCATGAGCCTTAACCTTTTTTCCCAAAGCCGAATCTAGTTTTGCAAGAAACAAGTCTCTCATGTCTGAGAAATGCTCGAGGTTTAGTTTAATGGTGAAAAAATAGGCATATCCTTCCCCAATTGGTTCTGTGTAGATGGTGGAATAAAGTTTTACGTATCCATCTGACTCGAGCCTTTTTTCAAATTCTTTGACTTGCTTTGGCTCGATTAGTTTTGCGGTAACGTAAAAATTAGTTAGTTTATTTTTATTAGTTGAAAAGTTGCGTTTTGACCTACGGGCACCACTGAAACCAAGCCTGAAAATTTCGTCAACAGACTTGTCGTCAATATAGCTATAAGTATTTACAAATACTGCTTCGTAGAACTGATTGCTCATGAAGATCTCCTTTTTAAAGTAGTTTTCTGGTTGTAGTTTAGCAGATTTGACAAAAGGATTTTGATAGTGTATAGTGTACACTATATGAAGATACAAACGTTCACAGTAGTGTCAGGAAATGCTGCTTGTAACGCCGGATGCCCGTTTTGTGTATCGAAGATGACAGGAATAAAAGCGATTGGTTTTAAACCAACGACTGTAAACTGGAGAAATTTTGAGAAGGCCTGCAGGATTGCAGAACTAAATGGAATTACGACGGTACTACTGACTGGAAAGGGAGAGCCGGCCTTGTTTCCTAATCAGCTAACTGAGTTCTTGAAACACCTACAAAAATACGACTTCCCTATTTTAGAGTTACAAACCAATGCGATTTTGTTTACCGAGCAAGAAGAAAAATACGATAAATACTTGAACGAATGGTTTGAACTGGGGCTGTCGGTAATTTCGATTTCGGTGGTGCATTATGACAGAGAAAAAAATCGAGCAAATTATTTGCCGGGCAAAAAAGAGTATCCATATTTGGGAAAACTGATTACTAAATTACATGAGATTGGTTACTCGGTGAGATTTTCAGTGATTTTGATAAAAGACCACATTGATACACCAAAAGAAGCTCAAAAAATGGTAGATATGGCAAGAGAATGGGGAGTGGAGCAGGTCTCACTTCGACCCGTGGCAGCGCCAGAAGAGAGCGAGAGTGAAAAATACAAAAAAGATACGGTGGCACTAATGCTCACACCAAAAAAGATTGAGGATTTAAATAAATGGGCGGAGAAAAAAGGGCGATTATTGCTTTCTTATGGACATAATTCGAGAATTTTTGATATCGGCGGACAAAATGTTTGTTTGACTGACGCATTAACAATTAAGCCAAGTACGGATGATATTCGGCAGATGATCTTTTTCCCTGATGGCCATATCCGCTTTGATTGGCAGTATAAGGGGGCGATTATATTATGAAAGAACTAAAAGCGATGAGGGCGGTGTACTCTTATTATTTTCCGGAGATTAGAAAACTGATTTCGGAAGTAACGGCCGATTATCCACACGGTGAATTTTTGAAATCAGTAACTCCTCCTGGACTTGACGACTTTGAAAAACCAGTGGTAGACAAAATGAAAGAATTTTACAAAGAGGAGGTGAAAGGTTTTGAGAAGTTTGATTATGTTTACCCGACGGCCGGATCAAGTGAGGGCATCTACCATCTACTTTCGCGAATTAAAGCGGAAACTCCAGAGATGCCGATTTATACTTTGGCTGGAGAGTACGAAGGCTACCGAGAATGCGCCTCCGGCCTGGGGTTAACCGTTCAAGAAGTTGAGGAGAATATGGAGGAGATAAGAAAGCTGCCTTTGGGAATTTGGTTTGTTTCTAATCCATCGGCTAGAAATGGGATGATAATTAGAGATAATTTAATTGAGCAAATTGCCGATTTGGGCCATAAAATTGTTTTGGATATGGCTTATTTGGGAATGACAGAGAAATTTGTTTTTGATATTAGCCATCCAAGCATTGTCGCGGTTTTGACCTCGATGAGTAAACCGTTTGGGCTATTTTATTATCGAGTTGGGTTTACTTTTTCCAAGACACCTGTAAAAACTTTGTATGGAACTAAGTGGTTTAAAAATGTTTTGTCGCTAATTATTGCTGATAAGGTGTTTGGGAAATTTAATTCGCGTTATTTTTGTGATAAATATGTGGGGATCAAAAAAGAAATTTTGGAGGAGATTAAGACAGAGACTGGAATAGAGCTAAGAAGTAGTGAGGTTTTGCTACTTGGATATCTCACGGAAGATGACTTTGAAAAACTGACGGAGAAACAGAAAGAAATAGTAAAGGGATTCAAGCGAGGACACCATTACCGCTTCTGTCTGACGCCGTATTTTTTGGAGAGGGAAAGTTTACTTTAAACTTTTGGTGGGTTTTTGATGAATGAAGTTTTGGTTGCTGAAACTGGATATCTTTCGTTCGGAATACCGAATTGCGCAATGACGAGGTGTTTCTTTTGACCTACCCATATGGAGATTATTTTTGGACAGGGTAATCTTTATGCGTGGGTAGATCAGAGGAAATTAAAATTCTCGTCTTTTATCATTCGTTTTGAGTAGCTATATATATTTCTGGATTCCGGGTCGAGCCCGGAAGGACAGATGTGTTTATTTGATGGATTGCCGCGGTTCGAGTACGAAACTCGCAATGACACTGTAATGAATTTGGAGATAGAAATAAACCCCGTTTTTGGACGGGGTTTTTTGGTTTTAGAAATTGCGGAAACTGGATTGAGGTTTAACTTTTGAATGGTTTAAAAATTTAAGAAGGTCGTCAACTTCGGCTTGGATAAACGGAGTATCAGACTCGAGAACGAGAAGAAGTTCATTTTTAAAGGTTTTAAAAACGTAAACACCACCAGTTATCGCCCTTAATTTTTTGACTAAGCGAATGATAAAGAAAAGACCACCACCGAAATACCTTGAGAAAAAACTAAAGTGCAGGTGATAGTAGGAAGAAAAAACGTAGCTTGGAACATAGGTACTGGCATTGCCTTCTTCCAGGCTAATGGTCATGTGTGAAAAAAGTTGGACCAGTCCTTCGATATTGTCGGAAATGACTTCGAATTGATCAATTGTTTTTTGAGGAACTGGCTGAAGAGACTCGACAACTAAAACTGTATAGCCGTTGTTTTGCGGAGTAGCACAAATAGTGACATCAGGATCGTTATCAGTAAAAACTTTGGCAGCCTCGATAATTTTTTGAAGAATTAGATTATGATAGGTATAAAAGTGGACTAAGTAAAAATACTTGAGCGCGTGGTTATCCATTCTGCCTCCTGTTTGTTTAATTAAAGTCCGGGTTAGGGCAAATTATACACGGTGATATAAGAAAAACCCGCCAAAGATGGCGGGTTTTTTTGGTTTTTGAAAAGGGCTTTTTACTCTGTGGAGAGAAAATCAGAAAACCTCATTTGATTGATTACTCGGGTGAGGTTAATGATATCCGTTGGAGGGATTGGCTCTGGTGAGCGGAGCAAGATTTCACTGGCCGCGAAGGTGAGCCTGGTAGCGCGAGACAAGCCAGTCAGAGCGAGGGCAGCAGTTAATTTTGCCTGATCATTTTTTAATCGCCCATTGAGATCGTCGGTCCGAGTATAGTTTTGGACCAGATGGGCAGAATAAAAGCAGGTTGGGAGAGTGCCAAGCTTGGGGAAGGTTTCGCTGCCAGAGTGATAAACAGACAGGATTTTACTCTTACCACCAAAGAAGTAAGTAAACTTTTGATGAAGATCTTTAAAGTCGATCTTTTTAATAAAGGTGGCGATGAAAGTGGCTAAGAGCTGGTTGCCAGCAGGAGTGGTGGAGAAAACCTTGGCTGTCGGGGCCAAACCCTGAAGATTGACCATTTGCTTTTTTATCGAGTGATAAGAAACCCGATAGTGGGCGACGAAGAAAAAACTGGGTTCGATTGAAAAGTTCAAAAGGGCCTCCTAGATTTTGGTTTGGACTTTATTATTCGGTAAAGAAACGGTTTCTGGCAAAGACGAGGGCTTGGCGCAAGTTTTCTGCTTCATCGACTTCGACTTCACTTGGCGCAGCAAGTTCTTCGGGCAAGGGTGCTTGCGGTATTTCTAAAGCGCTGGAGTCGACCTTGTGTTTTTTGAATAGATTTAGAATGAACCGGAAAAGTTTTTTCATGATTTTCTAACCTTTGGGAAAGACGTAGGAGACAAGGTCAGTGAAAGCAATAATAACGACCGAGAACAGAAAGGTATGAATAAAAACAGTAACTCCGGAAAGCAGGCTGATGGCGGGGTAAGTGCGACTGACATAGTAGATGAAGGGATTGTTTTGGAGAAGTTCTTGCTCAACTTGCGTATCCCCGGAGAGAATCCCATTTTTCCAGTACAACAACAATCGCAATTTTTCTCGGGCAAAAATAATTGCGGCATGAGAAAGGAGATAATTTAACACCCCTATGATAAAACCGAAGGTAATCGATAGCAGTAAAGCGATGATAAGAACAAAAAGATATTCTAAAAACATTTTTAATTACTCCTTTTGATTGTGGGATAAAGAAAAGCGAGGCTTGAAGAGTACAAAAAAATTGTGAGCAGTATTGTGGTATCCAGAAGGCTGGAGGTGGTAAAAATTTTCCACGCGATCCAGAGTATAACTGGAGGGCAGATTATTCCATCTGCAGAATAAAAATCCAGCAGGCCAGCAACGGCACCAAAGCTACTTATTAAGCTCAAGCCAATGGTATAGAAAAATACTTCGTCGCTATTTTTGGCGTAGTGTTTGACCAAAAAAACAATTGTATAAATGGTCGAAACTAAACCAATAAGCGAAACTGGCAGGTACCCGATATATTGAACACATAGTGAATTACCAATTGTTTAATC
>CAZPFY010000052.1:0-7916 GCA_964586045.1 uncultured Pseudomonadales bacterium | reverse complement strand
CTCCGGGCCACGTCGACTTTACTGCCGAGGTCGAACGCTCATTACGCGTTCTTGATGGAGGTGTTATTGTTTTGGATGCCGGTTCCGGCGTTCAATCCCAAACCGAAACTGTTTGGCGCCAAGCCGACAAGTATCATGTTCCTCGTATCGCTTTTATCAACAAAATGGATGTCTTGGGTGCCGACTACATGGCCACCATTAAAGATGTTCATGAAAAACTAGGCGCCAAAACCGCCATCATGGCTCTCCCCTTGGGTGTTGAAAATACTTTCCGTGGCATTATTCTCTTATTAGAAAGACAAACTATTGTTTGGAAAGGTGACGAGACCGGTGCTCTCTACGAAGTTACTGAAGGTTTTCCTGAGGACATGAAAGACGAGTGTGAGCTGGAGCGAGGCAAGCTCATTGAGAGTATTGTCGAGTTCGACGAAGCTTTAATGGAGCAATACTTGGAGGGCAACGAGCCTTCTATTATTGAGCTCAAAACCGCTCTCCGTACCGCTACCTGCAAAAACCAAATCGTTCCCGTCTTCCCAGGCTCTTCCCTTCGCAACAAAGGTGTTCAGCCTCTACTCGACGCCGTCGTCGACTTTCTTCCCTCACCTTTAGACAAGCCCACCATTACCGGTACCAACCCCGAAACCGACGCCGAAGAAACTCGCCGCGCCGATCCTGCCGATTCCTTTGTTGGCTTAGCCTTCAAAATTCAAGCTGATCCTCACGTCGGTAAGCTCACCTACGTTCGCATCTACTCTGGCAAAATTACTTCTGGTACCTTTGTCTACAACGCCAGTAAGCGCGAGCGCGAGCGCCTTGGCCGCCTTATGCTTATGCATGCTAACACTCGAGAAGAGGTTGCTGAGGCTGGAGCGGGAGAAATCGTCGGTGTTGTTGGCCTCAAATCAACCAAAACAGGCGACACTCTCTGCGATGAAAACAAACCTCTAATTTTAGAATCTATTAACTTCCCAGATCCAGTTATTTCCCTTGCTATCGAGCCAAAAACCAAAGCTGACCAGGAAAAACTAGACATTGCTCTGGGTAGGCTGGCTGAGGAAGATCCTACCTTCCGCATCAAAACCGACCACGAAACCGGTCAAACCGTTATTGCCGGTATGGGTGAGCTTCACTTGGAAATTCTTGTTGATCGCTTGAAGCGCGAATTCAAAGTCGAGGCTACTACCGGTGCCCCCCAAGTCGCCTACCGCGAAACTATAACGAAGCCCGCTCGTGGCGAAGGCAAGTACATCCGCCAATCTGGAGGTCGCGGTCAATATGGCCACTGTATTATCGACGTTACTCCCAAGGCCAGAGGCGAAGGCTTTACTTTTACCAATAAAATTGTCGGAGGTTCAATTCCTCGTGAATTTATCTCACCAATTGAAAAAGGTGTTCGCGAAGCCCTCGATAACGGTGTTATTGCCGGCTTTACCTTAGTAGACTTCGATGTTGCTGTTGTTGACGGTTCTTTCCACGAGGTCGACTCTTCTGAAATGTCCTTCAAAATCGCAGGTTCTATGGCTCTACAGGATGCCGTCAAAAAAGCTGGTCCAGTTGTTCTCGAGCCAATTATGAAGGTTGAGGTCACTACTCCAGAAGGAAACATGGGCGACATCATTGGCGATCTTTCTTCTCGCCGAGCTCAAATTGGCGGTACTGCTCAGCGCGGTAATGCTCGCGTTATTACTGCCACCGTCCCTCTCTCCGAGCTTTCTGCTTACGCCACTGCTATTCGTTCTCTTACTGCCGGTCGTGCCTCTTACTACATGGAACCCTCCCATTATCAAGAGCTTCCTAATAGCCTCGCAAGCAAACTCTTGAAAAACCCTACCAATTAAGCTAAAATGCTGCTAAAATAAACAGGCTCAAAACAAGCAACAAAATAATAATTATAAAAACAAACAAAAAATGGCTACATACCAAAGAACCAAACCACACGTTAATATCGGCACCATCGGTCACGTTGATCATGGCAAAACCACATTAACAGCTGCTATTACCACAACTTTAGCTACTTTAGGCTTCGCTGATGCTCTACCTTTTGATCAAATCGACAAATCTCCAGAAGAGAGAGAGCGTGGAGTTACCATCCAAATTTCTCACGTTCCTTACGAAACCGCTACTCGCCATTACGCCCATATCGATTGTCCGGGTCACCGCGATTACATCAAAAACATGATTACTGGTGCCGCCCAAATGGATGGTGCTATCTTAGTCGTCGCTGCTACCGATGGTCCTATGCCTCAAACCAACGAACATTTACTTCTTGCTAACCAGGTCAACGTTCCTCGTTTAGTCGTTGCTCTTAACAAATGCGACATGGTTTCCGATCCAGAACTTATCGAGTTAGTCGAAATGGAAATTCGCGAAAAGTTGGTTAAATACGGTTTCGAAGAAAACACCCCAATCATCCGCGTTTCTGCTCTTAAAGCCCTCGAAGGCGATAAGGCTGCTCAGGCCGATATCATGAAGCTCATGGATGCTGTTGACACTTGGATCCCAGAACCAGTCAGAGAGCTAGACAAGCCTTTCCTTATGCCTGTTGAAGACGTTTTCTCTATCAAAGGTCGTGGCACAGTCGTTACTGGTCGTATTAGTACTGGCGTCATCAAAATTGGTGAAGAAATTGAAATCGTTGGTATCAAGGACAATGCCAAGTCCGTCGTTACTGGTGTTGAAATGTTCCACCAACAACTCGAACAAGGTCAAGCTGGCGACAACGTCGGTTTACTTTTGAGAGGTATTGAAAAAGACGACGTTCAAAGAGGTCAAGTTCTTGCTAAGACTGGTTCTATCACCCCTCACACCAAGTTCGAAGCCGAAGCTTATATTCTAGGCAAAGACGAAGGTGGCCGCCACACTCCTATGTTCACTGGTTACAAGCCTCAATTCTTTATCCGAACCACCGATGTTACAGGTGAAGTCAAGCTTGCCGAAGGTGTCGAAATGATCATGCCAGGCGACAACGCCAAAATGACCGTCGAACTTATTCAGCCAATCGCTATGGCCGAGGGTCAAAAATTCGCAATCCGCGAAGGTGGACTCACTGTTGGCGCTGGTGTTATTACCAAAGTCATCGCCTAACAAGCAACTCTAATTAGCACATTTCTTTAAAAAGCAAATATGACAGACCAACCACGCATTCGCGTAAAGTTAAAAAGTTTTGACCACCGCGTCATCGACGAAGCGGCCAAAAAAATTATTCAAGCGGCCCTCGTTTCCGGCGCTAAGGTGGTTGGCCCTGTTCCTTTGCCTACCAAAAAGAAAGTTATTGTCGTAACTTCCTCACCACACACCGACAAAGACGCTCGAGAACAGTTCGCCATTCTCACTCACAAAAGACTCATTGATATTGTTAGTCCTACTAACAAAACCATTGATTCTCTTCAACATCTCGATCTTCCCGCTGGTGTTGGTATCGAAATTAAAATGTAACTTAACCTTATTAAAGAAAACTAAAAAAATAATAAAAAACTGCCTACCTTTCTCAATCAACCGATTTGATTAAGAAGGAAAGGCAGATTTTTATGAAAAACAAAAAATTATGTTAAATCAAGTATACGCAACCAAAGTCTCCATGACTCAAGCCTTCTCGGAAGGTAAGCGGATCCCCTTGACTGTACTCACCGTCGACCCTCATACAGTTATCCGCACCAAAACCGAAGAAAAAGATGGTTACTCCTCCGTCGTTTTTGGTCTGGGTACCAAAATCAAAAAAGGCAAAACCTTAGTCAAAAAAACCAAAGAAATTTTTAGTGCCGAAGGTTTAGAAAACAATTCTGTCATTGATCTTTCTCAAATTTTAATCCCTGGTTCCACCATCAGTGTTACCTCGGCCTCCAAAGGCAAGGGTTTTGCTGGTGTTATGAAACGTTGGGGTTTTGCTGGCGGACCTCGCACTCACGGTCAGTCCGATAGAGGTCGTGCTCCTGGCTCCATTGGTCGAGGCACTACCCCAGGTCGCGTTCTTCCCGGCACTCACATGGCTGGGCGCATGGGCAACACCAACGTTTGTATTCGCAACCTTCGTATTTTTTCCTTTGATCCTTCTACTAATATTCTCAAAGTTACTGGAGCTATCCCCGGCGGTCGAGGAGCTCTAGCCAAAGTTACTATTACCAAAGAAGTTTCAAATCAATAAAGTTTATGGCTACAAAAAAAATTACTACTCCCAAAACCGCCGCCGTTAAGGCTCCAGTCGAAAAAGCTGCTGACTTTTCTCTTTTTTCACTCGAAGTTTCACCTAGTCTTTTAGCTCAAGCTATTCATATCTACCGCGAAAATAGCCATCGAGGCGTCAGCAAAACCAAAACCAGAGGTGAAATAGACATGACCAAGCACAAAGTCTACAAACAAAAGGGTACGGGTAATGCTCGTCATGGTGCCAAATCTTCCCCAATTTATGTTGGAGGAGGAGTCGCTTTTGGCCCCACTGGCTACAAAACCTCTCCTATGTCGCTTAATCAAAAAATGAAGGTCAAAGCCTTGTTGGGAATTTTAAACCTTTACAGCAAAGAAGGTCGTCTTTCAAAAATCGACTCCAGCTCCTTTACGAAAGTTAGTACTAAAAATGCTCTCAATCTTTTAGGTAAAGACAAAGCCGCTTTAGTCCACTTTGAAGAGCCAAAAGAATTTTTAAGTTCTGTTTCCAATTTAAACAACTTAGATCTCTACTCTGCCCGCAGACTAAATGTTTACAACGTCGCTCTTTCACCCAAAGTTTATTTTACCGACTCTGCTTTAAACCATTTAACAGCTCGTCTAAAACTCAATAAATAATATGTCTACTCCACTTATTCACCAAAACACCATTATTTCGCCAGTCGTAACCGAAAAGAGTGCTGCCATGGCTTCCTTAAACAAATACGCTTTCCGTGTCAGCCCTTCAGCTAGCAAATCTCAAATCAAAAAAGCTGTTAAGGATCTCTTTAACGTCGAAGTTCTTAGTATTAATACTATTAAGAGCGCCGCTCGCAAAATTCGCTCCCCAAAAACCGGTCGCTACTTCAACACCCAAGTTACCAAAAAAGCCGTTGTCGAAATCAAAAAAGGTCAAAATGTCGACATCTTTAACGCTTTAAAGTCATAAAACATGAAAAAAGTAACCCCCAAAAGCCTAAAATCTTTAAACCAAAAGTCTTCCGGTCGCAATAACTCTGGTAAAATAACAGTCCGACACCAAGGTGGTCGCCAAAAACGCTTCTTACGCCATATTGATTGGAAAAGAAACATTACTGTTACTGCCAAGGTTGCCTCTATTGAGTACGATCCAAATCGTACCGCTAGCATTGCTCTTTTAGTCTACGGAAACGGAATCAAAGACTACATCTTAGCCCCCGAAGGGTTAAAAGTTGGCGATGTTCTTGTTTCTTCTGAGGCTGCCGAAATAAAAGTCGGTAACTGCCTTCCTCTTAAAAACATTCCTGTTGGTATCGAAATTCACAATCTCGAAATCACTCCTGGTAAGGGTGCTCAAATGGTTCGCAGTGCCGGCAACGTCGCCACCATTCAATCCAAGGATGATTCTGGTGTCTCCGTTAAACTGCCTTCAGGTGAAATCCGCCTCTTCAAATTAAATGCCAAGGCTACCATCGGCTCCCTCAGTAACCCTCATCACAAAGAAGAAATTCTTGGTAAGGCCGGTCGCGCTCGCCACAAAGGTATTCGCCCAACCGTTCGTGGAGTTGCTCAAGATCCTCGTTCTCATCCACACGGTGGTGGAGAAGGTCGCTCGGGTATTGGTATGAAGTCGCCTAAGTCTCCTTGGGGTAAGAGGACCATGGGTAAACGCACTCGCGATCGTAAAAAATTCAGCAACAAATCAATTATTAAACGCCGCAACACTAAATAAATATTAAATATCATGTCTAGAAGTTCAATCAAAGGACCATATGTAGACGAAAAGCTCATTCAAAAAGTTGAGCGTCTTAAGGTCGCCGGAAAAAAAGAACCAATTAAAACTTGGGCTCGTGCCAGTCAAATTCCTCCAGAGTTTGTTGGTTACACCTTTTTGGTTCACAACGGAAAAATTCACAAAGAAGTTTTTGTTACCGAAGATATGGTAGGCCACCGTTTGGGCGAGTTTTCTCTTACTCGAAACTTCCGCGGACATGGTCGCATCGTTAAGCGTACTCTAACTAAGACCTAAAAAGTATATGGCAAACACAGAAAAAAAATCCACCCTCATCGTTGCAGCAAAAGCTAGTCATGTTCTCAGCTCACCTCGCAAAACCAACTTGGTTCTCAAGGCTATCGTTGGTCGCAACGCTCTCTTTACCATAAAGCAGCTTGCTGTCCTTCCCAAAAGAGCCGCCGAACCAATCAGTAAGCTCATCAAGCAAGCCATTGGCAACGCTGTTTCTCAGCACCAACTTTCACCAGATACTCTTGTAATAGATTCAGCTTTCGCCACCAAAGGTCGCACCCTCAAACGGGCCAACATCGGCGGTCGTGGCAAAACCAAACCTTACGAGAGAATCAGCTCGCATCTTACTTTAAACCTAAGATCAGTTGTTAGTACTACTAAAAAAGTCAAATAATACACCATGGGAAAAAAAGTTAATCCAATTGTTTTTAGAACCGGCTACATCTTCCCCACCAAATCGGTGTGGTTCTCTAGCATCAGAAATTATGCTAAGTACGTCTTAGAGGACAATAAAATCCGTCGCTTCTTAGAGACCAAGCTCAAACTCGCAGGTATTACTACTATTGATATCAAACGTTCTATCAACTCTGTAGATATTTTTATGAATGTTTCAAGGCCAGGTGTCGTTATCGGCCGCGGTGGTTCTTCACTTGAGCTTCTCAAAAAAGAAGTCGAAAAACTCCTCAAAATCAATCCAAAAGCCAAAAACGCCGTCAAAGTTAATCTCCATCCGCTAGAAATCAAGAACCCAGATAACTCCAGCTATATCATCGCCGATCGTCTTGCTAACCAGCTCGAACACCGCTATCCTTTCCGCCGTGCTGCCAATCAAGCCATCGAAAAAGTCATGGCTGCAGGAGCCAAAGGTGTAAAACTCGTTTTTTCTGGTAGAATCGATGGAGCCGAAATCGCTCGTGTCGAAAAATTCAAGCAGGGCCGTATCCCTACCCAAACCCTTCGTGCCAACATTGATTACTGCGAAAAGAAAGCTTTAACTCGCTCCGGTTACGTCGGAATCAAAGTCTGGATTTATACCGGCGACATCATCAGATAAAAAATAAAACTCAAAACAAAAGAATATGTTACAACCAGCAAGACGAAAATATAGAAAAGAATTCCGAGGTAGTATGGGTGGTGTTGCCACTCGAACCGCCGACCTTTCTTATGGCGAATACGGTATTAAGGTCGAAGAATGTGGCTGGTTATCTGCCAACGAAATCGAGTCTGCTCGTCGTACCATTACTCACGCCACCAAGCGCGTCGGTAAATTCTTCTTAAGAGTTTTCCCTCACAAACCAATTGGTCACAAAACCCCAGGCGCTCGCATGGGTTCAGGAAAGTCCGATGTTGGTGGTTATGTCGCTGTTGTTAAGCCTGGTCAAATTCTTATGGAGCTTTCTGGTGTTACCCGTGCCGTTGCTCAAGAAGCCATTAGACTAGCTGGACACAAACTTTCTGTTAAAACCAAATTTATCGCCAAAGAAAATGACTAAAACAAAATCCGAAAAAACCATTGCCAACCTCGACGAGTTAAAAATCAAAATCGCTGATATCAAACTAAAAATCAAAGCTGGTCAAGAAAAAAATACCAACGCTCACAAAGCGCTTAAAAAAGAAATTGCTCAAATATTAACTTCAAAAAGATCATGAGAAAACACTTACTAGGCACCGTCAAAAGCGACAAAAATACTAACACTGCTATTGTCGACGTTATAAACTTCAAAGTTCACCCCAAGTACCTCAAACGTATCAAGGTCAACAAGTCTTATCC
>CAZPFY010000051.1:0-8049 GCA_964586045.1 uncultured Pseudomonadales bacterium | reverse complement strand
ACCCGGAATCCATAAAAATAAACTCCAAATAAAACCGCACAAACCACCACCAAAATCCCCACAAAAATCGTCATTGCGAGTTTCGTACCCGAACCGAAGCAATCCATCCCATCTCTTTTTATCTTCCCCATTTACTCCATCATAAATCAAAATCAATAATTACTCGATAATAGTTCCAATCTTTACCTGACACTTTCCACAATTATCTATCCATAATAAACCATCTTTTTATTTTCCAAGTTTCCACGCAAATCAGACTTAACCACCCTATTTCCCAAATCCATAGCCTTAAAAAGTACCGTGTTTTTCATTCTTTGCATTTCGCCATTCATAGATTTAATCGGATAATCATTCTGGGTAAGAAGATTTTGCAACAGGACAAGAACCACCTCATCCTTTTTTTGTACAAGATCATCAATTTTGGCTATCATTCCTTCCACGCCCTCCTTACCCTTCAGCTTAGTTAATTCTCTCTGAACTTCATCAGGATAACCTATCGGACCCGGTTCAGTGCGAGATGTAAAAGCTTCAAGTGCTATCTGAGGCACACTCTTTATAAGCCAACCTCCCCTACTAAACCTCTTCCATTTTTCCTCATTTATAGACCCCAAAGCAACCGCTACCGTCTCTAGCAGTTTCTTTTCCACCATTATTTGAGCTTTTCTCTCAAAAGGCAAATCACCTCTGCTTTCTTCTTCTTTGATTCTATTTAGTTTTTCATCCACGTTAAAAAAGATATGTTTATATCTTCCACCAACATCACCAATAGAATGTTTAATATTTGATTCAGCATATACCCCACTATCTTGATAATTCAATTCAAACAGATATCTATTCATCTCTTCTGCCTCCGCAATTCCAGATTTTATTCCCTCTAGTATTTTTCTTTGAGCTTCCAGTTTTATGACTAACTCTTCCTTTTTAATCTTTTCCTGATTTTGACGATCTTTTTCCATTTCCAGGTTTCGAGCTATTTGCACCTGGTCTTTCTTAAAACTCTCATCCGCTCTCACTACCAACTCAACGCCATTATTATCTCTCTCAAAATCCGCTTTGACATCCCCATTTTTACCAAGACTATCATGAAACATTCTGGTCAAAAATTTATCGGGGTGATCACCATCAAAAATTTCCACCATCTGACCTTTCCCCAAAGCTTTCAAAGCCATTTCTCTCAAGATTGTATTTCCTCTGAGTCCATTTGCGGCCTGTCTATCATAAGTTGCCAACACCATCCCCAACAAGTGAGCCTGTATTTCTCTTCTGATTCTCATCTCAAACTGCTTTTTAAACTCTTCAGCTCCCTTCTCTTCACCGTAATATCTCTTGTAATCTTCTACGCTTCTACCAGCTACGTCTTGCTTATAAATACCCTCTTTCACATTCCTCTCCATAATTAGATCAACCCCCTTAGCAAGCTTCTCATCATCAACCTTAGCCAAAGCTTCCAAATATTCATTAGCATTTTTAATTCTCTCAGAGCAAACTGCACCAATAAATTGTGAACCAGGCATATCAAATCTCTGTGGAGAACCAAAATACAAACTATCGATCATTGTTCGAGACTCAGCTACAGAATAGCCAAAGTACCTCTCACTTTCCGCTTCTCTATTTGTTTCCCATGTCTCTCTAAACTTTCTATCTTCCTCTGCCAACCGCACATTTTCTGCTTGCACCGTTGCCTCTCTTATCGTCTCAGCTATTTTTGCTACATTACCGCTATTTGCATCCACTTCCAGCCCCGCCGACCAAGTATTGGCTTTTGCAAGCGACGTCGCCACCTCATCTGGTAATTTGTCACCATTTTTTAACTTTAAGTTATCCAAAGCTGCAGCAATCCTTTCCGTCACCCAAACCGGTTCATTTACATCAAAACTCACCTTCGCATATTGCAAAGCCCTAAGACCACTCTCAAAATCTGGCTTCTCTTCATTTGCCATCATCTCTACCCCCACCTCCATCAATGCCGAGGTCAAAGCAATCACCTTTTTCTGAAGTTCTTCTCTTTCCCTTCCCACTTTTTCATTTTTTTCTGGGGCACCTAGCAGTCTAGATCTCGAACCTTCAACTATTTCACCCAATTTCTCCATTCTCACTCTTACGTTCTCAGCACTATTTATTCTATTTAATTCATCTTCTGTAAATAAATCGCTCTTGTCCAATTTTTTGTCAGCGTCTGACAACAACCTTCCCACATTCTCCCCCAACAGTCTCGATGTATCCGATGTGTTAGCTACTGCTTCCGAAATCTCTTTAGCTCTCTGATCAGCTGATATCTGTCCTTTTTCCTCCCACTCCATCTTTTCCAGTATCTTCCGACGCATACTTGCAGCAATGCCTTCTTTTTTTTCTTCAAGTTGTTCTTGTGATTCTGTTAGATCCATATACCTCATTCTATCCCAAATTTCCAATTTTAGCCAAAAAAATCGCCACCCGTATCCGAAGATACAGGTGGCTAGATGTTAATACGCAGGCTGAGGAGCAGGACTCTTCAACCACAATACGAAGGCAAGGCCTAAGAAAGCAATTGTGGTCGGAGTAACTCAAAACTTCATCAGCGTATCAACCAATGTCCCATCGGGTTTAAACCCGAAAAACAGGGACACAACTACAGCAATCGCAAAAATCGCAGCGAGCGGAAGCGAAGCAGCAAATGCAACTGCGGGAATTACCAAAAGTTTTTTGCGCATTTTTCTCCTCAAGGTGGGGAGGCACACGCTGTGCCTCAATACCTTATAATATAGCACAATCGTGCCCAAATGTCAAGTCTTTATGCCTAAACTTGACACAATAGTACCACTAGTGGTACTATTAACCATGAGCAATCTAAGTTCCATTCTTCCAGCCAACGAGGCAAGGAGTAACTTCTACCAAATCCTAGACGAAGTCAGTAGTGGCCTACGCCAGTTTACGGTCTCCCACCGGGGCAAACCAAATACCATCATTATGTCTGCCGACGAATTTGCGGGGTGGCAAGAAACTATGGAAATACTTGCTAACAAAAAACTTCTTGCGAGCATAAACAAAGCCTTAAAATCCACCAAAACTATTTCTTCTGAGGACGCCGACAAATTAATTGGCTGGTAAAAAGCCAATGGAACTAGTGTATAAGTCCGAAGCCATCAAAAATCTCCAAAAAATAGGCCAAGCAGATCTCAAAAAAGCCAAAAAAAAGATACTTTCTTTGCAGACAAACCCCCTAGAAGGCAAACCGCTTCAAGGAAAACTTTTTGGTCTAAGAAGCCTTCGCGCCTGGCCACTACGAATTATTTATACTTACAATCCAAAGTCCAAAACAATAACCATCGAAACAGTTGACTATCGAGGCGATGTCTACAAATAACTACTCCCCCTTTACGTCTTTAAGATAAGCCTTAAACTCTTCCCAAACCTTCTTCCAATCCCCACCCGCAGCTTCAATTTCTTTGAAGATCACCTCTACATCTACTAAAATTTGGTCTTCTTTTACAATCATTTTTGTTTTTGCCATTTTTTTGTTTTAATTGCTTATTTATAAATTATATCTCTAACTTTAATTTTTCCTGTCTTGAGTTTTTGATTTTTTGAGTTCTTGAGTTTTAATGTCTCTTTATCAGAAGCGAGCCAAATGGCTCGCTTCTAAAGAGGCATTATTTATATGCCACCGGCACTTCCGTAAGCACAACTCCCAAAGACATTCTTCTGTTTTTGACATCAATCATCTCCACAAATACTTCCAGCGAGTCTCCAACTTTAAATTCTTTATCTGCTGGCTTCTTGGAAATATGAATCAGCCCGTCAACACCTTTGTCAAAGTTGACAAAGATTCCGTAAGGAGCAATACGCACTACCTTACCATTGTGTTTGGTACCTACAGCATAGTTCTTCTCTATCTCTGCCCAAGGATCGGTCATCATTTGCTTAATAGATAGGTTTAGTTTACCGACAGCTTTGTCGATTCCAATTACCTGAACCGTTACTTCTTGGCCTACCTTAAAGATTACGTTTGGATCTTCAACTTTCTCCCAAGAGATCTCGGAAATGTGAATCAAACCCTCTACTTTTGCCGCCTCTTCCTTACCCTTCATTGGCACGTTAACGGTTACAAAAACTCCAAAAGGCATAATTCCAGATACAGTACCTTCAAACTTCTCTCCCACAGACACC
Source organism: uncultured Pseudomonadales bacterium (assembly GCA_964586045.1). Lineage (GTDB taxonomy): Bacteria > Patescibacteriota > Microgenomatia > UBA1400 > MFAQ01 > MFAQ01. The sequence goes on along the minus strand of CAZPFY010000051.1, from coordinate 3,903 downwards.
ATCTCCAAAGCCTCGCCTTTTTTGGCCAACGCCTCAAAGTCCGAAACTAGTTTTTCTGAGAATATAAGTCTGTTTTGATCCTTATCTACCTCTATAACCCGAACTTTAAAGGTTTTGTTCAAAAGATCATCCATGTTACCGAGGAACTTCTCACCAAATTGGGATGTGGGCACAAAGCCGCGGATATCGCCGACTTTAACCACCATACCGCCTTTGTTGACTTCCACTCCAGTAACCTCAACCTCTTTCTCCTCGTCCAAAAGCTTTTTAAACTTTGACCAACGGTTTTCATCGGCTGCCTGTTTAAGAGACAAAATTATCTGTCCTTGGTCGTTTTCTGGAAACTTTACGTAAGCACTAACCGTGTCGCCGACTTTAAGTTCTTTGACTACATCATAAGCCTCGGTAAGGTCATCTCCAGAGACAACACCTTCAGTTTTTGCCCCTATATCAATCAAAACCATCCTCTTACTCATAGCTGTTACCACACCTTCGATTTTTTGACCTTTTTTAAGGGCTCCAGTAAAGGCGGCTGCACCAGCCATCAGTTTGTCCATCAGGCTTCCTCCTGATTTGTCCGCTGTAGCGGATATATTGTTAATTACTTTTTCTTGAGCTTTGCTCATTTTAATAAAAATTCCTTTCTTGTCTTTTCGACTCATGTATTTTAACATAATTAGGTTCAAAATTGGGTTTTTTAGCCACACCCCCAAAGCCAAAACTTGAATCTAATCCTATAACGTGGTAAAATATGCCCAACTCAACAGTCTCGGAGGAAAAAATGCACTTTCCCATTCTACAAATTCCTGAATACTATTTCTTCATCGGTGGCCCCGTAGCCATGCTTCTTGGATTTTTACTAAGTTCTGTTCCATACTGCTTTGTCTCCAAATTGGCACGCTTGTGGACCATTCCTCTTTTTTTAATTCCCGCAATTGCAATATTACTTGTTACACCCGAAACAATACTTCCAATCATCGAAGGCGCATATCTCACAGGCTTTATCTTAGGATCAGCGCTTTTTTATATTCAATACAGATTAGCAAAAGGAGAATAATATGCAATCAGAAAAAGTAGCTTACACGTTAGGCATCGTTGCCACCTGGGCCGGAGTCGGCCTTTCAGCCGCCAACACCAAAAATCTTTATGTTCTTGGCTTTTTGATCCTTCTCGGCCTATTCATCACCTACATCTGCATCGTCGGGCTGATCCATACCGCCAAATCAGCCACGCCCGTTCGCCGGTACTCCGGCCCAACCTTTCAAGTTACCGCCGGCCCACTAGCCGAAAAATACATGATCATCGTGAACTTCGAGGGCGCAACTTGTATGCCTTACCAAGAACAAATAAGGGATAACCGGACCTGTATTTTCTTTGGTTGCGGATGGATTACCATCAGTAACACCAACCCTGCAGACGTTATGTTCCAGTCTTACGACCCCCAGCTCGGCATTCGCATCGCCGACCTGAATCGCCTTGTTGAATTCGAATACAGCAAATTTGGCTCCATGGCCAGATAGATCACAAATCCCCAATCGACCTGCAAGGATCACCATTGCAGGTCTTTTTTATGCCTTTTTTTGTATATATAGGATAAATTTGCTATAATATCCCCATCATCCTATCTTCGGAGGCTCCCCCGTGAACACTAATAAACTCAAAAATCTTATTATCCTGACTGCACTATGCTTATCCTTTGCCATTACTGGTATTTGGGTCAGCAAACAAGGATCTGCCATTTTTGCCATTTATATGATTGTTACTTTGGCAATATGCAGTCTATACACATGGAACAATTTTTTCAAAAAACCTCGCTTTTCAGGTACGCTAACAGATTGGATTCCCAGAGGTTTTAGCATTCAGTATGAAGGGGCTCTTCAAACACCCTTACTGAATCTCACTGGTCAAGAAGATGATCAGTGGGTAAATGTCTTTTTCGGCAATGCTACGATCCATATTAGCTTACAGTCTCGAGTTGTCATACATAGCTACCCAACAAAACGAAGAGACATCAAGCTCCTCGTCAAAGATGGAGAAAAAATCCTCCTCAATATTGGGTACTAATCCCCATCCCGCACTCGAACAAATAAACAAGGAGAACGACATGTTCAGAAAAATCACAGCTACCTTTTGGCTATTTGTAGGATTTTTCGTACTAATTATCTTAATTCTTTCCAAATTCATCTTTAACAATCCTGCTTACCCAGAATCAAACCTAAGACTCGTAATCGTCAACTCCCTTATCATGTCTCTGGTTATTGTTTCGGCCTTCCTATACTCGGCCAATCACTCCAACGATAAGCAAATGCCTGCTTCTTCTCAAAAAATAGATCCAGAAATTGTCATCGGTAAAATTATTTTGCAGTCCGGAACTCTCACTGAAAAAGATGGTCTACCACACGGCTACACAATCGAGTTCGAAAATGCTAATCATCCACCAGTTATCAGCACCGTCGACTCCAAAGACTTACATTACCTACGGAACTCCGGCATGTTTTTTACTGTCGTCAAGTTTGGTAATGGTAAAGTCGTTATTGAAAGCAGGAATCACTCTGTTGACCTTCGTGAAGTAAAAGACAACTTCAAAATCCTCGTCAAGTACCTGGACGAAACAAAAATCTCATTCGGCTAGGAGGCCACATGTTCGGAACTGGCTTTATTCTCTTTATCAATATTGTTCTATTGGCCGTTATTGGCGCAGTTCTCCAAACAATCAGCTACTATAATTCAAAACCAGTAGTCGACGTTGCAAGTTTAATAATCTTCATTTTCTTAATTATCTTGGCAGCGTTTTTTAAATTTGGTTGGATTATCGCCATTGTCCTTTCGGCTACCATAATCGCATCCAAGTTACACAAATTTTATAAATTTGGCGCAGTTGCCTTTCTCATCGCTCTTATCCTCGCCAATATCAATGTTCTTATTCTCACCCATCTCTATATTGGTTTAATCTTCAGACCGTTTGGTCAGTAACATCCCAACTCCTCCACCTCGGAGGAGTTTTTTTATACAGATCTATCTATTCAAACATGCTGAAACTTTGCTTACCAGGTCATCCAGAGACACATTTGCTTTTACCAAGTAGTCCACTGCCCCAAATCTTCTCGCCTCGTTTTCTTGCGTATCCAAGTTCGAAAGTACAATTATCGGAATCAGTTTCAAATCTTCAATTTCCAAAATACGCTTCAAAACACCAATTCCCGTCATCGACCCAGGAAGTAATAAATCCAAAATTACCAAATCTGGCTTAATCGCCTTTATCAATCTCAAACCTTCATCACTAGATCGAGCCAAGATTACTTCATATCCCTCCATCCGAAATTTTCTTTCGTACATATCCCCCAACTGCAACTCGTCCTCAACAATAAGTATTTTCTTCATCCAACATATAGTATACAGGTACTTATACATCAATCTGGTATGCCTAGTTTACCTATATCGTCTGTATTGCTTCCCTTGCTAATGCTTTTCTTCTACGGCTGGCACATTACTTTAATAATTTTTATCCTATTTATATTCATGGCTATACTTGCGTGGCTTATAGCCAAAAAATAGGCTAGTACTATCACCCCGCCAACGAGGGGTTTCTTGTTTAAGCGAAAGTAGATGATCGCCATGAAAAAACCAACCTTGCGGTTGGTTATTTCATAAGCCCGGCGAGGCTCATAGTAATTGTTTCTCAAAATATCCTTAAGGAGATTTTAGATAAAAAAACAATTACGAAGAGTGCCGAAGCTGAACATGGATATTTTCAGCGAGGCTGATTGAGCAGGGCCTACAAAAAAACCTCCGTTAGGAGGTACTTTTGTAGCCCGGCGATGATCTACTTTCGCATACAGTTGCCCATACACTATCATCGACGCTGACCTGTTTCACTTCTCTGTTCGAAATGGGAAGAGGTGG
>CAZPFY010000050.1:2203-8595 GCA_964586045.1 uncultured Pseudomonadales bacterium | reverse complement strand
ATCTCAGGCAATTGCCAGCAAAATTATTGAGACAAGGATAAAAAAGAAAAGCTCAATCTCTGCCCCGCTATAAACCCGGTGTCATTCCGGGCTCGACCCGGAATCCAGGATTTTCTGGATCCTGAATCGAGTTCAGGATGACAATTAGAATGACTCCGACAAATCTTGCCAATCAGGATTCATCTTTTCAATCAACTCCAGCTTCCAGTTTCTTTTCCAATTCTTCAATCGTTTCTCTCTCGCAATTGCCTCCATTACTGAGTTGTATTCCTCAAAATAAACTAGATCATGCACTTCATATCTTTTTGTAAAACCACCTACAATATCTGCTTTGTGAATCGATACTCTTTTTTGTAAGTTACCGCTTACTCCAACATAAATAGCTCCATTCCTTCTATTAGCCAAAATATATACATAATACTTTTTCGTAATACCATTTTAAATCTTCTGGATTCCGGATCAAGTCCGGAATGACAAAGGAGCCAATAGATATATAATGAATTCAACTATGGCACGCAAAAAAGGTCGACGCTCAAAACCATACAAACTAAATCTTAAAAAAGATACGATAAATTCTATTCTTGCTGTTCTCATTATGGGAATCGGCGGTCTTATTGCCATTTCTTTTTCACAGCAAGGCGCTTTCCTTACCAAAATTTACGAAACCGGTCTGATGTTTATTGGTTGGCCTTTAATTTTTCTGCCCTTTATTTTTATCGTCGGTGGCCTCATGCTAACCTCTGCCAAGCTAGCTATTGCCTCGCCTCATGTTTTACTTGGCAGTGTGATCACCATGATTAGTTTGGCGGGCTTGAGCGGCGCAGGCAGTATTGGCTTTGGCATCAAAGATTCAATTATTTCTCTTATCTCTTTACCTGGCGCAATTTTATTTTTTCTTATCGGCACTGCTATTGGCCTCTTTGTTCTTTTTGAAACTTCTATCGAAGATTTAATTGCTTTTCTCCAAGAGAGTAGTGGCAAACTATCCAACATGGGCGACAAAATAAAGCTTCCCTTCGCCAAAAAAGTCGACAATACTTTTACCGTCAAACCTGGGACCGTCAAAATCACTGGTGGTGAAGATCTTGTTATTCCCCAAACTCAGCATCACACCTTCGACCCTTCTAAAATCTTAATCAAAGAATCCAAACCTGCTCAAGTCCCGCTAAATGCCACCAAAAATGTTCCTGCTGGTGCCACCCCTGGTGTTTGGCAATATCCACCCATGGAACTACTTTCTAGTCAAAAGTTAGGAAAGGCGGATAGGGGAGATATAAATAAAAATATTGAAATTATTCAAAACACTCTTGGTTCGTTTGGCATTCAAGCCAACGTTACCGAAGTTCACAAGGGTCCCGCTGTTACCCAGTACGCTTTGGCCATCGCCATGGGTACCAAACTTAGTAAAATTATTGCTCTGGGTTCTGATCTGGCCCTCGCTCTTTCTGCTCCTCAAGGTCAAATTCGTATCGAAGCCCCCATTCCCGGTCGCGACCTGGTCGGTATCGAAATTCCAAATCGTTCTCTTGAGTTTGTCACTCTCCGCGAAATGCTTCAAGCTCCAGCCATGCTGGCCAGCAAATCAAAAATGTCCGTCTCTCTCGGCTTAGACGTTTCTGGCCAAGCCGTGATAACTGATATTTCCAAAATGCCCCACGTTCTTATCGCTGGTACTACCGGTTCCGGAAAATCTGTTCTTATAAACAGCATTGTTTCTTCCATTTTATTTCGCGCCTCGCCAGAAGAAGTTAAGTTTATTATGGTTGATCCCAAACGCGTTGAGCTTACACCATATAACGATATTCCTCATTTGCTCACTCCAGTTATTACCGACGTTGAAAAGGTGGCGAATGCCCTTGGTTGGGCTGTCGCCGAAATGGAACGTCGCTATCGCACTTTTCAAGAAATGGGTGTCAAAAATATCAGCTCTTACAATGAAATGTCCGGTTTCCAAGCCATGCACTACATTGTTATTCTCATCGATGAAATGGCCGACATTATGATGTCCAAAAACGCCGGCGACGTCGAACACAATATTGTTCGCCTTGCTCAAATGGCCCGTGCTACTGGCATTCATTTGGTCCTGGCTACCCAGCGTCCTTCCGTCAATGTCTTAACTGGTCTTATTAAGGCCAACATTCCTGCCCGTATTGCTTTCCAGGTTACTTCCATGACCGACTCTCGTGTCATTATCGATATGCCCGGCGCCGAAAAACTTTTGGGCAAAGGTGATATGTTGTTTATTCCTCCAGAGTCTTCCAAGCCCGCTCGTATTCAAGGTGCCTTTGTCTCCGAAAAAGAAATCAAAAATCTTATTGAGTTTATTCGAAACACTGGTGTCAAACCAGAACTAGACGAAACGGTAACCAAAGGGCATGGTGGCAAAGGCGATGTTAATATTGGTGGCCATCCCATGGGCAATGTCGACGAAAAATTCGAAGAAGCAGCCTACCTCTGTATTGCCGAAGGCAAGGGATCAGCTTCTCTCTTGCAGCGCCGCCTCGAAGTTGGCTACGCTCGAGCAGCTCGCATTTTGGATCAACTCGAACAGTCTGGCGTTTTGGCTCACGCCGAAGGTAACAAGCCTCGCGAAGTCATCGTCAGTAGTCTTGATGAAATTTTCCCGAGAGGCGAAAGCCAAGAAGATTAATTTTCTGTATACTCCAGTATTATGAAAACCGTTGGGGAAGTTCTACACTCCGAAAGAATCAAAAAAGATCTTTCTTTAGAAAGACTCTCTTTTCTAACCAAAATCGATGTTAAGTATATCGATGCTTTGGAAAAAAATAATTATCACAATCTTCCTTCAGAAACCTTCATCAAAGGTTTTATTCGCAATCTTTCCTTAAGGTTAGATAGGGACCCCGAAGAACTAATCGCTCTTTTTCGTCGTGGGTACAAGCAAACCGAAAAAAAATCAGATTCCAAAATCTTACCTCAAAAACGTAACCGAATTTCCTTTGAACCAAGTCATTTTCTCCCCTTTATTTTTGGAGGTTTAGTTTTTTTGATTTATCTAGGATTTCAGTTTCGGGCCGTACTTTCTCTCCCCAAGCTTGATCTTCAAAAACCAGTTGCCGATTCTGTCGTCGTTTCTCCACTCGAGGTTGAGGGCGACACTAGCGTCGACTCATTAATTACCATTGGTAGCGATGTCAAAGTCAGACCAGACGAAACTGGCCACTTCACCGCCAAGCTAAGTTTACCCATTGGCGAAACCAGTCTTCAAATAAAAGCCACCAATCGCTTCGGCCGCTCCTCGACCAAAAAAATCCCCTTCACCATAATTTCAAAGTAAACATTATTTTGAGTTTTTGATTTTTTTGTACTTTGAGTTTTTTCTTGCTATGATGAATTATGACCTTACCTCAAATTGTTTCCTTAATCTCGACAGTCCTCCTCACTACTACCGCTATTGTTGTTGGCCTTCAGCTCATTCAAGTTCTCAAAGAACTAAAAACTTCTTTGGGTAAACTAAACCGAACTTTGGACACCGCCGACGAGACTTTGGAAAAAATCTCTCAACCAGCCTCCGCCTTTTTTGCCATTATCGAAGGTTTTCGTCAAAGCGGCAAAATCATCGAGACCATTTCTAGTCTATTGGGCCGCGATAAACCAAAACCACCTTCCAGTTTAAGCCACTATGATCAATCCCGCTAAAAGTTCAAAGGGTGATAATACCTTTGGTTCCTTTGCTATTGGTGTCGCTGTCGGCGTCGGAGCCGCCTTGCTTTTTGGTACCGATGAAGGCAAAAAATTAGCCGGTTCTCTTTTTGATAAGCTTCCCGAAAAAATCAAAAACCTCACCGACACCACCGATTATCCCCAAGAACAGTCTCTCTTGTCCGAACCTGAGTCCACTCCCCATCACTACACCTACAACGAACCTCCTCCACCGCCAGCCCCCCACGTCACTCCCACCATCGCCTCGCCAGAATTTTAGACACAAAAAATCCCGTCTTCCGACGGGATCATCCTTAATACACTACCCAATCATTTTCAGGCGTCCAACTTACTCGGTATCCGCCCTCAATGACCGATACTGTAAGGTCGCCACTTTCTGTTTTTAATACGTTGTTTGTAATATTTCCATCCGTGGTTAAAGTATTACTTTTTTGTACGAATTCAACCAGGAACAGGCCACCTTCCTCAATTACCATCGCGACCTTTGTCACATTTTTTATAAAAACAATTCTTGTGCAAAAGATTCCGATTTCCAAACAATTCTTTTCTGGATATAGGCAATACCCAGGTTTTGGAGTTTCGGGTTGGGGATCAAAAACACCACTCCGAATCTCAAAGTAAAAGCCGGTGGCAACTAAGGCGGCAGCAAATCCAATTAGGGTCATCGCCCATGGCGACTTATACCCCACCTGTTCTGCCATTACCGCGGGTACCAAGGCGAGTAAGAAAATTATTACTCCACCCCAATTTTTCCAAAATTTCTTCATGGGTTCTCCTTGTTATTTCTTCAATGTTTCCGGGTGTTCACTGCGATATATCGCTCGCAAAATACCCACAATGATAGCCATCGAAATCGTTATCAAAATCCAAGTTAGGGCTATGTTTGTTGTTTGTACACACATTGCCCCAAAGCCAAGTCCAATTGCCGTAAGCACTGCTAAAAAGTACTTCCACTGATTTTTCATATCTGCTCCAATTTAATGTATTTTTCTTATATTAAATTAGCTCCCAGGGGACATCATCTTTCCAGCTTACCCTAAAGCCTTTATCTGTTCGATTAACCGTCAGGTTTCCGGCCATAGTTTCCACAAGTGTTTCGTTTACTCCATTGACGGCCTTACCCCAGCCCCACATGTGAGCATCATAAACACTCAGTTTTGGTTCTGGAGAATTTAGGACAGAAATTGTTACCACTTTCCCGTCGTGTAGCAATCGAGCTCCACGGCCAAAAAGATCAATATCAACGTACTTACCGTCCAAGCTGTAGACTGGCTTTTTGGCAATAGGGTACAGCCAAGGGTCTACAAACCAGTAAAATGCCACGGTAACAGCAAAAAAAACAAACAGAAAAAGCCATTTACCTTGTGCCAGCCATAGCGTCAGGCTGTAAAGCAAGATCAAAATACCAATCCAAATCCAAATCGTTAAGTTACCAAATCTTCCATTTCTCATTTTTGTCTCCATTAGTCTCAAAAATTAGGTAATGTTCTTTTAAGCGGTTGATTTAATCGGCGGTTTTTGCCCTTGTATTGCGACAACTGTTAGGCTACATTCACTGCCAGTGAATACTCTAAAAAAAACGATGTCTTAGTTGTGGTGCTGATTTAGTTAAAAACGGCTCAAGAATACTTCGACGCAAATCAATTAGAAGAGAAACCAGCGAGAAAGTTCAACGCTGGTTTTGTCCAGTCTGTCGGTCCAGTTTCTCTGTTCGCAAAAAGTCTACCTCTGGTACCAGAGTTCGTTTTACCAAAGTATTTGTTGATGAGGTGGTTAAGGACTTTATCCAAGGACGAAGTCCTTGTGGAGTAATTAAGGAAAGAAAGAAGATTGCTCGTTGTACAGTTTCTTCTTGGGTTAATCAATATGGAACAAGGTGTTTGTCAAGTACCCATTTCTTTGAACACTTTGTCTTAAGTGTTTTGTAGGCGGAATTTAACCGGAGAGGTTTTTAGAGAAGTGTGTATTCGATTGTTGTTGTAGTAAAAAAGCATCTGGGATGTTGATTCCAGTAGTTCACCCAGATTTTCAAAACGGTCAGGATCTCCAAACTCCAATTTAAACTGTGAGTAAAAAGATTCTTGGAAACCATTTTCCCAAGGGTGGCCTTTGCGACTCATGGAGATGATTGTATTCTTAGAGGTAATTAATGTCTGATACATCCTCGAGTCATATTCGCTTCCCTGATCACTGTGAAAGTAGAGTGGAGCTTGCTTGGTCTTTCTGTTACCATCCACAAAAGCATCAACTACTAGCTGTGAGTTGTGGTGATCTGAAAAACTCCAACCAACAATTTCTCGGGTAAACAAATCCATGGTTGTGGCCAGGTAGTAAAACTTACCGTGGAAATTAAGGTAGATAAAATCTCCCATCCAGACCATGAGTTGCCTGATGGGGCAAAAGGTTTCAATCTCGTTTTTGAAATCTGATGGTAGTTTACCAATATCGCCCTGCTTAACAGGCTTCTTGGCTCTCCTGCGATATGGTTTAAGGTTGTACAGCTTCATCACTCTGCAAATGCGCTTTTTGTTTAGTTTAAGATCAAGAGCAATGCGTTTGTGTCCGTAGGCAGGATTAAGTGCCAGAATATCTTTGATCAAATCCCTGACTCTCTCGTCCTCGGTAGATTGCTTGTGTTTGTAGTACAGCATTCCTCGGGAGATACCTAATCGTTTTGCCAGCTGAGTTTTGTTTTCTCTTGTGTGATT
>CAZPFY010000050.1:0-2193 GCA_964586045.1 uncultured Pseudomonadales bacterium | reverse complement strand
CTGTTTTAAACAGCTAGCTTTTTTTAAAAGACTGTTTTTGTTTCTCCATGGTTAGTCTGCCAACCATTTCCAGAAGAACTTTGTTTTCTCTGCGTAGATGAGACACTTCTAGAATACTAGCTGAGGTGCTGGCTACGCCAGCACTCAACCAGGTGTAAATGGTTTTGGGACTGATTCCGTGTTCACTAGCTGTTTGAGCAACAGAAACACCTTCGTTTTTGATCCGAGACAATATCTGTTCTTTGATTTCTTTTCGAATTATGTGAAAGCTCATAGATACATTTTAAATTGAACATTTAACTAATACTAAGTGTTCAGTTTAAAGGGTACCTGCCAGTTTTACTCCAGAACAGGTAAGTGGTGCGCTTCGTTTGCGAACTAAAAACAACTGGAGTGGAATACTACTTTTGGATGGTAAATATCTCAACAAGAATTTGGTACTTCTCCTAGCTGTTGACTACCTTACTCTGGATATTGTCTCTTGGTCAGTGGAGTATCGAGAAACAGTATTTGGATACACCAGGCTAGTTGATTCGGTTGAAGCCAGTGGATATGTGGTTGGTGCTTTGATTTCCGATGGCCATGTAGCCATTACTGCTCTTACCAGAGAAACAAAATCAACCACACTTTACAAATACACTCGGACATATCCTAGGCCGGGGGTTACCCCGGTCCAACCAAGGAGACCTCGTCTTTACGGAGTGCCTCACCAGCTTTGTTTGGCTCATGCACAGAGAGATTTGGAAACACTTGTTTCTAAACTTCCCAAAAAGGATCAAAAAAATCTTCTGTTTCACTGTCGTCGAGTTTTGTTTGCTAAAAATCTCAAACAAGTACAGAAAAGACAATCTAGCTTTGCTAGTATTTCCGCCTCACTTCCCGTAGCCCACCAGCTAGCTTCTTTGTGGATATTTGACCATTGGGAAGCATTAACTATCCACCATTTGGTCAGAGTAAACAAAAGAAAAATACCAACCACAAGCAACACTGTGGAGAACATCGTTTCCTACTTAACAGCACGTTTAAAGACTGTTAAACGTCTCAGGAGTCTAAAATCAGCCACAAATATTACTAATCTCATAGTCATGAATTATCGATTTAAACCTTTAGAAAACACCAAAAACAAGCTCAAAAAGAGTAAGACTCCTTTAGAGCTTGTCATCGGGGAAAAACTATCATTGGACTGGACAGACTTCATCAACAAATCAACCGCTTAAAAATACATTGCCAAAAATTATCATCATACTGCCCCATAACTTGTATATAACTCCCAAATAAGCCATCTCCACAAGACAAAAAATCCCCGTTGCGATATTTGCAACGGGGACATGTATTAGCTTACAAGAGTAGAAATGGTGTCGACAAATTCTTCAATTTTATTTGAATTAACACTATCAAAATATTGTTTTGCTTCGGATCGAATTCTTTTAATCATCGTCAAAACATCACAATAACTTTGATAGGTCTCAACAATCATTCCACCAGACAACAAATTTTCGAAGGCCTCAATTTGGCTCTCTGCTGATTGTGCAAGAACTTGGATATTTTGGTTGGAAAATGTTGCAGTTTCTTTCGCCGCACGCATAAAAGCGAGTGCTTGGTCGCATTGATTAAGCCAATTGTGCTTGATAACAGGCTGTTTGACCCAGCTCAGTTCCTTATCGATGCGATTGCGCACTTTTTGAACCGCAAGATCTCGCTTATCAATCCAATCTATTGAAAATTTGCGGATCTTGAGAGATTCATTTTTAAGCTCTCCCAAAGATTTTTTCTCGATCCAGGTATCAATCCATGGCTTAATGTGCGTAACGCCAACATCAGGCAAGTTAGCTCCAAAGATAATGTTCGTATTAATGAGAGCAAGATGCTGGCGATAGCCGCCACTTATGGCATAGAGAGTCTCAAATTCTCCTGCCTGAGCAATATGGGTAGCTACAGTTAGAATATACAGAGCTTCATATTTTTCATAGCCAGGGTTTACTTTCACAAATATTTGGGTTGGCTCACCGCCTGCGATCTCAATAACATCTTTTTGAATATCGAACAAGATATCCCAAACACTTTGACGAAGCTGACGGGGGGCAGTCAACCAAAAACCCTCATTCTTACTGGACCACTCAATAAACGGTTTGAAATAAAAGTTTAAGTAACCTTCTTGGTTGCTGTAGACGACGATTTTTGTGTTTTCCAGTA
>CAZPFY010000049.1:0-8600 GCA_964586045.1 uncultured Pseudomonadales bacterium | reverse complement strand
AGATAACAACCTTTTCACCTTTGGCTAAAGCAATTATTGATTCGTTGAAAAAAGTATCGACTGTTTCCTTGACAGCTTTTTTGGTGAGATGAACTTTTTTGGAAACAATTCCAATGAGAGTTTGTTTGGTCATATTTTTTTAATAAATAATTGGGCAGTATCAATGATAATTGTGGACTGATGATAACACTAATATACCTAGTATTGCAAGTATTTATATTGTCATTCTGAACTTGATTCAGAATCCAGAAAAGCCTGGATGCTCCCGCGGGATAATGGGATAAACTTCTCAGGTCCGGCATCAATAACATTTCTGGATTGCCGCGGTTCGGAATACCGAAACTCGCAATGACGGGGAATAAGTAAGGGTGAGAGAACCCCGCCCTACAAAATATTTTATGAGGCGATTTCGGAGGCACGGGTTTTTAGATACTCTTCGACTTTTGGCCAGATCTGCTTGCGCATGATGATGGAGGGATACTGATATGAGTATTCGAACCTAGGAACTTCGAGAATTGATGAAAAGAGATCTACAGAGACGGAATCAGTGATAACAAACAGACTATATCCATCAACGACATCAATACCGTTAAAAAAGATAAATTCCAAACTATTATTAGATTTCAGTTTGGAAAGTGCCTCTTGGAGGGGTTGTTTTAGATCAGATAGAAAACGGTTGATGTCGACCATTTCAATTTGAGCAATACCAATTTTGTGACTTGATAGAGTTTTTATGGAAAAATCTTGTGACAAAATTTCATACAGATTTGAAGATGATATTTGAGATTTTGCCGAAAATAAATCGCGAATAAAACTTTCGTCTAGTTCGGCGATAGACAGTAGCCATTCAGCCGCCTTGATATCTCTCTGAGTAGTGACTGAGTTTTTAAAGTTTATAGTACTAAAAATAATTGCGGCGTATAGATATATTGCCGTATTGACACTTGGAGTTACTTTTGCCTTTTGGTACTCTTCAGTAATTAAAGTGGCGCAGGAACCAACTAGTTCGATGTGCAAATCTGCGTTGGTGAATTTGTTGGTAAATACAAGCTGACGATGATCGAAAACTGAAATAACTCGATCAACCGGTATACTTTTATCGATTATGTCTGGATTAGCGGTATCGACTAAGACAACGTCAGCATTTTTAGGAAAAGTTTTACTATTATCAGGAATGAGATTAGTGTGCTTACTTACGAAGTCGGTTTCCATGTCAAGATTACCGAAATATCTTGCCTCAGATTGAATACCTGTTTTGTTTAACAGTTCAGAGTAGGCAACCATGCAAGCAATACCATCTAGATCAGGTCCTTCACAGCCAGTGACGATAGTCATGTGTTTTGATTAATTTTTAACTGGCGATTTCGGAGGCACGGGTTTCGCGGATGACGTTGACCTTGACGGTGCCTGGGAAGGTCATGGTGTCGCGAATTTCGTCTCTGATGGCTTGAGCTAAAATAATGAGCTGGGCGTCCCCTGCCTTGTGAGGATTGACGATGACTCGAATTTCTCGGCCAGCAGAAATGGCATAGGCGTCTTCGACCTCGGGATGTTTTCGAGCAACTTCTTCCAACTGTCTTATTCTTTTACCATAGTCTTCGGTGTTTTCGTGGCGGGCACCAGGACGAGAACCAGAGATAGCGTCGGAGATATAAACAATCATGGATTCGTTACTGGTAAACTCTTCGTCCTCGTGATGTTGAGCAACACAGTCGATAATGTTTTGAGGAAGGTTGTATTTCTTTAAATAGTTAACACCTAACTCAATATGATTTCCCTCGCCTTCGATAATTTTGCCGATGTCGTGGAGTAAACAACCCATACGAACAACGTCAACGTTGGCTCCTACTTCACTTGCAATTTTGATACCGATTCTGGTTTCCTCTAAGGTATGACTGATCATGTTTTGTCCGTACGAGGTTCGGAATTTGAAGCGTCCGAGCATTTGAACTATGTCGCGGTGCATATTGTAAACACCAACGGCGTGACATAATTTTTGACCTTCTTGGAACATTATTTGTTCTACATCTCTCTTTGATCTTTCGAAGTATTCTTCGATACGGGCGGGGTGAATACGACCATCTTTAATTAAATGAATTAAAGTTTGACGAGCAATTTCGCGGCGGACTGGATCAAAACTAGAAAGTTTTACTTCGTCTGGAGCGTCGTCCATACTAACATCACAACCGGAAACTTTTTCAAAAATGCGAATGTTGCGGCCGTCCTTACCGATGATTCGACCTTTGGTTTCTTCGTCTGGAATTGGAACGGTAGAAATAGTGTATTCGGCAACATAGTCGGTGGCTCCAGATCTCATAGAATCAACCAGGATCTCTCTGGCAAGATCGTCGGCTTCAGCTCTGGCTTTTTCCTCGGTTTCTTTAATTGCTCTGGCGATTTCCATGGAAGAGCGTTTTTCTACCTGACTTAAGAGCTCCTTTTTGGCTTGATCGGTGGTGAGGGAGGCAACCTTTTCGAGTTTTTTAACCATTTGATCGGCTTGATCTTGAAGTTTTTGTTTGATTTCTTCCAGACTCTTTTGAAGATTTTCGGACTCCTGTTTTTGTTTTTTGAGACTGTTTTCTTCTTGAAGTAAAACTTGTTGTTTTTGGCTTAAGGCTTTGGACTTGGTTTCGATATCCTCAAGCTGAATTCGGGCATCTTTAATAGCTTGATCTTTGACCTTGAAGGCCTCGTCCTTGGCGGAGATAATAATTTCT
The DNA here is from genome assembly GCA_964586045.1 of uncultured Pseudomonadales bacterium. Lineage (GTDB taxonomy): Bacteria > Patescibacteriota > Microgenomatia > UBA1400 > MFAQ01 > MFAQ01. Next base: position 5,880 of record CAZPFY010000049.1, on the reverse strand, counting down.
CGAGCCTGAACTTGGGCTTGAGCTGTGGCCTGAGCAATAATGGCGGCGGTGTCGACTGTGGGAACAATGGGAGCGGCGATAGTTTTTTCAGTTGCTCGGTTTGTCGGTGTTTCGGTATTGGGACTAATCTGTTTGTCGGCGACTGGCGTAGAAATAGTTTTTGATTTTTTGAAAATACCAGACTTAAAAATAGACAGAAGTGACATAGGTTTTTATGATAAATATTAAAACCTAGCCGTGGATCAAGATGCGCAAAAAGCCCCACCGGAAGTGGTTAAAAGGAGAAGATGTGGCTTTGGTTTGAACATTGCGTAACTTTAAGATCGAATGACTAGTAGACCTATTTTACACTAAAAACCTCGCTGGTAAAGCTTACTCGCGACCTTGAACTCTTCGGACCCGGCTAGCCTGCCAGTGATTTTTGATTTAGCCTCAGCTAGGGCTTTTTGAGACTCCTCGGTTGCTAAAGCCTCGGCTATTTGACTGGAGTTTAAGCCTAGCTGTTGGAGCTTGTAACGAATAACTTTGGGACCCTGGAGTCTTCCCAGACAGCGTCGAACGTAGGCTTCGGCCAAATAAGAATCGTTTAGATAGCCACTTTTTTGTAGCTCTGTAAGAATTGAGCTTAGATCATCTTCAAAATTTGTGAGCTCTAGCTTTTTGGCTCTCTCTTGCAGTTTGTTTTTGAGCTGGACAAAAAAGTAGGGCCGACGACTAAGAATATTGACAGCGTACTTTAATAGTTCAGAGCGATTATTTTTCGGGTTGAACTCCGGCATTTACTTTTTCCATAACTTGTTCTTTGATTTTTTCAACTGTTTCTGGTTGGCCAGCAAGTAGTGCCTTGGCAGCATCGCGTCCCTGAGCTAAGGTTTGACCATCGTACTTGATAAATGACCCGGCCTTTTCAACGACACCATAAGCAATAGCCGTATCCAACAAATCCCCAAGTTTACTAATACCACCGACATTGAGAACGTCGAATTCAGCAATTTTAAAAGGAGAAGCAACTTTGTTTTTGACAATTTTGGCACGGTGCCTGGAACCTATGATTTCGTCTCCCTCTTGGATATTACCAATTTTGCGCATATCGATGCGGATAGAGGCATAAAACTTAAGAGCTTTACCACCAGTTGTGACCTCGGGATTACCAAACATGACGCCAATTTTGTCTCTTAACTGATTGGTAAAAATAACGATACATTTACTTTTGGAAATAGCACCAGTTATTTTGCGGAGAGCTTGACTCATTAGCCTGGCTTGCATGCCCATAGAAGCGTCACCCATTTCGCCTTCTATTTCGGCCTTTGGAACTAAAGCTGCCACAGAATCAATAACAACAACATCGACACCACCGGAACGAATAAGAGTTTCGGCAATTTCTAAAGCTTGTTCACCGTTGTCTGGTTGAGAAAGCAAAAGATTGTCGAGATCGACACCAATAGATTTGGCACGGGCTGGATCAACGGCGTGTTCGGCATCAATAAAAGCAGCAACTCCACCAGTTTTTTGGGACTCCGCAATAACGTGAAGAGCTAAGGTAGTTTTTCCAGAAGCTTCTGGGCCATAGATTTCGATAATCCTTCCCTTTGGAAAACCACCGATACCAAGAGCAACATCTAAACTAATGGACCCTGTGGAAACGACTGGAATTTTTTCGTTAATTTTGTCGGAGCCCATGTGCATAATGGCACCTTCGCCAAATTGCTTGGTAATTTGTTGCATGGCAATTTTTACTGCTGTGAGACGAGCATCGTTATCGGCATGAATACCGGTAGACTTTTCTTCTTTCTTTACTTTTTTGGCCATTTTTAGTTTTGTTTATTAACTAATAATCAATTTATAACTTTCGGGTTATTTTTGCAATAGGGATAATTTTTTATCGAGACGATTAACTGGAAAAATATCAGAAAGATACAAGCTGATAAGCTTGAGATTAAATTGTTTTATAAGACCAAGTTTTGTTTCCATTAAACTGTCATATCTTTTTAGTTGTTTAGTGAGGCCAAATAACTCTATCCAGTACTCACCGACTTTAAAATCTACTGACATCCCGTTTCCAAAAGGATATTTGACGTGTACCTTGTGCTTTATATTTCTCGCGAATAGCCAATCGTCGACTATTTTTTCTGATAAGGAGTCACACTTGTGTCCGTCGTTGGCTGTAGATTTTTTGGAGAAGATTACATCATTGGGAATGAATCCAGCGGATTTGACTGCTTTGTTCCAAGTACCAAAACAGTGTCGACCTCTACTACTAAGATTGGGCATCTCATACTTAATTGGAACCCGGCTATAGATTTTAACGAATTTTCGAATTTCCTGAAGCACATAATTTTTACTTTTCTCGTTTATATCAATAAACCTGCATTCTGGAGAGCAATATTTTTTGTTTTCTAAACCTATTTGTTTATGACAGCTAGGATTCATACATACTGGTTTTTCAAAAAGATGCTTTTTTCTTGCTAAAGTAAGCTTTGTGATTCTATGTGTGTTTGAATATTTAATCGAGCAACTACTTGAACAAAAAATATTTCCTGATGTCTCAACATCTGATTTTAGACGAGTGACATCTTTGTAGCAGACTCTGCATTTTGCAAAAATTCTAGGTTTTGTTTTTGATTTGGATTGACAGGATACAGAACAAAACTGCTTCCAATTATTATTTATTGCTTCGTTAAACCTAGTGCTTGTTCTTAAAAACTTTTTATTACAGTAATTACAATTTACCTCGACCATATTATAATTTAACCGAATATTACCCGTAATGTCAAGTTCATTTGCCTGTGATAAAATTAGCGAGTTAGCTACGGGGTGTAGTATAACGGCAGTATCTGCGGCTGGGGGCCGCAGGGCCCGAGATCGACACTCGGCACCCCGAATTTTTATTGATATATCAATCTTTTTATTTGTAGATTATTACGCCGAGGGCAATGGCGGAACAGAAAACAGCACCCATGACGGAGTTAAAGATTATTGGTTTGTCTTTGTGGTGCAAGCCATAAACAACCCAGATGATGGAAGTTAAGACTGAAAACATCCAGGTAACAAGAGAAATTCCTTCGACATCTTTGGTTTGATAGATTTGAACTATTTGAGGAATAATGGCAAGAGGGCTAATAACAGCAACAACAGACATAACAGAATCAATATAATCTGGATTTACTTTTCGGATTCTGTGTTGGGGGTGGTGGATGGGCATGTTAGTTATCGGTTGGGAGGTAGGAGAGAAAAGAAGCACCTAGTCCAATTAGGAAAACAAGAAAGCCGATGATGGCTCCAAGAACTGGAATGTGAACAAGGAGACCAAGTAAGAGACACGCAAGGAAAGTAGAAAGATAAACTGATTTTTTGAGACTCGGATAATTTTCGGCGAGCATTTCCCCTACCCTAACAGCTACAAAACTTCCGGCGAGAATAAGACTTAAAACATAGAAAAGGGCGACAACGGCGGCGAGACTAATGCCAACAACGGTTAGGCAAGAAATAATCATGGCGATTGGTCCGGTGACCAGAACAGCAAAGCCAAGAAGAGCAGACTTGACGGGGTGAGTCTTAATGATTTCTGAAACCTTGATAACTCTAATGGGAATAAAATATAGGAGGAGAAAGGCAACAAGAACTGAAGAGAGAATAGAGAAAACGGCTTTGAAAATCATTAGAGCTGGGGTAACTTTTTGGATGTCTCTTTTGACTTGCTCTTTTTCCTGCAACACTACCTCATGACGAGTAACTTTTCCTTTAACAGATTTTTCGTTTATAGCTGAAGTGCCGGTTTTTTCGATGTAGTACTCTAAGTCTCCACTCAGCTTGGCCGAATCGGCTACTGTAATTTTTTGAGTGGCTATTTTGGCATTTCGGAGTAGAGAACCTGAGATGAGAATAGATTCTGAACCGCCGGCCAAGTCTCGACCCATGATTCCTTGAAGATCGATATTTTGGGCGCCGTAAAAAATATCACCTTTGACGTTGGCTGATTTGTTTAGCTGAAGATTTTGGGAGGCAGTACTAAGATTTTTGGTGATGTTCCCATTGATATCGATTTGTTGGCCTATGGAGCGAACATTACCATCGACGGTGCCGTTAATTTCTAAGTTTTGTCCGGCACAGAGAACATCGCCAGTAATTTTACTGTTGATAGTAATGTTTTGACCGGCACAGACAAGGTCTCCGTTGATATCAGAGTCGATGGTTATATCGGTCCCTGCCAAAAAAACAGTTTCGTTGAATTTTTGTGTTTTGGGAAAAGACAAATTATCGCCTTGGCCAAAGTAGACAGCTTGAGCGGGCCGAGCTAGAAAAATAAAAATTGCTAATGTGAGCAAGACAAAGATTTTTTTCATAATTTGATTATATGATTTTTTTGAATAAGGTGTTACTGGATGGATTCCTGCCTTCGCAGGAATGACAGACAGGCGAGTCACGCCTCACCCCTACGGAATGATGAAAGATGGTTGACCATAGTTAAATATTTTTATAGGGAGATCTTCTCTTTTGATCAGCTTTTTATTGTTGTAATTCAAACGGACGACTAAGCCTTTTTTGGTTTCCTCTGACCACATTTGATCAAAAATAAGATTGCCCAAAGAGTAGTAGATCGGCTTCCCTTTGTACTCTTCGTATCCTTGTACCCAGTGGGGATGATGACCAATAACAACATCTGCACCAGAGTCGATAGCGAGATGGGCGTATTTTTTTTGACGTGCACTGGTTTTTTGATACTCGTTTCCCCAATGAACAGTAACGATCAACAAATCTACTTTTGACCTAATTTCTTTAATTTGATTGACTAAATTGTCTTCTGTTAATTTGTTTATTTCGTTTGGGTAGGGAGGAATGTCGTTGAAACCCAAGATGGCAATTTTGGTGTTTTTGAGGGTGAGAACTGGATTGTCCACAAGGAGTGCCCCTACAGGGACAATGTTGTTTTTGTTTAAAATATCAATGGTTTCCGAGAAGCCTTCTTTACCTTGATTGTAAATATGATTGTTGGCAAGATTGACAACGTCGACACCGGCACTAGTAAGCGTAGATATGCTTCGCGGGTCAGTACAAAAGACCATCCCGGTATCTGTTGGCTTGCAACCGGATTTAAATGGTCCCTCCAGGTTGACCATAAAAAGATCAGCTTGCCTGGTAATCTCTGATATTTTTTCGACCGGCCAACTGAAGTTTTGTTTTTTTATTATTTGGGTATTAACAGAACGGCCGAGCATGACATCGCCGCCAAAAAGAAGGGTTAAATTTTTATCGTCTGAGGCTTTGGTAAAGTTTAGCAGGTAATAACTTGTAACCAAAGAGGGGCTACTGTTGTAGTCTGATGAGTTTTTGTGATCTAAAATATTTTGACTTAAGCTGTTTTTTTGAGCGATCAAGAGGGTGGTTACCAGAACTGGAGGTGAATCTAGGTACTCTGAACTCAAGGAGTTGATTTTACTTATGTCGTTTGCGGATATATATATTTGGGTTAACTGGTCCCTTTTTTGAGACTCTGTTTTGCTTAAGTTGTGAGAAAAATCGAGTGAACCTAGAACCGCAATACTTTGATCTTTTAAAGAGTCTGAAATGACACTTGAGATAGTTTTCAATTTGTTTTGATTAATATTTTTTTTGAAAATTAGAGGTACTATTTGCGACTGAGGATGGAAATATTTGAGGAAGGGAAGTAGCCCAGCTACGCCATGCTCGACTGAAAAAATATTATTGTCTATGCAAATATCCTTTGTTTCCATAAGTGTTTTTTGGAGGTTGGTGTCGACATCTACTTGTCCGTAGAGAGTAGACCAAGACAATGAAGAGGTGGCGATATCGCAGTTGCCGGTGTTGGCGTGATTGGGAGAAAGAATAATTACAGTATTGTTTGCAGGGTTTAGATTTTTT
>CAZPFY010000048.1:0-8967 GCA_964586045.1 uncultured Pseudomonadales bacterium | reverse complement strand
AGCCCGGAATGACAACGGGTTTATAGCGGGGCAGAGATTGAGCTTTTCTTTTTTATCCTTGTTTCAATAATTTTGCTGGCAATTGCCTGAGATTCGTATTCGAGTTTAAATTTTTTATTTTTTAAGAGCTCCTTTTTGAGTTCTGAAACTGATATGGTTTGTGGTTTGGTTTTCATAGATATTTTATTTTTTTGATTTTAGGGAGGAAATTGGTTTTGGTTACTACGGAATGACCGAGTTCTTTTTCTAACGCTTTTCTTGCCCCACCAGCTATCTTACCGCCCCGATTGGCATCTTTTTTTAGCTTGGGAACACCTTGAGAGTTTTCGTTTCTGTGGATTTCGGTAGTGGAGCGCTCTCCGAGCATAGTAAAAATTAGCTCAAAGTCATCCATATGATCTCTCAAATTTTCTCTTTCTAGTCCTTTTAAGTTTTTATACTCTTTAGGGGTAACACCAAAAGTGGCTTTGGAGATTTCTGATGTTAGGATTTCGTAGTCTCTTTGTTGTTTTGCTCCACGCCGTTGCCACTCTTCGGTCAATTCTTCGCGGATAACAATGCCGCGCATTCTTTTTTCGATCCAGGAATCTGGGTAGCCTTTGGCTTTGTAGAGAGCTCTGGTGCGCTTGGTGGCTAGTTCTGGATCTTCGATTTCTTGAACTCTTTCGTAACCTACTTTGGCGAGCCACATCTTAAAGGGTTCTGCTTTAGGTGATGGAATAGATTGGATGATGCGAAATATGCTTTCGGTATTTGCGCAATCTGTTAAATACATTTTGCCATCAGCTGACTCTAGTTTCAGTTGTCGACAAAGTGTCGACAACTCAATTTCTTCGTCAATTCTGACACGATCTTTCATTCTGAACCAATAGTCTCTAGGATCAACACTATCAGTGAGAGCGCCGACGATGTCGGTGACAGAGAACAACCATTCGTTTTGAAAAATAACCTTTCTAATTTTCTTACCCTTAAAGATAGCAATTCTGTTTAATGTATCCATGAAATAATTTAATACCAAAGATTACCCGAAGTCAAGAAAATACGGAGGAGGTTATTTATGGATTCCTGCCTCCGCAGGAATGACGAGGAATTATTCTGTTAACGATTCTGTAACTTTTTTGGCGACCAGGTTGACACTTGAGTACAAAATAGTTTTAAGGCCAGATATTTTTGCCGCTTCAATATTTTCTATGGCATCGTCTATATAAATAATTTCAGATGGATCACAAGCTAGTTCTCTGGCAATTAACATGTATGCATCTGAATCATTCTTCTTTACACCCATCTTTTGAGCAGAAAATATTTTTGTAAAAATAGGTTCTAAAAATGGCTTGAACTCCGGAGCATCTTGAATACTGTCTGTAGTAAAAATGTAGAAGTTTACTTTACTAACTTGCGATCTGTAAAAATCCAAAAGAACTATGTTTAGTTCAAAGCAATCAAGTGGATTGTATCCAGAGAGCTGTAGATTCTCCTTATGTAGAGTGTTTAGACTACCGTCGTATTTAGGATCTTTCGGGAACAAAATTACCCGAGAAAAGTCGCTAACAATTGCTTTGATCATATTGCGAATTATACACTTAAACGATTGAACTGGATTCCGGGTCAAGCCCGGAATGACAAAAGAGAAGCCTCCCCTGTCAAGGGGAGGTGTCGCGACTAAAAAGCGACGGAGGGGTTTAAACCTCGATGAGGTTCACGATGATGAGAGGGCGGCGCTCGGTGGTTTTGAAAGCAAATTGCTCGAGCTGGCCTTCAATTTTTTTGCGAAGAAAACCCCAGTCGGTCGCTGGCCCCTTATTGCCTTGTAAACACATCAGAACCTGTTTGCGGGCATCTCTAATTAAATCTTGATTTTCTTTTTGATAAACAAAACCGCGAGAAATAATGTCAATGTCGCCTGCTACTTGGGAGTTGGTGCGCCTTAAAGGAACAATGGCAACCAAAACGCCATCCTCGGACATAACTTGACGGTCGCGAAGAACCACGGTGCCGACATCGCCAATACCCAAACCATCAACATAAACATTTTTGGTTTCGTACTTTGGACCTTCTTTGACCACTTTGTTTTCCAAAATTATAGATTGACCCTCGGTGAGAACCGAGACCTGGCTATCGGTGTAACCCAAGTCCTTGGTCATTTTGGCATAGAGCATCATATGGCGAACATCACCACCGATAGGAATAATATGTTTAGGACGAACCAATCGAACAAGAAGAGCCAAGTCCCCTTTATAACCGTGTCCTGAAACGTGAAGATTTTCGGAAGTGCCGGAATAAACAACTTCGATACCATTTTTATAAAGGCTGTCCATCATGTCAAAGATATCGGCGTCGTTACCAGTTCCTGGGATAGCATTACTACTGATGATAACTTTGTCGCCTCGCTTTAGTTGAGCCATTTTGTGTTCACCATTAGCTAATCGATGCATAGCAGAACCAGCTTGGCCCTGAGAACCAGAAACAATCATGGCAACTTGGTTGGGTGGAAAGTGGCCTATTTGCTGAGGTTTAATGAGAACTCCTTTGGGGAGTTTGATAAAACCAGTTTTGGCAGCAGCCTCAATATTTTGGTCTACAGAACGACCAATAATGGCAATTTTACGATTGTGTTTGACGCAAGAATCTATGGCAATTTGGAAACGGGAAATAAAACTGGCCATGCCAGTAAAAACTAATTTGCCTTTAGCAGAACGAATTTCGTTATCAATAGCAGTTACCAAAGTGCGCTCGGATGGACAGTAACCAGATTTTTCGATACCCAAACAGTCGGTAAGCATGAGATCGACACCTTCGGTGCCAACTTCGGACATACCGGCCATATCTGGCGGAAGGAAATCGATTGGAGTTAAGTCAAATTTAAAATCAGCTCCGTGATAAACGTTGCCAGCTGGAGTTTGGATATATAAATGAGAACAATTGGGAACGGAGTGGGTGGAATGAATGAAACGAATGTGGAAAGGTCCGAGATCTAAGGTGTTACCTACCACAGGAGTCATTTTATTTTTTATTCCATACTCACGAACTTTAAGCTCGGCCATGGCAATAGAAAGTTTGCCACCAAATACCTCAACATCCTTAAGACGCGGAAGAATATAGGGAAGACCCCCAATATGATCCATGTGAGGATGTGTAAGTACAATACCGTGTAATTTTTTACCAGGCTTCTCTAGGTAACTAACATCGGGAATAACAGAGTCGACGCCAAGAGCGCTATCTTCTGGAAAACCCATTCCACAATCGACAACCAACTGGTCATCGCCGTATTCGTAGACATACATATTTTTGGTAGCTTGACCTAAACCACCGAGAGGAATCAACTTGAGTTGAGACATATATTTTTATTTAATTAATTTTCCAGTGATAATAATTATTGTAGCTCAGCCCCGACGGGACTGCTAACAAAAGCGTGTGGAAAAATCACGCAAAAATCCTAAATTACGGTTTGGTTTCTTTTTTGAATTATTTTGGGAATTGGTATACATCTATTCAGACTTCTACTCACTCTTACAGTTCTTTTTTTGAAGACAACTATTCCGTGGACTGGGGGAAGTATAGCAAGAAGAGGCACAATAAGCAAATTTGGGCACAAAAATACCCCGCCGGAGCGGAGTATGGAGGCTATTTTTTGCAGGAGGTTCCGGTGAGAAGAGTAGCTTCTTCAAGGCGTTTTTGAAACTCATTTTCAAATTCACTAGCTAGCTTTGGATCGTGGATGATAAGCAAGTTTTCGTCGTTATTTTTGTTCGCACTGATACTGAAGTTAAACGAGCCAAAAATTACCGTTTGGCTATCGACAATGATTACTTTGTGGTGAAGTGTGTAAGGATTGCCGTCGAGGGCAATTTGAGCACCGCTTTTAAGTAGTGTTGCACACTCGGAGGAATCGGCGTCAGCACCACGAATTTCGAATACACCAGAAACAGAGATACCCATCTTTTGGCGTGCGATCATTGTTTCCGCCAATTTATTGTCTCCTTCTTTATTATCTGTAAACGAAAAGGCCAGAAAGTGGATACTTTTGTTTGCGGTCGTTACCGTTGAAATTACTTTGTCCATAACATCGTCTTCGGGGGCAAAATAGTTTTCGATGAGAATACCATTGAGGTCGAAACTGGAATACGGAGTATTGCTCGGAGAAGTGGTACCAAACTGGCCGGTAAACATCTCGCTAAACTCAGTTTCGTAGTTATCGACCAAGCGAGGATCGCAGATGACGATGGCGTTCTCGTTATTTTTGTATGCGGCGTTTACGGTGTAGTTAAAGGAACCGGTCCAAACGCACTGACGATCGATAATAAAAAATTTATTATGCATAAAGGCGGAGCGCTCGTCGGGGACAGCGGGAATACCGAGAGAAATAAGCTGTTTGGTTTGAGGGTCGGAATCTGAGTGCTCATTATCATAGACAAGTCGCACTTGAACGCCTCTTTTTTTAGCGCGCTCGATTGCCTGGGCCAAGTTATCCAAATCAAACTCAAAGTAGGCAGCATCAATTGTGGTGGTGGAGGAGTCAATTAATTTGATTAGATTTTCTTCGATGCCGCCATTGGTAACTTTGTCATAGAGGTTCTTTGGTGAAGTAAAGTAGAGCTGATACCAACCAGATTGTTCTCCCAGAACTTGTTGTGTTGGAGTTGGTGGAGCGAGGACCGGAGTAGTGTCATCGGAGAAAATAACTGGCCAAAGAAAGTAGATGGCAATTATGGCGATAGAGATGATCGTCCAGATTTTTTTGCGATTCTTTTTCATTTTGTCTCCTGGATTTTTATCAGAATATCACAGATAAAGATATTACTTTGGGGATCGGTTTGCAAGAAATCACCATATTGATCAGAGATTTGGCGAGCCAAATTTATATCTTGTACTAAACTATCCGAAACAGCAAACTTATTGAGGATCTTGGCAATGTTGAGAGCAGTTTGTTGAGAATCGGGATTTGCATTTATCGTCGATTCAATCCAATTTAAAATGGGGGTAGCTAGATCGTCAGTTAGGTTGTCAAGGAGTGCCTCGTTTTCTAAGCAAAGTGATTCCAAAATTACCTCCTCAAAAGTTTGATGAGAAGGTAATTGTATCAAGGATACAAAACCTATGGAGCTATTTTTTCTTGACTACTCTTTGATCGAGAAAGTATGTGAGACTAGAACCATCTGGGAGTTTTGTCGAGATATTCAGCTTGTAGGTTCCTATCTGTGTAGGCACTCCCGATATCACACAGTTGACGTATGTACTTAGAAAACTTTGAGTGCAAGTACTAGCACTAATTCCTGGAGGCAGATTGGTGATAACTATCTTTGGGTTTTCTTTTTTTGGTTTGACCAACTTGATTGTAAAGCGGTAGTTTCTGCCGATTGTAGCACTGGGTAGTGATTTGGGGACTAGGTAGTAGTCTGTTCTTTCTGGTGCAGGTGTCGCGGATGGAGACGCATTAGGACTACTATCTGGGCTTGGTGTGTAAGTCAAAATAGTGCCCGTTGAAGAAACTAGTGAACTACTATCTTTGCCCAAAGACGCCACGCCGGTGGTGGTAGCAATTTTTATTTCTGTCTTTTTGGCAGAAATGACCTTTACATTAAATGTTCCGACTGTGGAGGAACCCATGAAGGGCGAGTCGACATTAACTCCAATCACAACCTTACTCGTACCACTGTTTGAAGTTAGCGGCGAAATAATAACTGGTAGGGACGAGCTCGGAGTAAATTTGGTAATTTTGATAACTTCAGGATCGTACGAAATAGATAGATTGACGGCAGAGATAGTGTCCGTTGATGTGTTTAGATTTACTGCAAGTGGAAATTCGTCGCCTGTTTTTATACTCTTTGTAGCAGGAAAAAGACTTAAAGTAGTACCAGAAGTAGAAGCCCATCCTCGTATATCCTGGTTATTGAAGAAATGAGGATATATGGTAATGGCAGCGGATACAAATAAAGCTATCAAGGTAAAGGCGGTAAATATCTTTATTCTTGATTTCGAGAAGAACTTTTTGTTGTCGGTTCTTGGAACTTCGCTCTCAACTGCCTGCTCAATTGATTGGGGGTGGATTTTTTGTGTCATTTTATTCGTTTATTGCTGCAATAACTTTGTTAAGGTCGTATATGTCTATCAACCCATCACTAACAACATCTGCTCTTGTCCACCCAGGTTTACCGTTCTCGCCAAAGCGGCTAAGGATGTTTCTATAGTCCTCGACGTCAACATCGCCATCTGGCTCCACGTCGGCATCGTTATATGTTGTTGCTATCGGGGTAATGACAGATGATGGCGTCACAGAAGAAGCGCTAGTTGAGGGAAATAGACTGTTGGCATACTCTTCTATCCACATATATCCTGAAGGAGCATATGCGGTTGGAGAAATATTGCCACCGTTTGCCTTTTCAAAAGTATCCGGGAGATAGTCGTTATCTGTATCAGATGGATAATTGCCAGTAAAAGTCGGCCAGCCACCGACCTCATTTTGACTGTCAATGACACACTTGTTATTGGGCAGTGTGGAGTTTTTAACATTCGACTTGACCAATTTATCCACAGCATCATCTCTCAACACACCCGCGTTAGCCATGACATAGGACTCGACTTGTGATACCGGCATTGCGGTTAACCCCGATCCAGGAAATGCTAATGTGGCTGACTTAACAGCGTTAATGTTAGTAATGGAACCGCTAACATCAGTCCAGTTATCTGAGTAGACCTTGCTACCATAAACAGTTGATTCAATAAGTATTCCTTTTACTGTTGAGCATTGGGTGGCTTTTGTCACGTTTGAAATAATATTAGTGAAGTTTGGCTTAGAACTGCCACCTTTGTAGACAGTAATAGATCCTGTACCCCACGAATACAACAGGTTGTTTACAACTTCTGAAGATGTGTCATCTGCCAAAAGAGGATTACGCCACTTGTTGTTTGCAATTAAATTGCCGTAAAAGGTAACTTTCTTACCTCCGGCGCCAACCATTGGTCCGTATGGATGACTTGTGTCTACGCCATAATCAGTTCGTCCAGCCTTAGCAAGTGCTTGAGCCATAATATTATTTGAAAACGTCACGTTGGTGACAGGAAACCAAGTATTGGTACTTTCATCTGTAGTCCACTCAATAGAGTTGTGATCAATTATAATGTTGTAAGGGGCTGGTGCTGTAGCACTACTACTTTGAATTACAATGCCACTCCGATCCGTTTTGTCTACCCCAGACGTTTCATCGCCAGGACGAATCATAAGTCCTCTAATAATAACATCGTGACCTGCAGCAATCTTAATACCGCCTCCTTTTAATTGAATTCCACCGGGGGAAGTTTGTCCGGCGATGTAGATATAGGGGTTGCTTATTATTATATGTGACGCGAGAGAGATGGTGCCGCTAGTTTTAAAAATAACAATTCTAGCACCTGTTTTTGAGGCGCATTCACGAAGTGTTCCAGCACCGCTGTTTGCTAAACTTGTAACAGCACATATTGAGCCGCCTCTACCCCCACTATTACTTGCGCCAAATCCAACAGCACCAGGAAATGCGAGTGATGATATGGCTGAAGAAGGAGTTATCATGCTGGTTGGTGCCGTGGTTGGAATAGGTGTAGCCGTCGGTGTTGTACTTGGACTTGTATTTGAACCGCCAAATTCATGAGCGCCGATGTCTGGAATAGAGCGATTGTTCTTAAAATAATCAGTAACTACCTGAGGCAAAGGCTTTGCCTTATTAATGGCCGGGGAGGTACCGTTGAGTATTTTGAAGTAGCTAGGGGTGAGTTGGCCTGCGGCAATACTGCCTGTTCTAGCGATTTTGGGATCAGCGTAAATATCTCCTGGCCTTTGAAGACTGGATTTTTCTGGTTTGGATGACCAGAGGTTGTTCGAAAACACTATTTTGCTATCGGAAGAACCAAAACCAGTAGTGGAGCTACCTTGAGAGATAATGTTATTTTCAAATCTGGTGTTAACGTGAGGGGCAGTGGCGATAGCGATACTAGTCGGGGTTCCCAGGTTAGAATGCGCGTCTAAAAAAGTGTTGTTGGCTATAAGGGTATTATCCATATAGCCAATTGTTCCATAAACAGTATTGGCCCAGAAACAAAAGTTGTTTTTGAAACCCTTGACCAAATTATTGATGATGGTTATGTTTTTCAGTTCACCGTATACAGTAGGACCCCCTTCTTTCATGGTGCCGATGCCTACATTGGGATCACCTAAAACACCATTGCGTGCTCGCTGGAATCTGGGGTCGTTGGTGTGGTAAACAAGGTTCCTTTGAATTAAAACGTTTTTTGAATTTAAGAAGTAGACACATGCGGACCAGCAGTCGTATATTGTGTTATCTTCAATAACAACATTATTGGATCTACCGTGTATGTTAATCCCCTCACCGTAAGATTGATATAATTCGTTATTGCGAATAATGATATTTTCTGAGTATGGATAATCTGAGTCGACATAACCAGCTTGGTCGGGTGTTTTCGATGGTTTTGGACCCCTGATAGTTATGGTTCCCATCCAATTTTGGTCTCTATACCCTGGGCTTTTATAGTTGTTTACAGTATTGTTCATCCACAATTTATTATTCTCGATAATAATGTCGTTACAGCTTTGTGTTTCAATGGCGCTTAAAGCAGTGTCATGAATCCAGATATCTTGAAACGTGACGTGGTGCGAATTCGATAAATAGATTGATCTGGTGGGGGAGTTGAGAATTTCTAGATTTTTGATGGTGACATGGGATATATTTGAAAAGTTTAGAAAACCATACCACAACAAAGAAACACCCGTTCCAGGTATTTGACCAGATGGATCAAGCTTTGGTCGCTCATTCTCATAACCAGATATTACGATGTTTTTCTCGGCAGTTCCATTCTTGTTATTCCAGCTAGTATTTCCAATACTGTAGGTACCAGCGCGAATATATAATGCGTCCCCGGCACTCACAAGTTTAGTTAAGCCCTGTTTTATAGTCTTGAATGGCTGACTAAGAGTACCTT
>CAZPFY010000047.1:0-9032 GCA_964586045.1 uncultured Pseudomonadales bacterium | reverse complement strand
CTTTTTTATCGTTACATTTTGGCCACTTTGATTTTCTTCCCTATATTTTTGTATTACAAAACAAAAGTTAAGCATCAAAAAATAAACCTCAAGCACCACCTTACCCTAGCACTTTTGGGAACCCCTCTCACCTTACTCCCCCTTTTTTATGGTCTTATGGCCAGCACCTCCCTTGAAAGTTCTATCATTGAATCCTCCGCCCCCATATTTGTTATTCTTGGTGGTTATCTCTATTTAAAAGAAAGATTAAAACCCCAAAAATGGTTAGGAGTCTTTATTGCTTTTCTTGGCACTCTTCTTCTCAGCGCCTACCCTCTCTTTACCACTGGCTTTAACAGTCTCTCTTTTCAGGGCAATCTCTTAATTATTTTGAGCAATATTATTTGGGCCGCCTTTTTACTTTTTAGTAAAAAGGATCATGTCGATCCAATTTACCTTAGCTTTTATTCCTTTCTTCTCAGTATTCCTTTTTTTCTTTTTCTCTCCCTTACCAGTGTCAACAAATCTTTTTATCTCGATCCTCGCGCATTTCCAGGCATTCTCTACATGGCCATCGGTGGTTCCATTATTGCTTTTTGGGCATATCAGGAGGGTCAAAAAAGAATTGAGGCCTCCGAGGCTGCTATCTTTAGCTACCTTAAACCCGCCTTCACCATTCCTCTGGCCTATCTCTGGCTCAAAGAGCCCTTTACTCCTCTAGCTGTAATATCTACCGCCATTATTATCCTTGGTGTTTATCTTTCCGAAAAAAAATAAGCGTCATTGCGAACCGCCTATGGCGGTGTGGCAATCCATTTCCGCACTATAACTGCAATCTTGCTCCAGGCGTGTTAAAATACTGGAGCTATGAAACAGAATCTTCATCCTCAATACGAACAAATGGTAGTTAGTTGTGCTTGTGGCAACACTTTTACCGTTGGCGGCTCCCGCAAAACCCTTCACGTCGACGTTTGCGACAAATGCCACCCTTTCTTTACCGGAACCCAAAAATTTATCGATGCTATGGGTAGAGTGGATAAATTTATGGCCAAGCGCACCGCAGCAGCAGGTTACGTAAAGAAGAACAAAAAAGGTGCTGAAGCAGTCGACACCACGCCCAAAACTCTTAAGGAAATGCTCGAGGCCAAAAAACTCGCCGACAAAAAAGTCGCCAAAGAAGAGGTCGTCGAAGCCTAGATCCATCTAACCCCAAATCTACCATTTACGATCTACGATCTATAATCTTATTATGGACAACAATCCCTACATCCAAGCAGAAATTCTTAGACTGGAAACAGAAATTGCCTCAAACGAAGCCTTACTCAATGATCCAGAACTAGGTGCCTTGGCCAAAGCCGAAGTCGAGAGACTAAAAGATGCATTAAAAAGTCTCGTAAGTGCTGACAAACCCGAAGGGCGCGCTGACATAGCCGACGAAACAAACAGTAACCTGCTGAACTCCCCCGCCATTATCGAAGTTCGTGGCGCTGCCGGAGGCGACGAATCCAAAAACTTTGCCGAAGATCTTCTTCGTATGTACACCCGCTTTGCCCAAAATCACGGCTTCTCCTTAGAATACTTAGACGACGATGTTATCAAAATAAGCCGACCAGACCGCACTCTTTGGAACCATGGAGCATACGAGACTTTCCAGTATGAATCTGGAGTTCATCGCGTCCAACGAGTCCCCGAAACCGAAAGCCAAGGACGGATACACACCAGTACCGCTACAATTGCCGTCCTACCCGAAATCAAGTCCAATCAGTATGAAGTTAAGGACCAGGATCTTTCGTGGCAGTTTACCCGAGCAGGAGGCCCTGGAGGCCAAAATGTGAACAAGGTCAACACGGCAGTCCGCCTTACCCATGTCCCCACCGGCGTTACCGTCTTTGTGCGCGAAGAGCGCTACCAGGCCAGAAACAAAGAAATAGCCTTAAACCTGCTCCGCTCGCGCCTTTGGCAAGCCGAAGAGGATAAGCGCTTAGCCTCTCTCTCTAGCCAACGATCCGAAGCTGTAGGTACCGGCTCTCGCTCCGAGAAAATCAAGACCTACAACTTCCCCCAAAACCGCCTTACTGACCACCGGCTCAACCAATCCTGGCACAACCTCAAAGAAGTTATGGAAGGCGACCTCACCGATATCTTAGAAACAACAATATCGTCATTGCGAGTCTCGTAATCGAGCCGAAGCAATCCATCCCCTCTCAAGAACTACTTGCATTCCAGCCTCACTTGTGCTACAATATAGGACATTAACGCGCTGTGCTAAAATACAGCGACCGAACATTTTCAATCTATTTTTGGAGGAACCCCATGTCAAAACCAAGTATGACCGTGATCGTTCAAGACAAATCTGGCGCCGAAGCAGAAAAGAACACAGCCAAGGCAAATCTTTTTAACGCAGTAGCGCTCTTCGTTGTTCTCGTAATCATAGTCGCAACTATTTCTTCCATTAGCTACTTCCTCATCCCCACCCTCTGGGCCATTGTCAAATTTGTTGCGCTTTCATTCTCGTTTCTCACCTGCCTTATGTTTGTTGTCGGACTTTTAGTGATCAACAAAGATACTGCGAAATCCAAAATTGATGCCGGAATTACCAACCGCGAAAATTTTCATCAAACCAATGGTTGGAAACCAGTTGCCGAATGTTCAACTGAAGAAAAAGAAGAATTTCTAAAAAAAGAAAATATTCGCAACTTCTGGTGGAATGTTGTCAGCACCAACCTTTGGGTTATGCCACTTTCCTTTGGCGGATTGAAACAGTTACAATTCATCCCTGCAAATATTTTCGCGCCAATTGCAACACTTTTAGGATTAATTGTGTGGATCATGTTGGTGAACAACCAAGCAAAAACTGCTCAACACATTGACGACAAGATGAAGTCTGTTTCCTTTGGTAAGTTGGCTTTTTACAAGATATACGCCTGGATTATGGCCGGATACTTTCTTTTGGTCATCGGGCAGGCAGCAATGACCCACTACGGAATTGATACATCTCCAATAATCGGGTTTTTCTCTCAATTCTTCGCGGGTCAACCCCGCTAGAAATTTCCGACTCTCCCCCGCCCAGGCACTATGCCTGGGCGGTTTTTTTGCCAAAAAAAAGATCCATGATAAAATAACCAGTTGTAGCAAGCATTTTTACAAGATAAAGGAGTAATCATGAAGTATTCTTCCAGCAGCCTTAGTACAGTAACTCTCGGCGAAACCACCATTGTTCTTGTCCGCGGTGCAAACATCCAACACCTGAGCTTACCCGAAGGTAAAGTGGTCAACATCGACCCTGCCATTTCCGAAATCGTTACCCTCGGAGAGCTTAACACCCTAGCCATCTCCTCCGGCATTTATATGATTGTCGACTCAGATCGCTTTAACCGTGTTGACGTTCTCGATGCCAGCTTCGAAGATCTCTGGAAATTCGTTACTTCAATGGTTGTCGATCAAGAAACTCGAGATCAGATCAAAAAAGGTCTTGAAACAGCAAAGGCTCGCCTTCAAGCCGTCTCAGCTTTTGTTGGAAAAGTGGCCAAAAAGTTGCCCAAGGATGGCTATGTTGATAATCTTATCTACCACCTTTCCAAGCTCAATCTTCGTGCGGCTTTCCGTGAAATTATCACAGCATCCAAAGAAGCCTATCCCGATCAATGGGCCAAGTTGGAAAAATATCTTTCCGAGCCTGTGATCACAGTTGTCGAATCGCAGATTCCCGAACATAAGGGTTAATTACTCTCCCCGCCCAGGCACTATGCCTGGGCGGATTTTTTTTGAGTTAAAATAGCTCTATCCTAAAAACGGGGGTACCTTTAAATGCCTTATCCGCCCGTGCATGATTTTGAGCTAATTGAGCTCAAAAGCCACAACAAAAGCCCAAGGCAAGAGCCACCAGTTTCAAAAAAGCTCAGTGTGATTCCTTTTATTGTCTGTTTTCTTATTTATCTAGGCTCCCGAGCTATTGCCGAATTTACCAAATTCCCCCTCGATTTTACTGTTACCATCGCAATAATTATCTATTTATATTTCTACGCCGACAGCCTTGCCAACAAAAAATAGCCCAATTTGCAAAACCACCCCCTCTGTGATATAATATAGGGTATTCGCACATAACTTTTGAACCCAGGAGAATTAGATGAAGTACACACTCAAGTCGCTTGAAAAAATAGGTAAGAAATACGAACTAGAAGCAGACGAAATCAAAGACAGGTTTAACCTGATCGTCAAATCCAAAACCAGAATAATTTTTGAAAATAATATTTCTGGCGAGGAATTTGTCGTTGACGATGATGTTTTGGAAGCTGTCCTTGATGCCTTAGGCATCGAAATCACACAAACCGTTTCGGAAAAAACTGACAAGCCACGCAGAGAAACCCCAGGCTTTTACTGCGCCGGAAACGTTACCGGCAGCAATATTGTAACGGGAAACAACAACAATGTCAGCAATACTTACGACGGACTCACAGTTATCGTGAGAGGCGACAACCTCAGCGTCGGTCCAAAAAAGAAATAGACGAAAATTAACCAAAAGCCCTCGAGTTTTATACCGAGGGCTTCGTTTTTTTGCGTCATTGCGAATCACGAAGTGCTGAAGCAATCTCCAACGCGGGGATCACCACGGCCTATGGCCTCGCGATGACGGACTCTTTCAAAACCTCCAGCGCCTTATCCATCTGATTATCCGCCTTAGGATTTTTTTCATCATATTTAAACTCCACCATCACATCCGGTTCTAACCCATCCCCATGAATATTTTTCCCCGAAGGCAAAAGCCATTCGGCGATAGTAACGTGGAGTGAAGATCCATCTCCAATTTCTTGAGCTTCTTGCACTGTTCCTTTTCCAAAACTCTTCTCCCCTATCAACTTTGTTCCCAATCTTTCTCGAAGGGCACCAGCCAAAATTTCCGAAGCCGAGGCCGAACCCTTATTAATTAAGACTACCAAAGGCATACCAATTAGCTTGCCTTTTCTATCCACCGTCAAAATCTCTGTATTTTTTCGATCTTTTTGTTTTACGATTACTCCATCGGCAATAAACTCACTACCAAGGTCAACAGCCCGTTGCAAATAACCACCAGGATTATTCCTTAGGTCCAAAATCACTCCCGTGGCTTGCTTGGCCAGTATTTCTTTTACAAAAGCGGTCCACTCTGGCAAGGTTTTCTCCCCAAACTTATTTACTTTAATTACCGCAACCCTGTTGTTATCTATCCAGCTCAACTCGGTGGAAGGAACATTTATTATTTCTCGTTTCAAAACCACATCACGAGAATTTTTTTCGGTGTCTCTAAAAATTGTCAGTTTAACCTCTGTCCCCACTTCTCCGCGAATCAAGCTCACCGCATCTTCAATATTTATACCTGCAGTATCCTTTTTTACATTTTTGGCCTCATCGACAATTTTCAAAATTAGGTCGCCACCCTTTAGACCAGCTCTTTCTGCCGGACTACCTTTTACAGGGCTCATAACAGCCAAGGTTTTTTCTACATAACCAAGCAATATTCCAACTCCACCAAATTCCCCCTTCAAATCTTCCTTTGACCTCGCATTTTCTGAAGGTGGAAAAAAGGCTGTGTATGGATCCCCCAACGAGGCTGTCATCCCTTCAGCCGCTCCATACATTAATTTTTTAGCGTCAATATTCTCTGGCTTTAAGTAATCCTTTTTCAATCGCCCCAAAACATTATTCATTACCTCTGTCTTTACCTCCGACAAATCCTCTTTTCCCGGATTAAACATTCCACTAGTAAACATGGTTCCCAAATAAAACGACAAACTACACGCAAAAATAACAACCAAAAAATTACGAACTAATTTTAAGTTCATGGGCAGATCGGATTTTAAATACTAATTAAGCCTTGTCGGTGAAAGGAAGTAGGGCCAAATGTCTCGCCTGTTTTATGGAACGAGCCATTCTAAGCTGATGTTTTTCGCAAACACCAGTTGTCCATCGGGCAACTATTCTTCTCTTTGGTGAAATACCAATAGCAAGAGATTCCAAGTCTGAATACTTAGGTTCTACTTTTTTAACACAAAAAGGGCAGGGCTTTTTTGACTTTCTATTTTTTTTCTTTAATATCATTTTCTTTTATATAAATTTAAAATGGGATCTCATCGGTACTTTCCGTAACAGCAGAAGATTTCGAGTCGGTTGTGGTAAAGACTTCCTCTGCAGGCGAAGTGGATGCGCTGGTGTCAGTGTTACTTGGGCTAGGAGCATAAGCAGAAGCATCGTAACCACCACTGTTATTAGAATAATTAGCGTTTTTAGGAGCATCCAATGCCATCATTTCCTCTATAACAATTTCGGTAATTTGCTTATCACTACCATCTTGGGTTTTCCATTGGCGAGTTTGCAATCTTCCTTCTACAAAAACCTTACGGCCTTTTTGAAGCAATTGACTACAAATTTCTCCCAATTTACCCCAAGCTACAATACGGTGGAACTCTGCTCCCTCTTGCTTTTGGCCAGAAGAATCGGTCCATTCGCGATTAGTAGCCATTCCAAAGGTACAAACGGCACTACCTTGAGGGGTATATTTTAATTCCGGATCTCGGGTAAGATTTCCTATTAAGGTTACTCTGTTTAAACTTCTTGTACTCATGTGTTTATAACTAAATCTTAATCATTAAAAATCTTAACATTTTGTCGTCCATCTGCAAATCTTTCTCCAAAAGCTTAGCATTTTCTGCCGTGCCCTCGATAACAAGTTTCAGATAATAGCCACGAGTTTGTTTTTTAATCTCGTAGGCCATGGTTTTGGTTCCCCATTTATCGGTCTCCACTACCTTCAAACTGCGCTTCTTGCACTTGTCGCTGATCAGTTTTTCTGATCCGACTTCGTTTTCGGTGGATGGATATACGACAACGAGCTCATACTTATTAGTTAAGCCCATGGACTTTTCGTTTGCGGTTGTCTTTTTCATAACTCATCTATTCTACTACAGCCTCACTAGCTTCGCTAGCCACAAAAAAAGGCTCCGGACACTTCCGGAGCCAATTCACCCTCAAGCTTATTCATCATCAAAGCCGCAATCTGGGCAAACATGGGCCGCGCCCTTGTTGGGGTGCTTACACGCTTTTTGCAATAACTGAAGCCGATCCTTGACTGATTCTATTTGGTTTTGTAAGCTCTTTAATTCCTTTAAACCATCATTTCGCAGTAAAGAAATTTGAAATTGGGTCAAAACTTTAAGTTCAAGAAAATCCAGCCACAACTCTCTCAAGGCATCTTTTGTCGCGTCCGACATACATCCTCCTTAACAATGTTAAGTACAAACTACAGGCTATATTTTACCACAGCTAACTCCCAATCATAAATTCAACCACGTCTCCATCCTTCATAACATACTCTCTCCCCTCCATTCTTAACTTACCTTTCTCCGACGCCTCCTTCCATCCTCCCAAACTCACAAATTCGCCGTAGGCACAAACTTTTGCCTTAATAAATTTTTTCTCAAAGTCGGTATGAATCACTCCAGCCGCCTGAGGTGCTTTTGTCCCCTTTTCTATAGTCCAAGCCCGAGATTCGGTAACTCCGGTAGTTAAATAACTAATTAAGCCCAAAGTCTCGTAGGCTTTTTTTATTAATCTATCTAAGCCCGACTCCTTTAAACCCAACTCCTCCATAAACATTTTCGCCTCGTCTTCTGGTAATTCACTAATTTCCGCCTCTATCTTGGCAGAAACTGCCATCTCTCTTGTCATTCCGGGCTCTGACCCGGAATCCAGTATTAATCTTGGGTCAGTTTCGCTAACATTAAAAACTTTTATTTCTTTTTTGGCCGTCAACAAACACAAATCTTTAACCAACTCCAGCTCCTCTCCTGCGAGGATACTCCTCGCAGGCAAATTGTTATTCAATCCTTCCCACAATTTCTCCACCACTCCCCTCTTCTTTTCCATTTCTTTCAGTTTTATATCCTTTCCATCTCGAACCTTACCTACAGTCTCTAGGTCCTTCAATATCAACTCTGTTTCTATTACTTCATAGTCCGTTTTTGGATCCACACTCCCCTCTTTGACAATTTCGCTATCATTAAAGTCACGAAGAACTTGCAAAACAACATCGCATTCGCGAATATGAGTCAAAAATTTATTTCCCAGTCCTGCTCCAGTCGCTGCTCCAGCTACCAAACCAGCAATGTCCACAAATTCTACCGTTGCGGGTACAATTTTGACACTCTTGGACATCTCCGCCAAAACTTTTAGCCGTTCATCTGGTACTTCTACCACCCCCACGTTTGGCTCTATGGTCGCAAATGGATAATTAGCAACAAGAGCTTGCTGTTTTTTAAGAAGCGCGTTAAATAACGTCGACTTCCCGACGTTTGGCAACCCCACTATCCCGATTTTAAGTCCCATAATATTATATTTATCTTAACTGATATTTAACCTCTCTATTTTAACCTAAATAAACAAAACTAACCTTACCCCCAATTTTCTACTAAATATTTCCCTGGATCAAAACCCATTTTTCTAGTCGCCAAAGATTTGTGGTAAATAATATACCCAGGCGGAACTTCACGAAGTAAAGGGCCAAATTCCGATGCGTTTACAAAGTTGGCATTTACAGTCAGCTTTTGCCTGTTAGATGGAGTATCTAGCACAATTGTTTTTTCCGATCCAAAAACTTTATTTAATAGTTCATTGAAACCTGCTGGATCTTCATCAGCAAAATTAATTTCATCAACAAAAAGCCACGGAATACTTCCATCCGTTGTTTCAAACCAACTCCACAATCTACTTCCACCAGAAGTTTCACCGTGAAAGAAAACGTCTTTCCCTTCAAACTTACAAGTAAGTATCCTTTTTTCTTGTGGTTCGAATGTCTCAAAAGAATTTCTCAAGTGTCTTGCCGACAATCCAATTTGTTCTGAAACAATTTTTCCGACAGTATACAGCTCTGCTGTTCTAAGCGTTGGTGGCATAAAAGGATTGTGTAAACCGGCTGATTCAACATCAAACCCCATCCACCCTTGAGGCATCGGTTCACAAAGTTCCCTTTGTCAAGTACCCCATTCTTGAAGACCGGTTTGCATCAGTTGATTGGTGTAAAT
>CAZPFY010000046.1:4798-9209 GCA_964586045.1 uncultured Pseudomonadales bacterium | reverse complement strand
CTTGTCTCTGGGACTCCCCTTTCATTTGACCGTGTAGGGAAAAAATAGGAATATCTGTAGGCAAAATACTTTTGTAATGCTCGGTATATTTTTCAACCGAGGCCGTGTCGGAATGTTGATCTCTAATGTTGGGACAGACGACAAAAAGATGTTTATTATCCCGAAGATGCTTGACGAGCCAAGCTGTACTTTTTTGGAAGTAGGTTTTGGAAATAACATAAGTTTTTATGGGAAGCCTGTTTTGAGGTTTGTAGCGGATATTGCTGAGCTTTATATCTCCCAACAAACCAAGAGCGACGGTTCTGGGTATTGGGGTGGCAGAGAGATTTATTAAATGAGGGACGGGAGTGCGGTTTTGGAACTCCTCTCTTTGTTTGACACCAAATTTGTGCTGTTCATCGATAGCCAAGAAAGCTAAAGGGTGCATTAAGGTTTTTGGGAGTTGGCTGAGAATTGCATGGGTGCCGATGTAGATAGTTGGTTGGTCGGTGGTGATAACTTCGCTTGTTCCGCCCATTACCAAATTGATTTGATTGGGATAGAGCAAGTACTTTTTAAAAGTCTCGTAGTGTTGGGTGGCTAGAATTTGAGTGGGAGCTATTAGGGCACAGCTTAAATTTTGATTTAAACATTGATTGGCGGCTAAAATGAGAGTGGCGGTTTTGCCAGAACCAGTGTCGCCTTGAACTAAACGGTGAGAATAGCGATCGCTAGCTAAATCCTTATATATTTTTTGGCAAGTTTTTTCTTGGTCGAGTGTTAGGATGAAGGGGAATTTTTTAAGAGCTGTATTGTGTAATTTTTGGTCTATTTTTATTTTTGGTGATTTACCAAGATCCTTAATTTTTAAAAGGTTCGTTAAGCTAATTGCAAGATGTTGATTGAAAGAAAGTCGTTTATCAGCCTGGAATTTTTCTGTTTTATTTTTAGGAAAATGAATTTGGAAATAAGCTGTTTTTAGAGCGAGGAGTTTTTGGGATTCAAACTCTGGCATGTTTAAAGGATCGTCGATAACAATGTTGTCTAGTAGGAGATTAATTTTTTGTCTGAGCCAGCGAGAAGTGATCCCTTTAGTGAGGGGGAAAACGGGCACCAACCCCTTGGTGTTTATAGAAAAGGAGTTTCCCTCTTCAACAATGGGTGAGATTAGAGTCAGTTTGTTGGCAAAAAGGCTGGGAACACCAGCAATGGTGTAAACTTCTCCTTCGGAAATTAATTTTTTGATGTAAGGATTGTTGAACCAGGTTAGTAAGACCTGGCCAGTATCGTCTTTGGCGGTTGCCTGGGTTAGGAGTTTGCCAGATTTGG
Organism: uncultured Pseudomonadales bacterium; assembly: GCA_964586045.1. Lineage (GTDB taxonomy): Bacteria > Patescibacteriota > Microgenomatia > UBA1400 > MFAQ01 > MFAQ01. The sequence continues at coordinate 7,901 of CAZPFY010000046.1, read as the reverse complement.
TATAAAAAGATTTAAGACTTCCTATTTCGGCTAAAAAGGAGGAGGGTTTTTTAGCCACCAAATCCTTGAGAAGTACTGGTTGACTAAAGTCGATGTAGCGGACAGGCAGAAAACGAATCAGATCACCAATCGTCGCAATATTTAACCTTAGAAGTTTTTCGGCACTGGACTCCCCTATTCCCTTTATGGAGGTAACAGGATCTTCAAATCGATAAAGACTGGTCATTATCTAATGAATAGTGAGGCAAAAGTGGTTAGAATAAGGACCAGTGATCCAAGAAAGATAATGGCCGAATAAAGTCGTTTTTTCTTTTTTGTCATATTGTCTGTTTTTTATTATAAAATGAATCTTGTATTTATGTATAGGAGAAACAAATTTAATTTTCTTTCCAAGTTTCCAAATATAAACGTGGGGAAATGGGTTTTTATTTTAAGCGTTTTGGGTTGCTTAATGGTGGTGTTGGTTTTTGCCTGGTATTCGCGTGGTTTACCGGACCCTTCTAAGGTGCAGAGGAAAACTGGCTTTTCAACAGAAATACTGGATAGAACGGGAAAAACAATTCTTTACGATGTTTATACGGATCAGGATAGAAAGTTTACACCTTTAAGTGAGGTGTCGGACTACTTAAAAAAAGCAACGATATCAATAGAGGACAAAGAGTTTTATACCCATAATGGTTTTGACCCCATGTCCGCTTTGCGTATTGCAAAAAATGTCGTTTTGAAGCAAAGACTAATTGGAGGCTCTACTTTGACTCAACAGTTAGTAAAAATGTTGCTTTTAACTAACGAACGAAAGGTTTCCCGAAAGGTGCGGGAGTTTATGTTGGCCTTAAGAATTGAAAAATCGTTTACGAAAGACGAAATTTTGCAAATGTATCTTAATGAAGCACCTTATGGGGGTACAGCTGTAGGAGTAGCTTCGGCCTCGCAAATATATTTTGGCAAAACACCAAGCGAGCTAACCTTATCAGAATCGGTGCTTTTGGCGGGTTTGCCACAGTCACCATCACGTTACTCACCATATGCCAATAACAACAAAGCCTATTTACCTAGAGCCAAGGAAGTATCTCGAAGAATGAGAGAGGATGGAATTATTACCAAAGAAATGGAGACCCAGGTAAATACCGAACTGGATAATATTCAATTTAAAGGAATGGCGAGTAACAAAATTAAAGCGCCGCATTTTGTAATGTATATTCGTCAGCAATTAGAAGAAATGTATGGAGCTAGCGTTTTGGAGACTGGTGGCTTGAAGGTGGTAACTACTTTGGATTGGGACTTGCAGCAAAAGGCGGAGTTGGCTGTCAAAGAAGAAGTTGAAAAAGTGAGCAAACAATTAAATATTAGTAATGGCGCTTCGGTTATTTTGGATACGGTCAACGGAGAGATATTGAGTATGGTGGGATCGAAGGATTTTTTTGACAAATCGATTGATGGTGAGGTAAACGTAACAACTAGGTTGAGACAGCCGGGATCTTCAATTAAACCGTTGGTTTTTGCAACGGCCTTTGGCCGAAATTTTTCTCCGGCCTCGGTTTTGGCAGACGTGGTTACAGAATTTCCCGGTAAAGATGACAAGACGCCTTATATACCCAAAAATTACGATGGTAAAGAGCACGGACTGCTCCACTTGAGAGATGCTTTGGCTAGTTCTATAAATATTCCGGCTGTTAAGCTGCTGGCTCTGGTGGGAGTAGACAATGTTTTGGCGCAGGGATACAAAATGGGAATTACTTCATTGGAACCGACAAGAGATACTATTTCGAGAGTGGGACTATCTATGGCTTTGGGTGGAGCGGAGATAAAACTACTGGAAATGACAAGCGCTTACGCTTCTTTCGCCAATGGTGGATTAAAAGTATTGCCGGTATCAATCTTGAAAATTCAAGATGGGTCTGGAAAAATTATTTTTGAAAAAAAACAAGTCAAACAGGAAAGAGTGATCGATGAAAGGGTGGCCTTTTTGATTAATTCTGTTTTGTCGGATAATAATGCCAGGCTCTTAACTTTTGGTCCAAATTCTTATTTGAATATGGGAAATAAGCCAATAGCGGTAAAAACGGGAACAACAAATGACTTGCGAGATAACTGGACGGTTGGTTGGAGCCCTAGCTATATTGTTGGTGTTTGGGTGGGGAACAATAATAACGACAAAATGAAAAATGTCGCCTCTGGTGTTTCCGGGGCGGCACCAATTTGGCGTAGAGAAATTGTGGAAGTAATGAAACTGAAGTCAGATACTATTTTTGCTCAGCCAAAAGGAATTACCCAAATAGAGGTCGATAAGATTTCTGGCTACCCGGCACACGATGGTTATGCTTCATATAAAGAGTGGTTTATGGATGGAACGATACCAACAACAGCCGATCCTATTCACAGTAAAGTTAAAGTGTGTAAAAGTGATCCAAGTAAATTGGCGGATGCCGTTTCGATATCACAAGGTAACTACGATGAGAGAGATGCCATAATTTTAAAAGAGAATGACCCCTTGACTGATAAAAAGTTGTGGCAAAAAGGAATTGATGAATGGATATTAAAACAAACAGATCCGATTTATAAATTGCCTGGTGAAACTTGTGGAGCGACTGCGGAAATGGATATTCAGATTGTCTCCCCCACTTCCAAGTCTCGAGTGGATGGGGATACTTTGTCGGTAAAGTATACGATAGCTTCAAGCAAACCTTTGGCCGAGTCGAGATTGTACATTGATGACGTTTTGGAGCAAACGTATGGTTCGGAAACAAGTGTCTCGAAGCAAATAAAAGTAACCACTGGTAAGCACACCCTAAGGGTGGTGGCAAAAAATAATGAAGGAAAAGAGGATTCAAAAACGGTTGAATTTGCAGTCAATATCGATTGGGCAGACAATGTGGCGACGAGTTCAGGATCAAACTAAATTACAATAGATTCTGATTGGGCCACCCAAGGTGATTTTCGATTTTTTCTATTCTAAGTCGGTTTTTGAGATGATCGTTATGATAAACAGTGATTACCGAATCCAGATCGTACTGAAGTTTATTTAACTTCTTGTTGATTGGTTTTAACTTTTTGTCGAGGTTTTTTCTTGCCTCCTCAAACCCTTCGTCAACTTTTTCAAACC
>CAZPFY010000046.1:0-4698 GCA_964586045.1 uncultured Pseudomonadales bacterium | reverse complement strand
TTTGATCAATGGCTTTGAGCTTTCCGTCTACGGCCTCAAGTCCTTGATCGAGGTTTTTTCTTGCCTCCTCAAACCCTTCGTCAACTTTTTCAAACCTTTGATCAATGGCTTTGAGCTTTCCGTCTACGGCCTCAAGTCCTTGATCGAGGTTGTCGAGTTTCTTGTAAATTGGTTTAAGTTTTTCGTCTAGTTTTTTATCGAGAACTTTTCCAAGCAAATCTATGTCTTTATTGGTAAACATAGATTAATAATACTATTCTTTAAAGTTATTTAAAATATTGGTGCGGATGAGTTCGGCGTCTTGCTTGGTAAGATTTTGGGTGTTTGAGCCGATGGTAATTTCAAAGGTGTGGTGGTTTTGGAAGGATTCTTTGAACCTTATTTGTGTGATGTTTGGATTTGAATTTTTAATTTGGTCGATGATTTCACCAATTGGCTGATCGCTTTTTAGGGTGATATCTTCTTTGAGGGTTGGGTACTCAGAAATGGGCTGATATTTGAGAGTTGGAGAAATTAAGTTTAGCTGAGAAATATTTAATTCAACTAAAGAAATGGTACCAAGTAAGTCGAGTCTTCTCATGATTGAGGATTTGATCTCGCCTATTTGACCAAGGAGTTCCCCTTCTACCAAGATATCAGCGGTGTTTTGTTGATCAAAACCACCAGAGATTACCTTTGCGGGTTGCTTGAAGGAATAATTGGGATAGTTGAGAGAGACGAAGATTTTTTCCAAAATAGATTTTAGTGTTAAAACTGGTAACGTAGAGCTAAAAATTAGAGTCGAAACTTCTTTGGGAGGACTATTGTCTGTAGTGGGAAGGTAAACATTGGCGAGCTCAAAGATTTTTAGAGGATCACTCCCCTTACCTTTGTTGTTGAGGTGATTTTGAAGCGCACTAGGAACCAAGGTGGTTCTCAAGTATTCGAGATCTTCGGATAAACTGTTGGTCAATTTTAGATGTCCGGAAAGGTTTTGCTCGGTGGATTCTATTAAAGATTTGGAGATTAAGGAGCTGTTATAAATTTCATTAAAGCCAGTGTTGACTAAAATTGTTTTCAGTTTTCGTTCTAGGCTAAAGATGGGGTTAGTCGCCGTAGGCATTTTGGTGAGTGTGGGCAGGGTTGCGGGAAGATTGTAATAGCCGTAAATTCGAATAATTTCTTCAGCTAAGTCCTCCCGAAGGTTAATGTCTTCCTGACGGAAACTGGGAACCGTGGTGGTGAGGACATTATTTGAAGTAGTGTGAGTATTTAGAAAACCGAGATTGCTGAGAATACTAATTGCTTGGGATTCCGAAATGGCCACGCCAGCAATTTTGGAAAGCCAGTTGAGATCTATTTCCAAATTTTTGGTTTTGGGCTGGTAGTTATTTTGATCAAAGATTTTTGAAGTAACCTGACCACCAGCTCGTTTGATAATAGATTGAATTAAGAGATCGAGAACTGGCATGGTGAGGAAGGGGTCTGGCCCCTTTTCGTAGATTTGGGCTGCTAGAGTACGCTTTTGGTGAGCCAGAGAAGTTTGCCTAATTTTTTTGGGCTGGTAAACCGGGGCAATAAGCACAATACTGGTTGTATGTTCGTCGACAACGGCTACTTGGCCACCCATGACACCACAAAGGTCCACAAGCCTATTTTGGCCATCCTCGATAATAAGATCCCCGTCATTTAAGTTTATCTTGGTCTCATCTAGTGTTGTTAAAGTTTCACCTGCCCTTGCTTCCCTAATTAGTAATTTTTGGAGGGCAAGTTTGTCGGCATCAAAAACGTGAGTGGGAAGACCATAAAGAAGTGTGGCTTCGTTGGTAGCGTCGACAATATTGTTGATAGGGCGTTGACCGGTTTTTTCTAAAAGATCAACAATCTCTGGTGGAGATGTTTTTATGGAAACATTTCTAATAATAATGGCAGTAAAACGTTTAAAAAGAAGATTGTCGGTAGTGGTGAACTTTAGGGTTTCTGTTTGGTGGGAGTAGTCTGTAGCTTTGTGATTGTAGGGATTATTAACGAGTTTGGTATCAATTCCATTTTGAGATAGAATGGCGTTTGCTTCTCTGGCAACTCCAAAAACCGAGGCCGAGTCAATACGGTTGGTAATAATTTCAATTTCTAGGATAGTATCGTCTCCAACCTTGTGATAGCGGTCTACGGTGGGACCAGAGTTGCACAAATGCTGAATTATATCTTCGATGCTAGCTGGAGTTTGAAGAAATTTTCGAATAGATTTTTCGGTAAGAATAATGTCCATATTATTTAAATTGAGTTAAAAAACGAAGATCGTCGCTAAATAAAAGTCGGAGATCGGGAATGTTGAGGCCAGACTTCATCATTAAAACCCTTTCTACTCCCCAACCAAAGGCAAATCCGGAATAAATTTCTGGATCGAGGCCACCGTTTTTTAGGACGTTGGGGTGAACCATGCCAGCACCGCCCAGCTCAAGCCAGCCAGACTTGCACATTTTACATTTTTCGTTATTAACAAGACCCGTCCCGTTGCAAAGATCGCAGCTAATATCAATTTCAAAAGAGGGCTCGGTAAACTGAAAGTGATGTGGTCGGAGCCTGGTTCGGCGATTCTCGCCAAAATAGGTTTTGGCAAAAAAGTCGGTAACGCCAATAAGATTACTGATATTTATATCTTTGTCGACAACAAGTCCCTCAAACTGGTGAAACATGGGGTTATGGGAGATATCTGCTTGGCGGCGGTAAGTTTTGCCGATGTTTATCATTCTTAGAGGAGGTTCGTAGTTTTCCATTTCTCTAAGTTGGCCGTTGCTGGTATGAGCGGTTAAGACAATGTTGTCGCTCACATAAAATGTTTCTTGATCGTCTCTGGCTGGATGCCCCTTGGGAATATTTAAGCCTTCAGCATAATACCAATCAGTTTCGACTTCCGGATAGCGGCGACGCGAAAAGCCAATTTTTTTAAAGATGTCTTCTATTTCTTCAATGGCTTTGGTAATAAGGTGGGTAGAGCCAAGTGATTCGGACAGGCAGGGTGTGGTAAGGTCAATTTTAGAGTTGCTGGTGGTAAGGTTGGTCTCGGCGTCTTTAATGGCTTGCTCAATATTTTTTTTGAGAAGGTTGGCATCTTTTCCTAGTTGAGGATTGCCTTTGGGAGGATAGGTTTTAAATAAATTATTTATTTTTCCTTGTTTACCCAAGAACTCTGTTTTTAGTTTATCCAGTTCGGGGAGAGTTTTGACGGACAAGATCTGATCGGTGAACGATTTATCGATTTGAAGTAGATCTTTTTTGTAAACTTGGTCCATTGATTTATGATAACAAAAACTCCCCAACCTGGGGAGCCTTTTTCTGTTAATAAAAACTCCCGATTATTTTTTGAAACTAAATTCGGCAACGGCTTGGAAAGCGTCTGGTAAGCTGGTAGCAAGGGCGGAAAGGGATTTGCGGTTAAGCATTACTTTTTTGTCGGCCATGGCTTTGATGAAGCGAGAATATTTTGGTGAGTCGGCAAGAGAAGCCAAAGCAGAATTGATACGAGTGATCCAGGTAACTCTCATTTGCTGCTTGCGTTCTTTGCGGCCGTTGTAGGCGTATTGGCCAGCATGGATGACGGCTTCACTGGCAACTTTAAAGAGACGGTTGCGAGTCATGCGGAAACCCTTGGCGAGTTTAAAGACTTTTTTGTGTCCTTGACGGCGGACGGTACCGGTTTTTGTTCTAGGCATGTTATTTAGTGTATTGAGTTATTTGTATAGATTCCGGATCAAGTCCGGAATGACATGATTAAAGGTGAAGCATTTGTTTAATTTTGGTAGCGATTTTACCAGTAACTTCTTGGTAGTGGCGGTATCTTCTGATTAGTTTTTTGCTTTTTTTGCGACGAAGATGGCGCATGTAAGGACTGCGTCTCAAAACCTTACCGGTACCGGTAATTTTGAAACGTTTCATGACGATCTTTCTGGTTTTTTGCTTTTGTTTGGTCATTTTTTAGGTTTGATCTGGGCAATTAGAAGTTTACCCATAAATTTTGGTGCTTCGACCAAGGTTGACACTTCGGATAGATGTTGAATGGCAGAGGCCATCAATTTTTCTCCAAGATCCTTTTTGGTGATTTCCCTTCCCTGGAATTTTACCACTAGTTTGACTCTATCGCCAGCCTTAAGAAATTTTTCGGCCTGCCTAACTTTGACCATAAGATCATTTTCGGCCATAAAAGGTTTAAGGCGGATACCTTTGATTTCTTGACCACCCCTTGAAGAGCCAGATTTTTCCTTTTTGTCCTCTTGGTATTTAAATTTTTGAAAGTCGATGATTTTGACAATGGGAGGTGTTGACTTGTCGGTAACCTCTACCAAGTCTAAGCCTAGGTTCTGGGCACGTTCAAGGGCTTCCTTGGTAGGAAGAATGCCTAACTGTTTACCTGTTTCGTCGATGACACGAGCTTCGGGATAACGGATATTTTGGTTGATTTTGTAGTATTTACTCAATTTGAACTTGATTTAATATAACTCTATTTTACTATATTTAAGCATCATAACGAAGTTATGAGCAAATATAAGAGGAAGCGCAGTCTGAGAGCACAATAATTGTTATTATGGTGCGGAAGACGAGCAAGCTCTTATATGGTAAAAAAACAACGATTGATGCTGTTTGTTGTTGTGGGCCCGACTGGACTTGAACCAGTGACCTCTGCAATGTCAATGCAGCGCTCTAGCCAGCTGAGCTACGAGC
>CAZPFY010000045.1:0-9735 GCA_964586045.1 uncultured Pseudomonadales bacterium | reverse complement strand
CGTCAATTTGCTAACAAATTACAATGAATTGGTTCATAAAGGTGCCGAGCCAGAATTTATCTTTGCCATGACCGTTCGCCAGTTTCGCCTCCTTATTCAATGCAAATCCAGTCCCCACCTCCTCAAACTTGCCCCCTTTTCCCTTCGGGCGCTCCAATTTCAAGCCCAGAAATACACCCTCGACAAGCTCTTGGAACTCTACCAAAAACTTTATAACATCGAAAGGGGGATTAAAACAGGCACAAACCCCCTCGATCTCAACAATCTCTTTCTCCACTTCCTCGAACAAAACTAGCAACCGCGTCATTACGAGTTTTGTGCCCGAACCGTGGCGATCCAGTTCTGTACTATAATGTCTCCTGATCGCATATTTAAAATAAGGAGCTTTTTATGGCAGAAAAAAATGGGTTTAATGATTTTTATACTATGGGAAGTGAAGTAATCATCACCATCGTTGACGATATTGGTCATGATCACGAAGAGATTGGTGTCGTCTGGGTCAGAACTCACCAATACATTATCACCAGCAATGGTCGAGTTATTACAGCCACATCTGAACTTAAAATAAAGGCTACAGGCACAAAATTTCCAGTTTTTTCTGTATCCAATGACGCAGTTAGAGAATACAAGAAAATCCAGGATACTGGTCGCTTTCAGAACTTCGAGACTCATCCTGAGTAGTAATTTAGGCACAAAATCCCTCTGAATCTCTCAGGGGGACTTTTTATATTGTGTAAAACATACACTATGTGCTATAATATCCCAGAGGATTTATTCTAAGTACACTAATTTATCATACGGAGGACAAAAATGATTGGTCAGATTTTTAACCATTTTACTGACAACGACTTGTATGCATTTACTACGTGCCATGCTGGTAAAAGATATGAAGATACTGTTACGGAAGATGAACTCATCATTCGCAAGTCTTTTAAAATTACACCAGCCTATGTCAAGGAGCTAAAACGTCAGATTCAACTGTTTAAAAACGTACACCTAACAGAGGAAGAGGCGGAAAAAATGGCAGTGTGCTATTACTTGCCACGTTCTTTTGTTGAATGGCTCAAAACATATCGGTTTGATCCAAACGAAGTTGAAATTTGGGCAGAAGGCAATAATCTACACATTAAAATCACCGGCCTTTTTTATCGAACTGTCTTTTGGGAAACACCAATAATGGCAGTGATGTCTGAACTCTTTTATATTATGAATGGCTACAAGCCAGATAATAACTACATTAAGAGAGCAGAAGAGAAAGGATTCAGATTACGCAAAATCGGCGCACGGTATTCAGAATTTGGTACCCGTCGCCGCTTCTCGTACGAAGTTCAGAAAAACGTAATTAAAGCACTAATTAGAACATCTGGTCTCGTCAAAGACGGAGGTGTTTTGGTTGGTACTAGCAATGTACATTTTGCCCTTATGTTTGGCATTACACCCACCGGAACGAACGGACACAAGTGGACTCAATTACACGCAGGTCTTTTTGGTGTGCGCATGGCAAATCGAATGGCTATGCAAGTGTGGGAAGAAACATTTGGAACATTTTTAGGAACAGCCCTCACTGACACCTATACTTCAAAAGAGTTTATCAGTACGTTTACACGTCACTTCGCCATGCTCTTTGATAGTGTAAGGCAAGACTCAGGTAGCCCATTTGAGTTTGTCGACATGTTTGTTCAGTGCTACAAAGATTTACTAATTGATCCTCTTACTAAAACAATACTTTTTTCAGATTCACTAAATGTTGATCTTGTTGAAGAGATTGTCAATTACTGTGCAGGAAAAATAAAATGTGCGTTTGGTATAGGTACTTTCTTGAGTAACGATATAGAGGGAGTCGAACCTCTCAAGATTGTGATCAAGCAAGTGGCTGTCTGGATAAGCAAGGCCCGGCGTGTTGGTACTTGCAAGATATCTGATGATCTTGGCAAGTCGTCTGGTGAACCAGATGTAAAACTGCATACACTGTATGAGCTTGGAATTGCATAAGTCTCCAGCCCTCTCTAGTAGAGGGCTTTTATTTATCCCATAACTATGGTATAATAGCCAAAATCCACTTTTAAACGAGGCTAAAATGACAAAAGAAAATGCTAACGGGTTCTCCAAAATTTACCAGGTGATAAAGAGCACGATTGTTAGTGCGATGATTCATCAGAGACACGGAGAAGTCACGGTTCTTATGACCGATATTCCAGATTATGTATCGAACCTCTGGAGGGAACAAGCTCTTGTAAAACTTCGCACAGAGCTTAGTGATGAATATGGCATAACCAAGGTTTGCTATAGAGAAGAAGACGTCGCTGCTGGTAACAAGGCAGCTATAGTAGTTTCGTAGTAACTTCATCAGTCCGTCACCAGTGTGGCGGGCTTTTTTTTGCCTGCCCGCCTAATTTGGTACTCCTATTGGCGGGTGCATATTATTTGAGTTAGAATAAATTGTGAGTAGAATAAATCTCGACAACATCAAAACTTTTCATCAGCACGACCAGGCCGATCTCTACGAAAGCCTTGCCAAGTTTGGCCGCCACTTTGAAAAAGGTTTTCATGAATCTCAAGTCAACCCTTTGCCAAGAGACATAGACAAAATCACCTCCCTAATTATCTGTACCGATGGCCACACTCGCCACCTTGCCGATTTTTGCCTCTCTCTCACCCCTTTCTTTCTTCACATCCCTTTTGAAATAAGTACTAACTTTCGTTTGCCTGGCTATGCCAATGAGAATACTTTGGTTTTACTTTTGTCAGACCAAAATAACTCTGAAGAGCTGATCTCCATTAACAAAGAAATCGAAATAAAAAAGACTCCTATTGTTAGCCTTCAAACACCAGAAAAATATCAAAATCTACCCCATGCCCTCGGTTTTCTATTTGGTTTTTTAACTAGATTTAATCCTAGCTTTTCCAAAAATCTAAACACTGAAGAAATCTTTTTAACAGTCGAAAAAACCGTCGCCAAACTAGAGCGAGACCTCCCCGAACCCCAAAATCCGGCCAAGCAACTAGCTCAAAAACACTCCCAAAAAGCCCTTTTTGTCATCAGCTCAGGCCACTTGGCAGGAATTGGTCATTATTTTTCCGGTCTCACGGCTCGCTGGGCAAAAACTTATTCCGCTTCCTACCATCTTCCCGAAGCAAACGGATTTCTGGAATCACTTTTTACTCACCCCACCAAAGTTTTAAATGAATATCAATTTTTAATTCTCAATTCCGATCTATACCCACGGCCCATTCAGGACCAAATCACCCAAGCCAAAGAAATTCTTAGTAAAAAAAGAATCAATTTCAGTATTTTGAAGCCAGATTCATCTGACTGGTTCACTCAAATTTTCGAGTCGCTGGTCTTTTTTAGTTTCTTTAGCTATTATTTAAGTATCGTTAACAAAGCAAACTCCTAAATGTCAAACCAACCTGCCCTGGTCCTCCCTTTTTCCAAAATAAACAAAGAAGATATCCCTCTTGTGGGGGGCAAAGGTGCCAACTTGGGCGAAATGTATAACTTTGGCATTCCTGTCCCCAATGGTTTTGTGGTTACTGCTCAAGCCTATGAATACGTTATTGACCACAACGCTCTGCAACCCGTAATTAAAGAAATTATTCGTCAAACCGACGTCAGCAATCAAAAAGAATTAGAAAAGGCGTCCATAAAAATCCAAAGATTAATTCATACTGCCGATATTCCTAATGAGTTGGTCAAAGAAATTTTTAATGATTACAAAAATTTAAAGAAAGGTGATGCCAATCCTCTTGTTGCTGTCCGCTCTTCTGCTACCGCCGAAGATCTCCCCGATGCGTCTTTTGCCGGCCAACAAGAATCCTATTTGGATATAAAAGGCGAGGCCAATCTTATTCAGGCCATACGCCATGCCTGGGGTTCACTTTGGGGCGCCAGAGCTATTTTTTATCGCGCTACCAAACACTACGATCACTTTAAAGTTCTTTTGGCTGTTCCGGTTCAGCTCATGATTCAATCCGAAGTCTCAGGTGTCGTCTTTTCTGTAAACCCCGTTAGTAAAAATAAAAATCAAGTCGTTGTCGAAGCTGTCTGGGGATTAGGAGACTATATGGTTCAGGGTGTTGTTAATCCCGATCACTATATCGTTAATCGCAAAGATCTTTCTATTCACTCGCGCCAAATTGTGCCCCAAACCGTTATGGAGATTCGCAGTTTTCCTAGTGGCGTCAAAAAAACCGATGTTCCCAAGGCCAAAATTAATGAAAGAAAATTGACCGACGAACAAGTTATTGAGGTTGCCAAGCTATCTATCAAAGTTCACCAGCATTACTTTTTCCCCCAAGATAGTGAATTTGCCGTTGAAGGAGGAAAAGTATATTTGGTTCAAACTCGTCCCATCACAACTCTTACTAGCACCAGTTCCAAGGTAGTAGTCAAAGAATCACAAGTAAAAAATCTAAAACAAATTTTACAAGGCGAGCCAGCCTCTTTTGGAATTGGTTTTGGTAAAGTTGTCAAAATAAATTCGTCTCGCGAAATTGATAAAATTCATCCCGGTGATGTTTTGGTTACTGAAATGACGAGCCCTGATTTTGTCCCCGCCATGAAAAAAGCCTCGGCCATTGTAACCGACAAGGGTGGCCAAACTTCTCACGCCGCTATTGTTTCTCGTGAACTCGGTATCCCTGCCGTGGTCGGTACCAAAACAGCGACTAAGGTTTTAAAAGAAGATCAGATAATAACCGTCAATGGTTCTAATGGTGCTATTTATAACGGTTTACCCGAAAAAGATAACACCAAAGCCGTAGCTCCTTTTAAAGCCGAGGAATTTCCCGAAACTGCTACCAAAGTTTACGTTAATCTCGGTGAGCCAGACTTAGCTCCTATGGTAGCCCAAGGTAATGCGGATGGAGTAGGACTTCTTAGAGCCGAGTTTATGATGGCCCAAATAGGTACCCATCCTCGCAAAATGATAGAGGATAAAAAATCCAAAGAATTTGTTGCTCTTCTGGCCGAAAATCTCGCCCGCTTTACCAATAGTTTTGGTAATCGACCCGTAGTTTATAGAGCCTCTGACTTTAAAACCAATGAGTATCGCAACCTCAAAGGAGGCACTCATTTTGAGCCCGTAGAGCCAAACCCAATGTTAGGGTTTAGGGGAGCCTATCGCTATATAAAAGACGAAGCTGTTTTTAATTTAGAGTTGGAGGCCATAAAAATAGTTCGCAACAAAATGGGTTTTAAAAATCTTCATCTCATGGTTCCCTTTGTCCGCACTGTGGAAGAGTTAATCGCGGTCAAAAGAATTATTGCCGCTGCCGGGCTTTCTCGCTCCAACAGTTTTAAGTTGTGGATGATGGTTGAGATTCCAGCCAACGTAATTTTATTAGATGAATTTATTAATGTCGGCATTGACGGTGTCTCTATCGGCAGTAACGACTTGACCATGTTGGTTTTGGGTACAGATCGTGATAACGAAATGGTTGCTCCCGAATTTAACGAAAAGAACCCCGCCGTTCTTTGGGCCTTAGAACGAGTGGTCAAAACTGCCGTTAAACACAAAATTACTTGCTCTCTTTGCGGCCAAGCTGCCAGCCAGTATCCCGATCTTGTTGAAAAATTAGTAAACTGGGGCATTACCTCGGTTTCTGTTAGCCCCGATGCTGTCGATAGCACTCGTCGCACCATCGCCTACGCAGAAAAACGCCTATTAAAATAAAATGTCTACAATAAAAACCGTCTACGCCCGAGAAATTCTTGACTCTCGTGGTAATCCTACTCTGGAAACTTCTATTTTTACCGACGATGGCCGTGGTGCTGTTGCCTCTATTCCCAGCGGTGCTTCAACTGGAAAATACGAGGCAAAAGAATTAAGAGACGGCGACAATACGCGTTACGATGGTCTCGGTGTTCTAAAGTCCTGTGCCAATATTAATCAGGTAATAGCCAAGTCCTTGATTGGTATGGATCCCCAAAAACAAAATGATATTGACCAGCTTTTGATTAATATGGATGGCACCAAGGACAAGTCCAAGCTTGGCAGCAATACCACTTTATCTATTTCTCAGGCCTGTTTTGAGTTAGGTGCTGCCTGCGCCAACCTTCAAACCTTTCAGTATGCCTCCCAAAAATACGGCTTCATTAAGCCCTCAGCTACACGATTGCCAACTCCAATTTTTAATCTTATTAATGGAGGACGACATGGAGCTGGAAATCTAGAATTTCAAGAATTTCATATCATTCCCTCAAGTCGAAAACTTTTTTCCGAAAGTTTGGAAATGGGTAGTGAGCTATATCACTTACTTAAAAAGATTCTCATTGAAAAAAAGGCTATTCACTCTGTAGGAGATGAAGGTGGTTATGCCCCCAATCTCTTTTCTAACACCGATGCCATTGAGCTCCTTGTGGAAACAGTAGAGTCTAGTAAGTATCGTTTTAATGAAGACGTTTATTTGGGGTTAGACATTGCGGCCTCTTCACTTTTTAATCACGGAAAAATTACCATAAGTGATAGCAAAGAGCCTATGAACAGTGAACAGTTTGGCACTTTTTTGGTCGACTTGTTTCACAAATATAATCTACTTTCCATGGAAGATCCTTTTGCTGAAGACGATTGGGAAGGCTGGGCCAATTTCCACCATTTAGTCGGGAAACAAATTATGTTAGTTGGAGACGATCTACTGGTTACGAGAAAGTCGCGACTCGAAGAAGCTATAAAACAAGATGCCTGCAACGCAACCATCATTAAACCAAATCAAATTGGAACTATTTCCGAAACCGTCCAAATGATAAAACTAGCCAAAGAAAATAACTACTCTGTCGTTGTCTCGCATCGCTCGGGGGACACTGATGAGGATTTCTTGGCCGACTTTGCTGTCGGCCTTGGCGCGGATTTTGTCAAATTCGGTGCTCCTGGTAGGGGGGAGAGAGTAAGTAAATACAATCGTCTTCTCTATATTCAAGAATTCCTCCAAAACAACCCTTAAATAGACAGTATTATCGTCACTTCACCCTTTTGTTTGAGTATTTTTACTTTTTCCAATACCTCGCCAATACTCCCTCGTATTATTTTTTGTGAAACCTTGGTAAGATCCACAGCCAAACAAACCCTTGTTTCGCTACCCATAATTGCCAAAATTTCTTTTAAAATTTTTTCTACTCTCACGGGCGACTCGTAAATCACTACAGAAAACTTTAATTTTTCCAACATTTGTTTGGTATTCTCTAACATCGTTGTTCTTTTTCCTCCTGTTTTGGGTAAAAATCCCAAAAATAAATACTTATCCGTTGGCAGACCAGAGACCGCGAGTCCGGCACTTTCTGCTGTTGGACCAGGGACCACATCTATTTCCCAGCCAAGAGCCAACCCTTCGGTAATTAATTTGTATCCTGGATCAGAAATTAGGGGCATACCAGCGTCCGACACCAAAACAGCTTCCTCAAGTAAATCCATTTCTGATAAAAGATTAGGTAGCACTCGATACTCATTAAAGTCGTTTACAAATTTTATCCGTCCACTAAAATTCTCTACCAATCTCATTTGCTTCAATTTTGACCATAAATTGTTAAACATTCGTGAATCCTCGCAAATAATAAACTTAGTTTCTTTAAGAACTTTTAAGGCCCGCAGGGAGATATCTTCTATATTCCCAATCGGCAACCCCACAATTTTTAGATGCATGTCTATATTCTATGTCATCCCGGACTCGATCCGGGATCCAGATCACGTCATTGCGAATCACGCAGTGCAGAAGCAATCTCCGAGTCGGGGATTGCCGCGTCGCCCATGGCTCCTCGCAATGACGTTAGTGTTCATTTGATATATAATCTCCTTAACAAGTACACTTGAAAAGGAGAAAAGGATGGCAAACAAAGTAAAACCAGTTTTAGTTCACAGAACAATTACATATTTGCAACCCGATTTGGTTTCGAATGAAGTTCAAGAACTTGTCAGTCAGTTGGAAAAGGTCGGCTACAAACAAATTAAGGTAATTGTTCATGAACCAGAACAAGATATTTATAGCAACGGTTCAACTCATACCATCTATGCAACCACTGTTTTGGCTACTTTAAATGGAAATATCGATATCGGCTTTAACTCCCCAACTTAGGGGAGTTTTTCTTAATTAAACTTTCGTATCACTCCCACACACTTGCCTTGAACTTTTACGTTTATAGCAAAAATAGGGGACATGGTGGAATTGGCTGGCTCCAAACGAACTCTGGTCCTCTCTCGAAAAAATCTTTTCAGAGTTGCTAAGCCGTTTTCCAACAAGGCTACAACAATATCACCATCTTTTACTGCCTCAATAGCGCATTCTTCAATAATGACAAAGTCCGAGTTAAAAATTCCTTCTTCAATCATGGAGTCGCCTTTTACTTGAAGAACAAAGGCTCTTTTTTTACCAGAGAGCATCGACGAGGCCACCTTCATGGAGGCATTCGGGTCGGTAAGTGGCTCTATTGGCCTTCCTGCAGCTATAAAACCCAAGATTGGTAATTCAATCGAGGCTCCTTCTAAACTAGGCTTATCCACTATCTCAATACCTCTAATTGCACCATCAAACTTGCGAATAACGCCTTTTTTCTCCAGTGCTTGCAGGTGCTCATGAATGGTAGCTAAAGATGAAACACCAATAGCTACCGCAATCTCTGAAAGGGTTGGGGAATAGCCGTTTTTTTGAATAAATTGGGAAATAAACTCTACTATTTGCCTTTGTCTTTTGTATAGTGTTACCGTCATAAATTAACTTTAACCAAACAATACCCAAATGTCAACACTCACCTTTCGCCTTTCATTAGGTTGACATCTATCTTATAGCTTGTTAAAATAGCCAGTCGCATCCTTTAAAAATAAGCCAGGAGAAAAATGAGTCCATTCATCCACCTCTGGTCCATCAAAAAACGTCTCTACGATGGAGACGCAAAGGCAGGGGCTCGGCGCAAAGCCAGCTTCCGAAAAATCGAATCCGCGGCTGCTACAACAACAAAACAGTTAAAGTCCCAAAAAGTAAACTGGCGAAAAATAGCCGGTTATCTCAGAGAGTTCGGAGAACGAGAGTTCGAAACACCGTACTTCCGAGTAAGTATCGCCAGAGAGATCTTCAAAGAACCCTACCCCGGAATCTGCGATAAACCCCAAGATCGAATCAAAATCGCCTTCGAGTGGACCGCACGGGAAGAAAACTTCTTCAGTCCCTCATTCTGCTTCGAAGTCGGAAAGCGCCGAAACTGGCGCGATCCCAAACTGACACTCATCAGTGCCGAAGGCAAGCCCGTCCAACTCCAGCGCTTCGCCGAGCTCATCGTACGTGATTTCCAAAATCTCGTCGAGATCGATTACTCCAAAAGTTAAGCCTCCAAACAAGCCCCCAGAACATCGGGGGCTTTTTTTGTGAGAAAATAAACCTAATGGAATTTAAACTCAAGTCTGACTATCAGCCCACAGGCGACCAACCTAGCGCTATCAAAACTCTTACCGAGTCCATCAGCAAACAAAACCCTCACCAAACACTTCTCGGGGTTACTGGTTCTGGCAAAACCTTTACCATGGCTAACATTATCCAAAACACTCAGTTGCCTACTTTGGTTTTGTGCCACAACAAAACTTTGGCCTCCCAACTTTACCAAGAATTTCGTGATTATTTTCCGGAAAATGCCGTTAGTTACTTTGTTAGTTACTACGATTACTACCAGCCCGAAGCCTACATCCCCAAAACCGACACTTACATCGAAAAAGAAGCCGACATCAACCCTGAAATTGATAAGTTTCGCTTAAC
>CAZPFY010000044.1:0-10031 GCA_964586045.1 uncultured Pseudomonadales bacterium | reverse complement strand
TCTTTGGAAGTAAGGTTTTGGGGTGAGAGAAACATAATTAAATTATTTAATTCATTATTAATCATATTTGAATCTAGATTTAAGTATTTTCCTAGACATTGGGCAATTTTTGGGAAATCATTTTTTACTTTTTCGGTGCTAGAAGAGTATAAATTCCAAATTTCTCTGTGGTTTTGATAAATATGCAAATCGACAGCTAATTCAATAAAGTTGTGAGCGAGAACAATGCATATATCACTGTTGGGAATTTCCAATAAATCGGCAACTTCAGAGGATATTTTTTCACCTTCTATTTTGGCGTAGCCCACTTTCCAATCATCACTATAAAAATCAGCTCCACCATCGACTTGACAGTGTAAACGAATTCCAAGAGCTAAGTCTGTTAGCTCCGGATAGTTTGTATTGATAAAATTAGATAATTTTTTGGGAGAGTTGTGGATTTCATCTCGACCTATTTGTTGGGCGGAGGTGGTGGCAATATCTGGGAGAATGCTGCCCAAAATTAATAATGGAGTTGATATTTCACTTGCTTTGGTTGAAACATATGTATGTGATAGTGGAAGCATAAGAGTATTTTACACTTATAAGAATAATGTAAGATATTAGTATGAGAGTAATACTAGGAGCTGATCATGGAGGGTTTGAAATTAAAGAAAAGTTAGTAACTTTTTTGGAGGAGAAAAATTACGTGGTGGAGGATATGGGCGCCTATCAGCAATCAGGGGATGATGACTATGTGGATTATGCCAAAAAAGCGATGCTGGAGATGGGTGAGTCAGATAGGGGTCTTCTTTTGTGTAGAAATGGACTGGGAATGTGTATTGTGGCTAATAAATTTAAGGGGGTACGTTGTGGACTTGGTTTTGGATTGCAAGGAGTCCGTAAGGGACGGATAGATGATGATATAAATGTTTTGGCTATACCAGTGGATTATGTTAGCTTTGAGGCTATAAAGGAAATGGTGGAGATATTTTTGAAGACAGACGCTTCGTTGGAGGAAAAATACGTCCGTAGAGTTAAAAAAATTATTGAATTAGAACAAAAATGGTAACTATAGTACCTGCCATATTAGAAAAAGATATTTCTTCCTTTTTGGAAAAAGCGGAAAAGGTGAAGGGGTTTGCGAAACGGGTTCAAGTAGATATCATAGACGGTAGTTTTGCACCAACGGAAACGGTAATTCCTGAAGCGTTGAAAGATATTGATTTGCCGATCGAGCTTGAGGCCCACTTGATGGTGGAGGAGCCACGTGAGTGGATTGAGAGGTGCGTGGAAGCTGGAATAACGGCAGTTTACGGGCAGGTAGAAAAAATGACGGATAAGGTGGCCTTTATTGCTGATGCGCAGTTTGCGGGGTTGAAAGCAGGGCTTGCATATGCTCTGGAAACACCACTAACTGGAATTGAGGAGGTAATAAATAACTTGGATGCAGTATTATTGATGAGCTCTAAATTAGGAACCCAAGGCAAAGAAGATTTTGACGTAAAAGTTTTAGAAAAGATAAAACAGATTAGAAAAATAGATAAGGGAATAAAAATAATTGTAGATGGAGGTATTGACGCTAAAGATATTAAGAAGTGTTTTGAGGCAGAGTGGGCAGAGGAAATTGCTGAGGATGAACTAGATAGAAATTTTGGAAAAATGGAGTTTGCGGTGGGAAGTGATCTTTTTAAAGCTGAAAACATTGAAGAAGAATATTTGAGACTCGTTAATTTGACGGGGGTTTAATAACTGGATTCCGGATTCCCGAGACATACCCGGGATCTTGGGACAAGTCCGGAATGACACATGGGATAGATTGCCGCGTCGTCTATGGTTCCTTCCGCCAGAGGCGGACTGGCGCGCAATGACCCAGCCAACAGCTACGCAGTTAGGCGGGCAGGCAATGGGTTTGATGATAATATTTAGATATGGCATTTAAGAACTTAAGAGCAATTACTTTTTTTGGTTTTGCAGATTGTACCGAAGAGGATCCGTTGTACCAAGAAACAAAAGATGTGGCAAGGCTGTTGGCGATTAATGGCTTGGAAATTGTTAATGGCGGTGGTCCTGGGGTAATGAGAGCAGCAACCGATGGGGCCCATGAAGGTAATGGGGTCGCCTCGGTAGCTACCTTTTATCCTAAGTTTATTGAGAATTTTGAGGGAAAAGATCACTTCAATAAAGCCGATAAGGAAATTATTATGAATAATTACGTTGATAGAACAATGAAGTTGTTGGAGCTTGGCAATGCCTATGTAATATTTAATGGGGGGACGGGGACTCTTTCGGAGTTTGGTATGGCCTGGGGGCTGGCTTACTTATATTTTGGTCATCATAAACCGTTTATTTTGTATGGGGACTTTTGGTTTCCAATCATGGAAGCTTTGGTCGCTAATATGAGAATTGCGGATTCGCGACCAGACTCACTAATGGTTTATAAAATAGCGACGACGCCAGAAATGGTATTGAAATATTTACAAGAGTTTGATGAAGAACTGGTGGGCCACAAAGCGCATCCAAGTGATAATGGTAGTGGAGAGACGGCGTTTATGGAATAAAAGAAAAATTCTAAAAATCAAAAACTCGAAAACTCAAAATGTGGAGTCGGTGATGTTAATATTAAAGTATGGATTTGAGTTTGAAAGCGAGTGTTATTCGTGAGGAAATAATTAAAATGCTTCTTGAGGCAGGTTCTGGCCACCCCGCTGGAGCTTTGGGAGCGGCAGACTTTTTTGCGACACTTTATTTTGGGGGACTATTAAAACATTATCCAACTGATCCTTGGAGTGAAGAAAGGGATAGGCTGATTTTGTCTGCTGGTCACTATTGCCCAGTGCTTTATGCAACTTTGGCTGAAGCAGGATATTTTCCCAAAGAGGAACTTGCGACACTGAGGAAGTTGGGAACTAGGTTGCAAGGACACCCGGTAGCAAGAAAGTTGCCTGGGATAGAGAATAGTAGTGGTCCTCTCGGTCAGGGAATTAGTGTAGCTGTGGGGATGGCACTGGCAGATAAGCTGGATAATAAAAACAGAAAAATAGTTTGTTTTATGGGAGATGGAGAACAGAATGAAGGCCAAGTTTGGGAAGCTTATATGAGTGCCAGCAAATTTAAACTAAACAATTTGCTGGTAGTTATAGATAGAAATAATATTCAGATTGATGGTTTTACTGATGATGTGATGCCTCTTAACCCACTAAAAGAAAAACTCGAATCGTTCGGGTTTTTTGTTTTAGAGATTGATGGTCATAATTATGATGAGATAGCGGATGGTTATAGAAAAACAGAAGTTGTCCACGAGAAACCATGTGCAATTGTTTTGCGGACTACGCCGGGTAAAGGCGTTGATTTTATGGAAAATAATTACAGTTGGCATGGGAGATCTCCTGGAATAGGTGAAACAGTTCAAGCTTTGATGGAAATTAGAAAAGTGAGAACTCTGGATGGGAGAATCAATAATGATTAAAAACTCAAAAAATCAAAAACTCAAAAAATCAAAATGTTGAATCAAGATATGAATTTGGTGGAGGATTGGGAGAAGCTAATTAAAAAGCCGATGAGAGATGGGTATGGAGAGGTAATTGTTGAGGTGGGGAAACAAAACAAAGAAGTAATTGTATTGGTTGCAGATTTGCTGGATAGTTTAAAACTTGAAAGTTTTAAAAATGAATTTCCCGACAGACTCGTGGAGGTGGGAATCCAAGAACAAAATATGATGGGGGTAGCAGCAGGGATGGCGATGAGTGGAAAAATACCGTTTGTAAATTCAATAGCTTGTTTTAACCCGGGGAACAATTGGGGACAACTGCGAGTTTCGGTTTGCCTTGCGAATGAAAATGTAAAAATTGTTGGAGGACATAGTGGTTTTGGTAATGGTGTGGATGGAGCGAATCAGCAAAGCATGGATGACTTGGCTATTACTAGAGTGTTGCCAAACTTAACCATATTGGTTCCTGCTGATTATGAGCAAGTTAAAAAGATGGTTTGGGCGATGGTGGAAAGGAAGGGTGCCATTTATATGCGAATGACAAAACCAGCGAGAGAGGTAATTACAACAAAGGATACACCTTTTGAAATTGGAAGGGCACAGGTGTTAAGAGGAGGTAAAGATGTAACGGTTTTTGCTTGTGGAGCTTTGGTTTATGAAGCAATGGTAGCAGCGGAAAAATTGGCAGGAAGTATTGAGGTTGAGGTGATTAATGTTCACACTATAAAGCCAATAGATGTAAGTGCGATTGTAAAGTCGGCAAAAAAGACAGGAAAAGTGATTACCGCAGAAGAACACTCGATAATTGGTGGTTTGGGGAGTGCGGTGGCTGAGGTACTTGCTGAAAATTGTCCGACGCCAATGATACGGTTGGGAATGAGAGATCAGTTTGGAGAAAGTGGGGAACCGAATGAGTTGATGCAAAAATATGGTTTAACGAGTGTGAATTTAATCAATTTAATAAAAAAGTTAGTATACAAAAATGAGTAAATTGGAAAGAAATGGCAAAGTAATGATTTTGGCTTACGACCAAGGATTTGAACACGGGCCGATTGATTTTGATGAAAAAAGTGTAGAGCCAAGCTACATTATGGATATAGCAAAAAATGGATATTACACAGGAGTGGTGTTTCAGGAGGGAGTGGCGGCGAGATACTACGATAAAAAAAGTGATGTGCCATTGATAGTAAAATTAAACGGAAAAACTTCTTTTTATAGTGAAGAACCGCTGTCTTTGCAACTTTGTACGGTGGATAAAGCAATTGAACTGGGAGCTAGTGCTGTGGGTTATACGATTTATGTGGGAAGTGAACATGAAGAAGAAATGCTTGTTGAGTTTTCCCGGATAGAAGATGAAGCTCACTCTAAGGGTCTGGAGGTAATTGCTTGGATGTATCCACGAGGCTCTAAAGTGCTTGGTAGAGAGTCTGAGAGGGATACTGTTGCGTATGGTGCTAGACTTGGATTGGAACTTAATGCAGACTTTGTTAAAGTACCCTACACAGGAGATCCAGAAAGTTTTAATTGGGTGGTGCGCGCGGCGGGAAAAACGGGAGTGTTGGCACAGGGTGGAAAAAAAGTTGACTGGGAAAATTTGGAAGAAGAAATAAGTGGGGTGATGAAGGCAGGAGCAAAGGGAATAGCGATAGGGAGGAATGTTTGGCAACACGAAAATCCTACTGAAATTTCGAAAAAATTGAGTGAGATTGTTTTTATGATTTAGGAGGTGAGTTTGTGGAGGAGGGATTTGAGATGGTGGCCCCATTTTTTCCAAAAGTCGCCAAAGTAAACAACATTGAGCATGATTAAAGTAATGACTAAAATGGCGTCATAGGTGGAACGATCTTTGTAGACATCTTCTAGTTGAATCCACATAGCAAACTCGTCGAAGGATAAACCAAGTGCAATACCATACAAAACAGATTGCTGAAGTCTACTTTTTTCAGTTCTTTCGGTAACTAAACTCAGGAATCCAACTAAGCTTAATAAACAAATTCCGTAGGCTAAGTGGTGGACGTGAGTTCCTTTTATAGTCAAATATGCTGATGACGGTCCGTAGAATACTACCAAACGGGAAACAATAAAGGTTAAAAGAAAACTGATGAGAATAATAAAGGGAATTTCTTTTCCTGTTTTTGGCTTGAGAAGGACAAATGGTTTCATACCTTTGTTATTTTATCAGGAGTTACTTTGTTAGAATAATGGTATGCAAAGAATAGTGGTAGTAGGAGCAAGTGTAGTTGATGTTTTGGTAAAATCCAAAGAATTAAAAGTTTTAAAAAGCCATGAAGTTGATGGTGGAGTGGCGATGTGTGAAGTGATGGGGGGGAAAATAGATGCTGAGGATTCTGAGGTCTGTACTGGTGGTGGGGGAAGTAATGTGGCGGTTGGTTTAATTAGACTTGGACAGGCCGTTAAGCTAGTAACGCGAATTGGAGGCGATAGATTGGGAAAATTTGTAGAAGAAGAACTTAACTCTTACCAGGTTGATACCTCTATGTTGCAAAAAGGAGAAGGGAAAACAGGGGTTTCAAATGTGCTAGTAAATAGTGTTGGAGGTAGATCAATTGTTACCTATCGAGGAGAAAGCGTAAAAATTGAAAATAGAGAAATTGATTGGAAAATGATAGAGAGTGCGGATTGGTTACAGATATCTAGTCTTGGCGGCAGAATAGATCTTTTGGAGGAGTTAATAGAATTTTGTTTTAATAAAGGAATAAAAGTGGGAATAAATCCTGGTAGGGCAGAGATGGAGTCATTGAGATTCAAAGGATTGTTGTCGAAGATAGATTTTTTGAGCTTAAATAGATCGGAAGCAAGTTTTTTGAGCAACAAAGAATTTGATAAAGAAGAAGAGATTTTAAAAGAAATAAATAAGTTTGGAGTCAGGGTGGTAACCGTGACTGATGGAAGGCGAGGGGCAACGCTGTTGAGAACAAATAGATGGTATAAGATGAACTCCTTTTTTAGCAAATCAGTTGACGATACTGGGGCTGGGGATGCCTTTGTTAGTGGGGCTGTTTGTGGTCTACTTGATTATAGGAACGATAATGATGTTTTGAAGATGGGGCTTGCTAATGGAAGCAGTGTGGTAACAAAAATGGGATCTAAGGCTGGTCTTTTGAGTAAGGTGGAGATGGAGAAGTGGATGAAGAAAAAATTAAAGATTGTGGAGGGAGTGGTTTAATTTTTCTTAATTCGAAGTTCGCAAAAAGCCGTACTCACGCGTAACTGTCTCGGGTAAGCCTCGCATGTACATGTTCCGTGCGGTTTTTGCTTCACTTCTGCATTTTCGAAAAATTATTCTGACTCTTCTAGTAATCTATTTATGGTTAAATGGAGGTATGGAGAAGCCAAAGGTTTTTGTGACTCATATTTTTTTGAAGAAATATTTAAGAGAGTTGGATGCGAAGTTTAATGTTGTTGTTTATCCTGGGAAAAATATAACGAGAAATGAGTTGTTGTCTGGAGTTGTTGGATCGGTTGCGATTGTATCACTATTGACAGAGACTATTGATGAAGAAGTAATGGAAGCGGCTGGTAAGCAACTAAAAATAATAAGCAATTATGCTGTGGGTTATGACAATATAGATGTAAAAGCTGCAACAAAAAGAGGGATTTGTATTACAAACACACCTGGAGTTTTGACAGAGTCGGTCGCTGAACAGGTAATAGCTTTGACGCTTGCGTTGTATAGGAGGGTGGTGGAGGGGGACCGTTTGATTCGGTCTCATTCTTATAAGGGTTGGGAGCCGGACTTACTTTTGGGCACTAGCGTAAAAGACAAGGTAATGGGGGTTATTGGTTTGGGGAGAATTGGGAGGTGGACAGCGCGACTAGCTAAGTCAATTGGTATGAAAGTAATTTACTTTAATAGAACAAGAGATGACGAGTTTGAAGCAGAAAACGAGTGTGTTTATCATAGCCTGGAAAAACTTTTGGAATTATCTGATGTAGTTAGCGTTTCGTTATCACTAAACGCTGAGACGAAGCACATTATTGCCAAAAAAGAATTTTTAATAATGAAAAAAACAGCTTTGTTTATTAACACAGCAAGAGGTGGCATAGTTAAAGAAGACGACTTGGTAGAAGCTTTAAAAAACAAGTCTATTGCTGGAGCAGGCCTGGACGTTTTTGAGAACGAGTTAAAAATTCCAGAAGATTTATTGAAAATGAATAATGTGATTTTGACACCACATACGGCTTCGGCGACAGTGGAAGCGAGGTTGGCAATGGCAAGAGTGCTGATAGATAATTTAAAAGATGGTTTGGAAGGTCGACAACCTTCTTGTTTGATTAATACTGAGGTAGTTGTTAATAATGAATAGAAAACTGTTGGTGGAGGAAGAAATTGGTGAAGATGAAGATTTGGAGGTTTCTGGTGTCAAAAAAAAGGAAAAAAAACGAAAATCAAAAGAAGAAAAGGGAAAAGATAGAAAAGTAGTTTTTTGGATGATGGTATTTATACTTCTGATAACTGCGAGTTTTTGGCTTAAGGCGGTTTGGGAGGGGAAAGAAGTAAAAACTCAAAAACTCGAAAACTCAAAAAATCAAAATTATGAGGAGACTGAGGGTAGTTCTGGTGAGGAGAAGGGCTTTTTTGTGAAGTACAAAATTTGAATTGGAGTGGATTGCCACGGTTCGGAATACCGAAACTCGCAATGACGCGGCGTCAATTTGAGGCGAGAGAATTAATCAATAGAGAGTTAAAAATTTTGGACCAGATTGGAGAAGCTCCAGTAATTCCAGAGGCAATATTTGACATTGGTTTGCTGTCATTGTTGCCCACCCAAGTGGCAACCAAAAAATCCTTGTTATAACCGATAGCCCAATTGTCTCTTAAGTCATTACTTGTACCAGTTTTTACAGCGATTTTGTAGCCTTTAATGTTAAGAACTGAGTTTAGGCCAAAGGCTAAGGATCGAGCTTGGTTGTCGCTAAGGATTTCTGTTATTTGGTCCGCTGTTTTGTTGCTGATTACACGCCTGGCCAAGCAGTTGTCTTCTTCGGCAAGAACACTGTTTGAAGCTATTTTTTGTGTAATTGGAATGTTACAAGGAGAAACGTAAGACAAGTTTGGATCTTGAAAAATAACTTTTTTTATAGAAATTAATGGTGTTGAAATACCTTTGTTGGCAAAAGCTGAGTAGGCAGTAGCGAGATCGGTCATTTTAACCTCAAGGCTACCAAGTCCCATAGACAGACCAAAGCGACTAGGGTCATTCCAAGTGCTTATTCCAAGTTTTGTCGCAAATTTGGCAAACTCCTGTATTCCGTTTTCTTTAAGAAGAAGTACTGACGGAATATTGTATGAGTTGGCAAGAGCTTGTTTGAGGGTAACTACCCCGTGGAATTTGTTGTCATAATTTTTTGGACTCCATGTTTCTTTTGAGGGATATATTATTGATATTGCTTTATCTTCTACAGTATCTGTTGGTTTTTTTCCTTTTTCAAAAGCAAGTGCATAGTTTAGTGGCTTGATGGAACTTCCTGGTTGGCGTAGTGATGTGGTAAGGTTGACTTGCCCATTTTCGTTGAGATTAAAAAAGTCCTTTGAGCCAACCATGGCAAGAATTTCACCGTTATTGGGGTTTGTGATTAAGGCTGCACCGTTGCTAACTTTTAAATTTGTGAGACTTTTTATTTCGTCGTTAATAATTTTTTGAGCTTTATTTTGAATTTCTAGATCGAGAGTGGTATAGATAACGAGACCTCCTTGGTTGATTAGATTTTCACCTAACTGGTCAATGAGTTGATTCCGGACATACATAACAAAATGAGGAGCTAAAATTTCGTTTTTGGCAGATCTGAAAATAATGTTTTCTTGTAAAGCCTGATTGTATTGCTCTTGATCGATAAAGTTTGCTTTTAGCATTTGAAAAAGAACGATCTTTTGTCTTTCTATTCCTAGTTGTAGATTTTCTCCGAAAGGAGAATATTTGGTAGGGGCTTGGGTAAGGCCTGCTAAAAAAGCCGCTTGAGAAACAGATAAGTCCTCAGCATTTAGATTAAAGTATTGTTGAGATGCTTCTTGGATTCCGTAGGCTGGTCCTCCAAAGCCGATTTGGTTAAGATAGATTTCAAATATTTTGTCTTTGCTATATATAGCCTCTACTTCTATTGAAAGAATTAATTCTTTGATCTTCCTAATTATGGTTTTTTCGTTAGTCAATAGTGTATTTTTGACTAGCTGTTGAGTAATTGTGGATCCGCCTTCCACTCTCTCGTTAATTATGTTTTTGTAAAAAGCTCTAACTAATCCCGAAAGTGAAAAACCATGATGATGGTAAAAATCTTTGTCTTCGGCGGCTAAAAAGGCATCTTTTACATGTTGGGGAACATTGTTTATATTGATAACGGTTCGGTTTTCATCTTTATATATTTGATAAAGAAGGGTGCCGTTACGATCTAGTATTTTTGTAGAAAGTTTGGAAGGGAAATTTTCCAAAATTTTTGGATTGGGGAGGGATCTAAAAAAGGTATAGATGGAGGAAGAAAGAAGTGAGATTGTTAATAGAACAATAATTATTGTCATTCCGGACTTGATCCGGAATCTATAAAA
>CAZPFY010000043.1:0-10114 GCA_964586045.1 uncultured Pseudomonadales bacterium | reverse complement strand
CTACCCAATACGATTTGGTTTGCAATGGTTTCGAATCTGGTGGCGGTAGTATCAGAGCACACAAGCAGGAAATCTTAAAAGCCACTTACAAAGTCATGGGCTACTCAGAAGATCAGACCAAAGAAAGTGTAGGACATATGTTAGACGCTTTTGGTTTTGGTACTCCTCCCCATGGTGGAATCGCCCTGGGAGTCGAAAGAAGTATTATGAACCTTACCAATGAAAAGTATCTTAGGGAAGTTCAGGCTTTTCCAATGTCAGGTGGAGGTCAAACCTCTGTTATGGATGCCCCCAGTGCATTATCTGATAAACAGCTTTCCGAACTGAAACTTAAGCTGGTGAAGTAGCTTTCGACTAATTTGGACTATGCTTAATTGGTGCCCAAAGCCAAAATATGGATTGGAATCAATTTGGAATAGTTACCAAATTTCTTAAAAAGGGGTTATTTTTGTTATACTCATAATCATGCGTATTCTGATGGTAACACCATACGTACCTTATCCTCCTTTATCTGGTGGACAGGTTCGATCATATAACCTCATTAAACACCTGTCTAGAAATCATGAAATTACCCTCTTTTGCTATTATCGCGATGAATCAGAAAAGAAATCACTCACAGAGTTAAAGAAATACTGTCAGAAAGTTGAATTTATTAAACGTCGTCCAGCTTGGTCACCTGCTCACATAATTTCAGCAGCTTTTACCCCGTACCCGTTCTTGCTTTTGTCTACCTATTATTCTCCTTCGTTAAAGGAAAAGATCAGAAAGGAGTTGTCAAAACAGACCTATGATCTGATTCACTGTGAAACTTTCTACATCATGCCCAATATTCCGAAGACTTCTATTCCAATTCTTTTAGTCGAACAAACAATAGAATATTTGGTGTATCAGAAATTTGCTCGAGAGTTTAAATTCTTCCCTCTTAAACCCTTTATGTATCTAGATATTTGGAAGCTCAAGACCTGGGAGAAACACTATTGGAAGAAGGCTAGTAGGCTAGCTACCATGTCTGAAGATGATAAGCAGTTTATTAACGATGTCTTCCCTGAAGTAAAAGTAGACGTTATAGAAAATGGTGTGGATGTTAACCATTTTGATCAAACCAAACACATAAAATCAAAAAATCCTACTGTTTTATTCGTCGGCCAGTTTAAATGGTTGCCAAACCTGGAGGCGGCCAAGTATTTAGTTACAGATATTTGGCCACAAATTAAAAACAAAGTACCAGACGCCAAATTGCAAATAGTTGGTAGAAATCCCAACCAAGAGATTTTAGATTTGGGTAAATTTCCAGACGTCTCTATTCATAATGATGTTGAAGACATCCGAACTGCGTTTGGAGGGTCAGATGTGTTGCTAGCACCAATTAGAAACGGAAAGGGCACAAAGCTTAAGGTCTTAGAAGCAATGGCATCTGGCGCGCCGATTGTCGGCACACCCATGGCCGCAGAAGGCATTGCTATTGAAAATGGCAAACATGCTCTGATTGGCAAGAACACTAAAGAGCTGGCAACCTTCACAAGTGAGTTGTTAAAAAACAAAGACAAAGCCCAAGCTATTGCAAAAAACGCAAACAAACTCGTCAGAGAAACATACGACTGGATAAAGATAGCTTCAAAGTTAAACCAGCTTTACGAAGACATAGTCTAATATTCTAAAAACTAGATTTGTTCTGTCTTTCATTGGATCTATACTTAATTAGTGGTCAAAGCTAAAAACCTGCATTGGAAGTCCTTTCTTTTGTGTTCTGTTGCCATTATTCCTTCTTTATTTTTATTCTTCTTTTATCAGCGTAGCTCTTCAGTCGTTTACGACAAAGTAGTCGAAGTCGTGGACGGAGATACTTTTTTCATTCAAAATCGCCAGCCAATACGTCTGTACGGTGTCAACGCCCCAGAGTTAGGTAATTGTTATAGCGAAGAATCCAAAGCCGAATTAACGAAAATGATTTTGGGCAAGGAAATCCGCTTAACTGGTTTACAAGTAGATCATTATGGGAGGGTTGTGGCAGATGTCTATCTAAAAGATGAAACATATATAAATTTACACATGGTCAGAGGAGGCTATGCTGTGTATGTTCGGGCATACGACCAAAATATCGAAAAAATGAAAGAAACAGGAGGAGTTGCCCGTCAAAACAAAATCGGTATATTTAGCCCCAATTGTTATCAGAAAGAACCTGAAAACCCCAAATGCAAAATCAAAGGATCCTTAGATGAGAAAAGTCCAGATCGAAAATTCTATCTTAATCCTAGCTGTGCTTATTACGATTCTGTAGTTGTTGAAAAATACTTAGGTGAGCAATGGTTCTGTAACGAGGACGAAGCAATCCAAGCTGGTTTCGCCAAATCTCCAAATTGTAAATAAATTTGTTCAATTCTAAAACCTTTTAACAACCACATCCACAAGTCTGTTCAGGAATTTTGGAAAGTCCTGAATTTGAATTTTGCCACGATAGTTTTTCAGAACAACTTCTTGGACAATTTGTTTTACTGTTTTTATAAATTCCTCCCGCTTCGAACTATCTTGCCAGCCACCATCAAGTAGTCCAGTCAATCGAGAACTAATGTCGTGTGATAAGTTAATCAACTCAGGACTATTTGGATCGCCTACATAATCAGAGGATATTAAATATATTCCATACTCTCTCATGTCCAATCCCAATCGACCGGCTTCACCGGATTTTTCTTTAATTTCTCCAATCAATTCATAATATTGTCTGATTCTTTCAGCCAGATCAATTTGATTTTGCTCAAATTCTTTTTTGATTACTAATAATTTTTCAGAAAACTTCTGAAAGACGGGATTAATTTCAGAATTAAGTGTGATTTCACTCTTAATCATTTTTTCCAGAGCGATTGCCTTATCCTCCTCTTCATCCTTGGACATATTTTCAAGGATGTATAACTCGTTCACTTTAAGCTCTCTGAAGTTCTTAGTTATACCTTCATAGTCAATTCTCTGTTTGATTAGTTCCCTCATCTTTTCTCCATATTCAGCAAGCATTTCATGGTCTGTACTAGCGAGTGAAAATTCTCGATTAAATCCAATCCCAAAGCTAGTAAACCACTCGAATTTTCTTAGGTATGGTTTTAAGAATGGGTCAGGGGAGAGTATTTCAAAGAGTAACTTTAATCTGGCAAACTTTTCAACAAAGAAATCTTGTTTGCTCTCATTATCTGCAAAAATTCTTAGGCACTTTCTAAAGTTCGCCATTGATGGATCTTCGATATTTACACCCACAAACAAATTCCCAATTTCTTCAATCAATTCAGAGAACTCTATCTTAAATTTTTCAATATCAATTAAGGCAGAACTTACAACACTCTCGTCAAAGTTCAAGGCTTCGTAGAGATTCCTAGTAATTCCGTAGTAATCAATAATTTTTCCACAACCCTTATTTGAGTAAACTCTGTTTGTTCTAGCTATTGCTTGAAGTAAATTGTGATCTCTTAGAGGCTTATCTAAATACATTACTTGTTCAATAGGTGCATCAAATCCAGTCAGAAGCATGTCGCATACTAAGAGGAACTTAAGCGGGCTATTTGGGTCTTTGAATCTCTCGACAATTTGTTCCCTCTGTCTCTTTTCCGTATTAAACTTCCTCAAATTTTCTGTCTCAAGATTTGGATCGCCAGACGAGTAAACGACTTCGGAATATTCTAGAGGTAACAGTTCGTCAAATATCTCTTTGTATAAAGCAGTTGCTTCGCGGTCAAAACATACTACCTGAGCCTTGAAACCGTTTGGCTCTACATAGAGTTTGTAATGTTCAATGATGTCTTGTGCCACAGCTCTCATGCGCTTTGGGAGTTTAACCAAGCCCTCTTTTTTACCATACTTCCTCATCAGAATAGATCTCTGTTCGTCTGACAAATCCTTAGTTAATTCATCGAACTGTGTATCAATTTTTTCTTCATCGATAAAGAATTTGGAGAGTCTTGCTTCATAAGTAACGGGAAGAGTTGCCTCATCATCAATTGCTTGCTGGATTGAGTAGTAGTCTAAATATCGTTCTCCTTCTTGTCCAAAATTTCTATGAGTATTTAGTGTTAATTTATCAATCGGTGTCCCAGTAAACCCAAAGAAGAAGGCATTTTTTAGCGAAGCTCTTAGGTTGATGGTTGACACTCCCTCATTGTCTCGATGTGCCTCATCAGACAGAACAATTATATTTTCGTTTGGATTATACAGATCACTTGGTAGCTCACTAAATTTTTGAATTGTAGAGATAAATATACCCCTGTCATCATTCATGATTTTTTTCTCCAAATCAACTCTTGAGGTTACTCGAACCACATTTTCACCACCACAATTTACAAAAGTATCAAATATTTGGTTATCCAAATCAATTCTATCTACCAAAATAAACACTTTAGGATTTTGAAGAGCATCATCAAACCTCAATTTCCAAGCAGTAAAGAACATGGTCAGGCTCTTTCCCGATCCTTGAGTGTGCCAGATTAATCCTCGCTTATCTCGTTTATTCTTTACTCTCTCGACAATTTTATTTGTTGCTCTCAACTGCTGGTATCGACATACCTTTTTTACTTTTCCATCCTTGGTTTGTTCAAAAACTATGAAATTGGCGACTATGTCAAGAATTCTTTCTTTTTGAAGTAGAGAAAATATAGTCATCTCTAAATTACCTTCGAGCTTTTTCTCTAATTCATCATCACGCCAGTATAAGAAGTATTGAGCGGGTGAGTAGGTTGCCCCATAAACTGATTTCATTCCGTCTGTCGCAATATTAAAACAGTTTGGCCAGAAAAGCTTAATTGCATTCCTCTCATACCTTTTTATTTGTCCGACCGCTTTTGAATAGTCAGTAAGTTCGTTTGCTGTTGGGCTTTTTGCCTCTATATCCACAAATGGCATTCCGTTTACAAAAATCATAATATCGGGTCGGATATTCTCCAAGTTCCCTTCAAAGTAGAACTGATTGGTGACAACAAATTTATTATTTTCGATGTTCTCGATGTCAATTACTTTATAGTCTCTTCCTTTTCCGGTTTGTGGATTTTTCAAATTAACACCTCTACGATACAGATTCAAAAATCCTTCATTGGTATCAATTTTTCTTATTTCTCTGTAAACACTTAGCGCCTCATCTTCATCAACACGATTTATTTTTTTGATCGACTCCAAAAGATGTGATTTGATTAGGTATTCGTTCTCTAGCTCACGGAGTTTTCCAAATTCCTCTGGTTTTATATATTCATATCCAAGCTTATCGGCAATGAACTTGATAATATGGTTCTCGACTGTATATTGTTCGTTAAATTTCATTTGCTTTTGTTTATTAGTCTAGTAATTGCGTGTATGGTGGCAAGATAGTAGTAAAACATCCACGAAAGCCAAATGTCTTTATCATACTCAGTTTTCTGTTTATCATTTTTGTGCCGAATTCCAAAATTATTTGCAATATTAAATAGATCATTTTCATCTTTAGTTGTAACAACACCAGACATCTTCTTTCTTAAACTCTCCAATATTCCAGCTAAAGTTATTACCGCATCTTCCTTATCTTTTTGTGATGCATTTCTGTTTCGGAATATGTTTACGGCGTGAATTACTTGGGAGTTGGTGTTTTCGTCACTAACTTTGTCTGTCATCAATGAGTTTAGCCCAGGATCACCAAGTATAATAATTTCACCGGACCTATTTATTTCATATCCATAATCTAAATCTCTTAGTATTTGGTTGACTTCATTTTGATACTCATACCAACCAAGTCCCTTAGCAAACTTATCAAAGTGTACACATTGGTTATTCCACCCATGACTTCTAGCACTATCCTCCATCGGTTTTGAAGCACAGTCAAATACAAGCTCCATAACATCAAACAAATCATCTTTTGTATATTGTGCAATATTATCTTCAATTGGCCACAAATTTTGTTTCTTTAGCTTTCTTAAAAAAAAGTTTTTGACATCATATCCAACAACTCCAGAAATATGCCCCTCGTCTTCACACTCGTATCCGAAATATTGGTCAAAGTAACCTTTTCGTTTTAGGTCAAGATAAATACCCAGATAAGCCTCTTTGAAAGTATTCAAGTCAAATCTCGTTTTCCCTGACCTTGCTGAATAGTATTGTCTGCCAATCTGATTCATGTTATTTATCCAAATATATTTTGTGTAATACCTCGCATTGATTCCCGTAAATAGTCTTGTGTTTTTCTTTCGACTTCAAGCTTTGAATCTAACAAGACTAAAATCTTAACAATTTCTTTTTGTCGATCGATATCTGGTAGTGGTATATCAAAGTCCCTAATTTCCTCCAAGTGTAAATTTGTAACGGTTCCTTGTTTGCTTCTTTTGTGTGCTTGGTTTAGAACATATTCTGAAGCCAGAACAACTCCCAAATACTCTGGAAGAATTTTTTTCACATCTGGTTTCAGTAAACAGAGACTTACAAAAATACTAAATTCTCTATCCCAATCAATTACTTTGGTAATTCCAATAGTGCCGTTTTTTGATAGAAGCACATCTCCCTTTTCTGGTTTACACCGCTTAATAAGGTCATTGTGTTCATCAAGAGATATGTATTTGCAGTTTTTCCAGTCAATGTTTTGATTTCTTAAATCGTTTATTCTAAGAAATGGAATCCCAGAAGTTATATATTTTGGTGTTTTGTGAGTACCGTCAGTAATTTTTGTCGTGACTGAATTTAGCTTTACCAAATTACTTGAGTCTTCATTAAGTAAACCAAATAGTACAGCTTTTTTGAATATAGTAGATTTTTGAATTATTTGATCTGTTTTTTCTATAGTGTCATCAAAGTCAGACAAAATCTGAGCAATTATTTTTTGCTCGTCAATACTGTTAGGTATCAGTATTTCAAAATTTTTTATAAGGGTTAAATTGAGTCCGGATCTGCCATCTCCACCACTAAGACTCCTAATCTGGTCATACTTGCTATTAAGGTATTGGTATAAATATTCAGGATTTACAAGCTCCTTGTTTGGTACTATTCCAGCTAGAGACTGGTTGCATGAGGTTTCTATCTCAAGAATTGCTACTTTTCCCCGTGTCTTACCTTGGCCTGCCAGCGCTACCATTATTGTGTCTATTGGTAGAATTGTTGCGTTTGATCTGTTTAGTCCCTCATTTGTGATTTTTTTGTCGACATATTTTATCCTTCTCTTGTTCACCTCGCCTGACGACATCCAGTTTATATCGCCACCCCAGTATTCCTTAATATTAGTTTTTGGAGTTCCTCCAGTAAGGATAGTCGCGATATCACCGATTTTTGCCTTTTTCCAATTTTTACTGTTTAGAGTCATAGGTTCTTGGTATTGGAGACTAAATGGTTTTTGTGCGATAAATAGGCATAAATAGTCATCATGACTTGACATCTGGTCGATATCTTGGTACTATACAGATGATCCGAAAGGATCAAGCAACGTTGGCTTAAGGGCTCAGAAATGGGTCCTTTTGGCTTTTTAGACGACATTTTGTGCCTGAATTGATAATTCACCGTTCCAGCAAATAAAGTCCCTAATCTTTTTAATTTCGAACATTTGGGCTCCAGTGCTGGCTAACTCTGGAGATAATCTCCGAACTGTAGCAAAAATTACCACCTTTTTACCGTCTTTCATTAATGTATCAATTGGTCCTGCAAAATCGCTATCACCGCTCCAAATCACAAAGTTGTCGATGTGGTTCTCCTTATGGTCAAGGAGCATATCTACTCCAATTTCAACGTCAAAATTACACTTACGCTTTTCAATATACTTTGTTCCTTTTTTGTTTAATTCACCAAGTTTTGAGTTTAAAAACTCTATAGTCTCAATATCCAACAATCTTGTTAACGCTTTATCAATAAAATTATTGATAATTGCTGGAGAATCGGAGGCAATACTGGATACATCTACCGGAATCCTCATAATTTTTACTGGTTTTGTAACCACTTTATATCCAAATTTGTGGGAGTCTTTTACAAATTGTTCGGAGTTTTTATTTCCTTGCAAAGTTCCGTTGTATATACCAACAGATTTAATATTTGTGAAAGAATCTAACAACTGTTTGAGTCGCTTTTGGTCAATATGCCAACCGACTTTCTTACTCCAATATATTAGGTTTGAATAGTCTAGATATACATGTGTTGGCTTGTCAAAAATGCTTTCTAGTTGTTTGATCTCTTTTGGAAACAGCTTAGATAATTTTTCAATTTTTTCTGCCTTAGGTTTAAACATATTTAATACCCCAATTCTTTTAGATAATTACTAATTTTTTTATTAACCTCTTGTCGCTCATCTTCTAGCTTCTGAATTTCTTGCCATACTGTTTTTACATCAATTACTTCTCTTACCTCGGATCTATCTATATATCTAGTTACATTTAGATTAAATTCATTCTCCTCAATCTCTTTGACATCAACTACCCTGGCATACTTCTCGATATCTTGATACTGGTCGTAAGCATTTACAATTTTTTCGATGTCCGAGTTTCTAAGTGAGTTTTGGTTTTTTCCCTCCATATAGTCTTTTTCTCCATCGATAACTAGAACTTTATTTTTCCTATTTTCCGGTTTATTTTTGTTCAAAATCCATATTGCTGCCGGAATACCAGTTCCAAAAAATAGCTTTGCCGGAAGAGCAACAATGGCTTCTAGCAAATCCAATTTAATTATTTGTTCTCTGATTCTTCCTTCAGCTCCTCCACGGAATAATACTCCATGAGGGAGAACAATCCCTGCTCTGCCGTTTGTGTTTAGGGATTTGATTATGTGAAGAACAAAAGCAAAGTCCGCATTTTTTTGTGGGGGCAATTCAAATCCGTCAATTCTTCCGTGCTTGTCATTCCTAAAAATATCGTATTCCCAGTCTTTTATCGAGTAGGGTGGGTTCGCGACAACAATGTCAAACTTTTGCAGTTGTCCAGAATCGGTTAAAAATTGTGGATTGGCTAAGGTATCACCTCGGCGAATATCAGCACTATCCAAGCCATGCAAGAACATATTGATTTTAGCGATGGCATATGTACCTATGTTTATTTCTTGTCCGTATAAATAAAGAGTTCTGGCTATGTCATCGCCGGCTTTATTACGCAGATGGTTGTAAGCTTCTAGTAAAAACCCTGCACTTCCAGCAGTTGGGTCATAAATATGATCTTTTTGGTGTGGTTTTAAAATTCCAATTATTACTTTCTCGACTTCTCTTGGCGAATAAAACTCACCACCTTTCTTTCCAGCATCTTGGGCAAACATCTTTATTAGGTACTCGTAAGAGTCTCCAAGTAAATCAGAACTAATGTATGTATTTCCAAAGTTGTACTGTGAAAAATGATTGACTAATTTTTGTAGAGTTTCGTTGGGGAAACGGTCTCTGTTGGCAAAATCGAGGTCGTCAAATATCTTGTCAAGCTTGGGGCTATTTACATTTGTTACTTTCTCAAAAATTTCATTTAACCTTTGACCAATATTATCTGAAGTGTTAGCAATAACAGACCATCGGCATTCTTTTGGAACTTGAAAACGATGATTGTAGTCAGCAACAGCTAATGATTCATCTTTGAACTCGTCCATAATTTTTTCGTATTCCTCGTCCCAAACATCGCTTATTCTTTTATAAAAAAGAAGTCCAAAGATATATTTTTTATAGTCTGAACTGTCAATTTTTCCTCGCAGTATATCAGCACTTTTCCAAAGAAATTGTTTCAACTGCGCTAAGTTGATAGTGTCGGCACTTATCTCATTTAGAATTTTCCCCATATCTTTATTCACTACCGCCTCAATGTCTTCTTGTTTATATCTTCTGTCTTGTCGTGGTCCCACTCTC
Organism: uncultured Pseudomonadales bacterium; assembly: GCA_964586045.1. GTDB lineage: Bacteria > Patescibacteriota > Microgenomatia > UBA1400 > MFAQ01 > MFAQ01. The sequence continues at coordinate 330 of CAZPFY010000043.1, read as the reverse complement.
AACGGAGAAAGCATGCCCTTTCTTTCCCAGTTCCTAAGCGTGTCGGCGTGAATGCCAAAAATTTTAGCCACTTGACCGATACTCAACAAATTTACTTCAGTTTTATCAGATGTTTTCGTAACTTAACCCAATATATCACATAACAATATTAATATCAAGTATAAATCTTCGGTAGATATCATAGGTTAAATACGAAATAAATACTATAGGAATCGTACAATTTTAGCGTTTTCTGTCATGGCTACTGCGGTAGCCATCGTCCGAACCGATGTTTTCGGCAGGCGGTGGCGAACCGCGAGACACGAAGTGTTGAGCGGTGAGCCAATAGAT
>CAZPFY010000042.1:0-10338 GCA_964586045.1 uncultured Pseudomonadales bacterium | reverse complement strand
TTAAAAACAACTTAGTCGTTCACAAAGTGTTCAAAGAAACGGGTACTTGACAAACCGCTAGCTGTTTTCAGAGTGCAGATCAAGTCAAAAAGTTTCTGATAATCAGATGGGCGAAGAGTTACTTCGTCCGCGCCAAATAAAATAAAATTGACTTTTGGTTCGGTATACACGTCGCCCAAAATAGGAACCAGAATACCCCTTAAATTACTCGACAACAGGTTCATTCCACTCATAATACCTCCAATAGATTGTGATGTGCTATGGGGTATTATAGCAGATTTTACCTTTTTAGTTGGCTGGGAGAGAAGTCCATCATGTGGCCAAGGAAGCGCCATCCAGCCATAAAAAGAAACTTAATATCATCCAAATTTCTAATTTCGACTAGCTTTCTGAGCACAAATTTGGGGCTTAAAAAGGACTTATAAAGATCCTGAGTAAGTTCCATAACCTGCTTTTCGGACAAGGGGCATTGCATGACTGGTTTACGCATGTCGTAGTCCTCGTAGTCTTCTGAAAGCAACCAGCCTTTTTCTTTGCATTCTTTCCAAAGAGGTGTGCCTGGATAAGGAATAACCACGGTGGCCTGAAGAGTATCCACATAACCTTTATTGAAACATTTTTTGGCCAAATTAACTGTATTCTGGGCATCCTCATAGGTCTCCCAGGGGTAGCCCATCATAATAGTAAGGTGAGGATCTAAGCCGCCTTTTTTGGCCATTTTGACACCCTCCTCTATTTGTTCTACTTTTAAGCCTTTATCCAAGTGGTCTAAGGTGTACTGATTGGCAGATTCCATACCATAGAGAATAAAGCGGAAATTGGCTTTACCCATAAGGTCGTAGTGTTCTTGTTTTAAAGCGTTAAGGCGCATATTGCAACCAAAAACGACTTTTTTATTGTATCCAGAATCAATTAGGAGATTGCAAAAATCAGTAAGAGGTTTACCGATCATAAAGGTTCCGGCATCATCAAAGATTTCTTTAACGTGGTAGTTATCGACAACATGCTTGACTTCATCAAATAGTCTTTGCGGAGTAAAGCGTCGATAAGACCCAATTGGATTAATGGTATGATCCCAAACACAAAAGGTACAACGGTTCCACCAACAATCTCTACCAGAGTACATGTAAGTGGCAGGGGTATATTTGTAGTTGCCGTTGTAAACGCTGTATAGCTCCCATTTGGTTAAGTCGCGATCCACAAAAGGAAGGTCGTTAAGGTTGTGGGCAATACTTGGCTTACCAGAGTTACATATTTTTAGTTTTCCTTTGACAGTTAATGTTTCTGCTGGTTTGTCTTTGATTCTTATGTCTCCCAATTTCCACCAAATACCACCTTCAAGCTTTTCGCCATTAGTTAGGTGATTTAACAAATTGACGATAACAAAATCATAATCACCTCCAGTAATTATAAAATCCACTGGTGAATTTTCGAACATCTCCTGAGGCATAAAGGTAACGTGGTCTCCTACCCAAACAGTAATTAGTTTAGGAAGTTCTTTTTTAAGCCGGGCTATTAGTTTCCAGTGCTTCTTAACAATTGGGGACTTGGTCTCAACCATTAAAACATCTGGTTTGAATTTTTTAAATTCTGTAAGCCACTGTGCAAATGTTTGCTCCTCGGCTATTCCGTCCATCCACTTTACCTTATAGCCGTTGGCTTGGGCATTTGAGGCAGCGTAGGCAGGAACCATGGGGTAGATATAAGTCTTTGCATTAAAATATTGGAATTGACGATTTTGAGAAAGAAGCATAACTCCCTTATCTGATGGCATAGGTGGATACCCGACGACAAGACGGAGAGTTTTGTTTGTTTTTGATTTTGATTTTTTTAACATTTATGGAATTATTTTGAAATTATTTAATGGATTCCTGCCTTCGCAGGAATGACAGAGTTAATAGTATTTAAATTATGATTAGGGGAAGATTTGTTTGCCGGCTTGGTTTTTAATTGCTATAGCAAGGATAGGACAACAACGAGCAGCCTCGAGAACCTTATCGAGAGTGTCGCCGTCAGGGTTGCTGATTATGGCCTTTCCGTCTTCTGGGCGAATATCAAAAACACCTGGTGCAGCAATGGCACATGGTCCTGCGGCAATACACTTATTTAAGTCAATGACAATTACGTTTCCGTCCTCCCTTGTTCCTGTTGAAAAATTTTCGTCTGTTTTTACTTTTGGATTCATGTGTTTAGTGTATCAGTAAATAATAAACCTTGTAAGAAGCGAAGGCCGTACCAAAGGTGAGTAATAAAAATAACGGGAATAGAAACAATCGCTTGAGTTAGTTTTTTTGATCGGGATAAAATCCAGAGGGAGTTGAGAAAAAGAAGAAATGAATATAAGTAAAAAGAATAAAGAGTAAAAATAAAAATAGGAAAATTTGTATAGATTCCGGATCGAGTCCGGAATGACAAAATTAATGAAATAAATATATACGCTAATCCCAGAAGAAAAAGTGAAGGGAGAAAGTAGATTGGTTTGAGAGATGTTTGAGGAAGAACTCGAGCAAAGAAACCTCGGTGGAGACCAAAGTTACCGTTTTGCCTTAAATGTGGTATTAAAATTGGACGCCGATGGTGATAAACAATTGCTTTTGGGTTGTAAATTATTTTTTTATTGGTTTTGTTTATCAGATCTAGGCAGAGCTTGGTATCTTCACCAGGCCAGTAATTAGAATCAAAGCCTCCGACGGCCAAAAAGTCCTTTTTAAGAACGGCAAGGTTCATGGATGGATAATCATCTACATACTGCTTTTTGTCGGGTAAAAAGCGATAGAGATATTTGCCTGAGCCCATCGGCGAAGCCGAGGCCCAACCAGACGATTCTTCTTGCCAACTAACATTGGGAGGGGTAATACCAGGACCTCCGACAGCGACAATGTCATTGTTTTTTAATTCGCTGACAATTTCCCTTAACCAAGTTTCAGATGGGTAAGCATCGTCATCCAAAAAGACAACAATTTTACCTTTGGCCAGTTTTGCCCCATCATCCCGTTTTTGAGCAGGTCCGACATATTTGCCATAATGCTTCTTTTTTATACCAGACGAAGATATTTTATTGGGATAATCAGTAACTAAGATTATTTCGTAGTTTTTATAAGATTGCCTCTTAATTGCGTTCAGACACTCGATTAAGTACGGATTATCGTCTTTATAATCAATTACGATAATGCTTACTAAGGGTAGAGTCATGTTATTTGTATTTTAGTTTAAGAGCCTTGTCTCCTTGCCAACGGTCCTGGTACGAGTCTTCGTAGTAATGGAGTACATAGATTCGGTAAAGAATAGCCAAATAATCAACCGCAAAGTTTTGAACAGATTTAAGGCCAACGTTACTTGAAAAGTTGTGAATTATCTCTACCGGTGACTCGTATATACGTTTGTAACCAAGCCGATTGGCGACAGCCAGCATCTCCAGGTCAAAAGCCCAACGTTTTACCATTAACCTTGGTAATATTTTTACCAAAACCTCACGTTTAAAAACCTTTAAACCGGTTTGGGTATCCGAGACATTTAAACCAAAAAAGAAGCGAGTCATTTTTTGAACAATAAAAGATAAAACTGTTCGCTGCCAGGGATAAGAAACTTTGCTTGCCCGGTGCCTTTTACTACCAATTATGATGTCGGCGTTGTACCACTTCATATGTTCTAGGGCCAAACCGATTCCTGCCGCATTTAGATCTCCTCCGGCATCGATAAAGGCAATAATTCCACCTCTTGCCCTTGCCATACCGAAACGGATGGCGTAACCTTTCCCCCTATTGTCCTTGTAAGTAATAATTTTAATGTTCTCTGATTTATTCTTTTGGGCGAGCAGAAAAGTTCGATCCCTTTTGTTTTCCAAACCATCAACAACACAGATAATTTCCCACGGTCTATTTAAGGCGTTTAAGTAATGAGCAATAACCTTTAAGTCTTGGCTAATTGTTTTACAGTTAAAGGCGGGCACGATAACCGAAAGCAGATCAGAGTCGTGCTTTTGGGTTTTATATTGCTTGGTCATATATGGATTTTATCTTAGTTTTATCTGCGTTTAGCGCATAGATTGAGAGAGATAGGAACAAAACAAAATAGATAATTAAGTTTATCCAGGATACCAGTTCGAGCGAATGACCAAATAGATATAGCCCTATGGGTTGGATAATGGTGATGGCTAAAAGAATGAAGTTTGATTTCTCTCGTCCCGTGGCCATAAGGTAGGACAAGATAAACTGAGAAAAAGCAAAGAAGACCATACTGAAGGCAAAAATTGGTAAGAGGTGACTAACAGATAGATACTCTACTCCAGACAATAAGGAAACTATTGTTTTGGGGTAAAAGAGAAAGACAAAAGATCCCAAGAAACCTAAAACTGAAATACTTAGTCCCAGTTTAAAAAAGATGGGCTTTGTCTCAATTTTTTGAGAGTGGCGAAGAGATACCATGGGTAAAACTAGGTTTATTATTGGTGTCAGTCCAAAAAGGATCATTCTGCCCAGAATTGAAAGCGAGGAATATAACCCAGAGGTATGAGTATTAAAAAGGGCCCTAACAATGAGGATATCAACGGACATCAAAGACATGGTTCCCAAGCTGTAAATAAAAGAGTACAAAGCAAAATTCTTTAAAAGTGGAGTTTTTATTTTGGCTGATTTGACCATTGGGTAAATAGAATCTTTAACAAGGTAAAGAGTTGCGATTGTTACGAAAATTCCGGAAATAATTTGGCCTAAAACTGCTCCGGTTGCTCCAAAACCCAAATTAATAAAAAGGATGGCTGAGACCACTGTAAGGACAACGTTTACAAACCCCAAAATTGTCTGGATTAAGTATTTTTGAAAACCGAACAAGTAAGAGGAGGTTATGGTTTGGAATAAGGTAATAAAGGTACTAACGCCTAAAATAATAAAGGCAAGGGGGTGAGCCTTAAAAATTGTTGCCAAGGGAGAGCTAAAAACGACAAATGAGAGACCAACAAATAATCCAATTGGGGCTGTTTTTTTTACTAAGTAGTAAAAAAAGACATTAATTGAATCGGTATCTTTTTTACCTTTGTAGTCAGCAATAAATTTTGTAACTACATTGGCGATGGTGCCTGTTGGGACAGCCAGTAGATACATAAATGAGAGATAAGATAAAAACTCACCGTATTCTGGAGGGGTTAAAAGACGAAGCAAAATAAGGTGAAAAAGATAACGGAAAAAATTTAGTAAGAAGTTACCGACATAATAAAGTAGGCTTGTGCGAAATTGAACTGTATTTTGGGCTAAGATCTTTTTTATCATTTTTAACCGACAAAAATACCGTTTAGAAAAAGGTCAAAATTAACTATGAGGAGGATGCTGGAAACAAAAAAGTAAAGCTTTTGAATATAGGGATGCTGACGTTCGATTATTTCTCCAAAAATGAAAAAAAGTGGAAAGGCGACCAAAAGGAACCGCAACAGTCCAGAAAAGCTCCCCCAAAGAGTAGGAATAAAAAACGACAAGAATAGATAAATCCAGTATGAAGACCTTAACTTGTTATAAGATACAACAAGTAAATAGATAGCTAAAAAGCCAAGCAAAAACTCTGTGAGGATTACCCAAAAAAGGGGGCTTTGGTGATCAATAAAAATTAGCATTTTAAGGTAGCGAAAAATAACTTGGTGTAAAAAAACAAACTTGGTTGGAATAGAAGGTAAAAAATTTAAAAAACTGCTGGTATATACCTGAAGATAGTTTAAATAATATATTAAGCCCAGTGGTGGAACAAGAAGGGTTAGAGTTTCGATTTTAAATAATTTCTTAATATTATTTTTATGATCTAAATAGTACTCTATCAGCAAAGCAAACCATAAAAAAACTCCGGCTGGGCGAGTGTAGCAGGCCAAAAAAGCGATAATAGCGGAAGGTAAGTATTGTTTTTTTCGGGCAAAATAAACAGCACAAAGACTCAAGAGTAAAAATAGCGACTCCGAATAAACAGAGATTAAGAAAAAGGATCCTGGAAAACAAAGTAACAATAGAGTTGCCCAAAAAACAACAGGTTTGGGGTAATCGATAAGAGCTAGTTTTTGAAAAACAAAAAAGCTAGCTAAGGCAAAAAGATGAGATAAAAATATTCCAGAAAATAAATAACCAAATAAGGGAGAGAAGAATTTTATTAGTAGTGGGTACAAAGGAAATAACGAATAACTATAGAAAGTATGGGGAGTACCATAACCTTCTTTGGCAATATTAAGATAGCGAATTCCGTCGAAGTTTGAAAAAACAACAAGGCTTTTTGTTGCTGAAACAAACAAAATGGTTACAACCAATAATAATAACCTCCAAGTAAGTAGTGTTTTAAGAAGAGATGTTATTTTCATATATTTTGCGGTAAAGAGCAACTGTTTCACTAGCGGTTTTTGACCAGGAAAAAAAACCTGATCTTTCTTTGTTATTTTGTATATATAACTTCTTCTGCGGAGATGTAAGTTTTAAAAATTTACTTATGGCTTTCTCCATCGATTTTAAGCTTTTTGGAGAAAAAGTTATGGTGTCTGGATGGTAAATTTCTGGCAAACTTGAAGTTTTGGAGCTAATAATGGGACATTCTGCAACCATGGCTTCTAAAAGCGGAATTCCAAAGCCTTCATACAAAGAGGCTTGAACGTAGGCTGTAGCAAGATTATAGATAACCAAAAGCTCTTCATTGGGAACGCTATCGAGCCTTATTATGTGTTGATACACCTCCAACCTGACCAGGTCGATTAGTTCTGGGGCAACCGGTTTAATAAGTTTTTGGTTTATGCCTCCCCCAACAATTACCAATGGGATATTCATTCTTTCTGTAACTTCGGCTAAATTGGGTAGATTTTTGTTGGGATTAGGACCGCCAGCGACAGTAAGAATAAATTTATCTGGTAAGTTGTACTTGTTAATAATTTTATTTTTTGCGTCATCTCCAACTTTTTTGCGGTAGAGACTATTGGCTGCCAAGAGGGTAACAAAGACTTTTGATTCGTCTATTCTGAGTATTTTGGAGATATCTTTCCTCGAACATTCTGAATCAGTAATTATGGCTGCGGCTTTTTTTAGTTGGTGCCATTGTCGGAATAGCCCAATGGTACTTCTGACTCCTTTAGGATACTTTTCAGCTAAAACCAAGGGGGTCACATCGTGAACAGTTACGATGTTTGGAACATGGGGGTTTATTTTCAGTGTGGGATAAAACAAATCAAAAAAAGTGTAATGGATAATGTCTGGGTTAGAATCAACTATTTTTACACCTTTTATTTTTTTTAATGACTCCAAAAGGTTTGATCCATACACCCCAACCCCCCTCCCCTTGGACTGGTCATGAAATACAAGCTGAACCTTAATGTCTTTGTTCATTCTTTGAAATTATAGCTCTTTGCCTATTTTATAGCGAGATCTTCCTTTTTGTAGATTTCAAAAAGTTTCATATAGGAAAAGGCAAAATGGAGGCCAGAATACAAAGAAAAAACAAACCCAGGAAAGCCGTCTAAAAAACCACGATATCGAAAGTAAATGACAATAAATGTCTTAGCTGGCTTAAAAAATAGATAGTTTAAGGTATTAAAGAAATTGATCTTTACTTTTTTTACTTTTAGTTCTTTGGCGGTGAGACTTGAGTAACGATCTTCCCTTAGCAAGTAACGAGCAAAGTTTGGACTGGCAATATGCAACAAGTCTGTCCTAAGCCAGCCAATTTCGCCATTTACCGACATCTGTTCGTGTACGCTTTTGGCGGGAAGATAAGCTTTGCATTTTTGGAACAGGCGAATAACCGGATCAGGATACTGACCAGTGTGTTTCAGGTATCTGCCGAGAAAAAAGTTTTTTCGAGGGAGCCAGTATGCAGCGGCTGGGAGGCTTAGCTTTTTGGGCTCCGGGAAAACATTGATGAATTTATTTACAAAAAGCTTCAGTGGTGATATCCAGCTGGTATAACCAAAAGATTTATCATTAAGCAGTTCTTGAATTTCTTTGGCCATCTCTGGCGAGACAATTTCGTCTGTATCCATTTGTAACACCCAGTCTGATTTTGCTTCATCGTTTCCTATTTGTTTTTGAACATGAAAGATGGGGTTGTTTTCCCTAAGTAGGACTTTTGCTCCATATTTTTTGGCGATTTCAACGGTCTTGTCGGTAGAGTAACCATCGACAACAATTATTTCATTCGCCCAATCCTTAACAGAATCAAGACAAGCTGCAATACTGTCCTCATTGTTGTACGAGGCCATGGTAATGGAGATTGTTTGTATTTTGTTTTTCATCGGTTTTGATTGGTATAGATTACCGCGTCGTTAGTACTCCTCGCAATGACAGTAGAAGTTGAGATAATTTTGTACATGGGGAGGCCGGCAGGATCGAGAATGATGTCAATAACTTTTTTATCGTCGACCCCTTCGTCCATCGAAGCAATTATAAGAGTGTTCGGTGAGTTTTTGTCCAGATCATAATTGATGGTTTTGAAAACAAATTTATCAAAACTATTTAAGGTTGAAAAACCAAATTTATCTCTGGGAGTCATTTTCATTTGGGACTGAAGCTTAGCGGGAGGGTATTGCAGGAAAAAGGCCATGAGAATATAGGGTTGATCATAACGGTCAGTAATTATAAATTTGTCGTATTCCGAATAATGCTTTTGAACATAGCTGGCTATATCCTCAAAACCATATTGCCAAGCAAAGGGGAGCTCTTTGGGATAATGAACGTAGTACTGATGGAGATATTGAGCAACAGAATAAAAACTCAAAAAACCAAAAATGCTAAAAATCAAAATTTTGTATAGCAATTTGTTTTTTTTGATAAATTCAAAAAACCCTACAATGCCAAGAGCAGTAATAATGCTTAAGGGGATGACCATGTTTTGGGCTCTTAAGGCGTGAGGGGACTGAAAGGTTAAGGCTGCTGCTAAAGGAGAAATAAGAAACCAAAAAAGAACAATTTTTTTCCATTTGAAATCTAACTTCAGAAGATTTAATAGTCCGACTAAAAAAAGAGGAAAAAGAAATAAAAGGCCTTGCCCCATATCCGGAACCCGGCTGCGGGCTATTTCATCGCCATTTATATACAAAAAGCGAGGAGAAAAGTGGGAAAGATAATTTTTGGTGAAACGCAAACCGTAAGTTAAGTACTGATTGTGAATTAGTCGAACATATAACCCTGCCGGATGTTCTCGCCTTGCCTCTAGTGCTTGCCACAAGGGTCCAGAGTCGGAAAAAACAGAGACCCCAGTAAAACGGGATTGACCCTCTTTGGACAGCATTTGAAAAGCTAAAGGAAGAGAGAGTAGTAAACCAAGTACTGTTGCAAAAATTAGGAGTTTGGTTTTGATGACAAATAGTTGTTTCCAGTAAATAACTACTAAAGCTAAAGCCAACAAGGGGCTAATTAGTCTAGCAGAATGATAGGTATAAAGGCTGGTAGCAAACGATACAACAAACAAATAGAGAAACTTGGGATTTTCTAATCCTCGAAAAAAACCATAAATGCCAAGCAAAATAAAAAATAAGGCCGCGTTTACTTCCCATCCACCACGAGAGAATTGAAGATGCCAAGGAGAGGTGGCGAGTACTAAGGCTGATATTAGGGCGAGATTGGTTGAATGTTGTGTTATTTGATGGATTCCTGACTTCGCAGGAATGACAAGAAATCTTTGAACAATTAAATAGAGAAGATAAATTGAGGTAATACCGAGAAGGGCGGATGGTAACCGAACAGACCAAATATTTAAACCGAACATTTTGACAAACGGAAGTACAAGGTAAAAATAAACCGGGGGTTTATAGTCATCGAAGGAACGAAAAACTAATGGCCAAGAGGCAGAGTGTTCATCTTTACCTGTCTCTATTAGCGACCAAGCGTTGTAGCCAATAGCCGCTTCGTCTGAATTTAACCCTGCGGGATACTTATCTAAAGCATAAAGACGCAAAACCGAAGCGAGTATCAATATCAAAATAATGTAAAGATGTTTTTTCATTCTGTTTTGGTTTTTAGGACGCGAAATATTATTTTGTGATCTGGAGTTTCAATTTGTTTAAAAAGACTAACATTGTCTCCGGCAATGTCATAACGATTATCAATGTTGCCTTCAGAACCAACGAACAAGGTGTCTTTCATGCGATCTAGTTCGCTGACTCCAAACTGATGAAATTGAACGTTTCCAATAACTCCAACTTTGCCAACATCTAGTCCCCCATCGGTAAAGTCATTATTTTTTTGATATAGGCTTGGGTCGTATTGAGTGTAGAAAAGATAATAAATATACGGCTGTCCTAGGACATCGGTGAACAGCACTGTTTGGGCGGGGTTATCTTTGATTAGTTGGACTGCTTGTTTGTAACCATAATTGAATTCTTTAGCAAAT
>CAZPFY010000041.1:0-10381 GCA_964586045.1 uncultured Pseudomonadales bacterium | reverse complement strand
TTCCCAGTACCAACAACTCCATTGAAGGAGTTAACTCACAAGCCAAGAGATTCCTAGGAAATCACCGTGGCATGAAAACTCCCCAACAAGTTTCTTTCTCTTCTGGTATCTCTCTTTTACCAGAACAAAAACCAAACAAGATTTAAAGAAATTATGGGATGAGTGGAAAACGTAATTTTCGCCGGAAAAACCAACCGTTATTGTTACTTAAACTCGAAACCGACGCAACTCAACGGCATAAAAAAAGACACCCCAACCGGAGTGCCTCCACTGCTTACTTTTCAAAAACGAAACTTGATACTTTTATCCCTTTATTAGTTGTCATAAAAGCAACATTCCCAGACTTGTGGACAAACAAAGTGATCTGATCTCCAAATGGAATGATCTCAAAACTGGCAAGCTGTTCAGTGACGACATCCTTATTGTCATCTTGAAAAGCTAAAAGCACTTCACCCTCTTTTATCAGGGCGTAATCTCCATAAGCAGAAAGCTTAAAGCCAAGATCAGCGACTTTCTTTTTGGCCTTTCGAAAGTTTTTTGACCATTCTCTCTGATTCTTTGTCCCATCCCAAATCATATAGCCAACACTCACAACTATCACACCAATAGCAAACCAAACAGCGCCCATTTTTCCTCCAAAAGTAAGTTATTAAATTTCTATCCATATTCTATAGGATACCTTCCCCAAAATCAACCCCACCAGGCACAATCTCCCACCTTCAAAGACAGACCTTGAAGGTCCTCCTGATTACGATCCGAGTCCTCCGAGTATTCTGGTTATCTGAATTGCCAACAGCGAAGCATGCTGACTTAGCCGACCTCGCCGACTCACAGACAAACCGATAAACCGACCAACCGAAAAACTGGTATATTAAGTTTGTGCCCACTCAAGAAGAATCCCCCATCGAAGAACTAACCAAAAAATACCTCCCCTATCTTCAGGAAATTCAAAAAAAACTTTTTACTCTGGTTATTACTATTTTTGCTTCTGGGGTTATTGGCTTTATTTATTACCAAAAAATTCTTGGCTTAATTTTGGGCCTTTTTAACTTAAAGGGCATCTCCATGGTCCTCACTTCGCCTTATCAATTTTTTGATCTCGCCGTCAACACCGGCCTAGCTACCGGTGTCGTCGTCGCCATCCCCCTTCTCATCTACTATATTCTTCATTTTCTCAAACCAGCCCTTGCCCCCAAAGAATACAAACAAATTTTAAGCATGGTTCCCATTGCTCTTTTTCTTTTTGTTCTTGGCTTTGGTTTTGGTATTTACGTCATGCAGTTTGTTATCTCCATTTTCTCCCAAACCGCCGTCAGCTTTAATGTCGGTAACATCTGGGACATTAGCCATTTCTTTTCTCAAACCATTATTATGGGAGTTTGCCTTGGCATAATCTTTGAACTTCCGGTAATTATGACTATTCTTATCAAACTCAAAATAATTAAAAAACAAACAATTGCCAAAAATCGCCGCTATGTTTATGCCGCCCTTATACTTGTGGCTGCTTTCCTCCCCCCAAACGATATTATTTCGCTTACAATACTCACAGTTATCCCTTTATTTCTCTTTGAACTTGCGCTACTATTAAACCAGTCAGAATAACACAATATGTTTACCAATTTAGGCTCAGGCGAAATACTTATAGTCATCTTAGTTCTTGTCTTCCTCTTCGGTGGCAAAAAACTCCCAGATATAGCTAAAGACCTTGGTAAGTCCGGAAGAGAATTAAAAAAAGCAAAGGGTGAAATTGAAAAAGCCATGACTGACGCCTTTAACAAAAATGATTCAGACGAAAATGACTCCTCCAAGAGTTCAGAGAAAGGGGGTGACCAAGGTTAATGTTTAACATCGGAACAACAGAAATTATTATTATTGCGGTAGTAGTAATTGCCCTTTTTGGAACCAAAAAGCTCCCCGAACTTATTAGAGGAATCTCCTCTGCTATTAAGGAGTTTAGAGCCGCTTCAAAAGATACTCCCAACAAAGAGTAAAACACGCTTATTAACAATTTATACAAAAAAAACATGTTTAAAAACATTGGATGGCCCGAAATTCTTATCATCGCCGTCGTCCTGCTAGTTCTTTTTGGTGGAAGTCTTCTTCCCAAGTTCGGCAAAAACATTGGCGAATCGGGTAAAGAAATCAAAAAAGCAGCCAAAGAACTCAAAGATGTCGTCTCCAAAGATGAATAATTAATCCCCCCTCAAGGGGATTTTTTATTTCCCTATTATTATCTGCGCCGCTGCCGTCGAGTTTTCCAAAACGCCAGAGTATTTCATTCCGACGTATTCTTTTTGCAAATCAGCAAGCAACAAATCCTCCACTCCCAACAAAGAGTTAGATAAATACAAACCCAAACCAACTTGTTTCTTTTCCGAATTCCCAATCGAAACAACCGAGTAGCCCAATGACTGAACCTTAGTTTTAACCCTTAAAGCTTCACCTGCTTTTCCACTCGCATTCAAAACCTCAACCGTAACCTCACCCTTTTTTAACTGCGGGGCTACCACCGTAGTCTGAGGTGTTACAACAGCTTCCGCCACCACCTTTTCCTCGCCCTTTTTATCCATTCGCACATAGTAAAAAGAAATCACCCCAACCCCCAAAATCAAAAGTATTCCCAAAATAGATCCCAAAAAAAATAAAACTTTCCCTCGTCGTTCTTGCTGTGGCAAATCATCTGTAAAAACCACTCTATCCAAATCGTTATCCAAGTTTGTTGTTTCCATTTAAGCTACTGTAGGTACTTCGTTTCTAGTGTACCCAGACAAAATTTCTTTTACCATTTCCACAACTTGCTTGGGCTCGTTCTCTGATTTGATAATATATTTCACCGCTCCTTTTGTAAGCGCTGCTTCGGCATCTTGCGTCCCAGCTAAATTAGTGAGCATTATAACGGGAATAGCTTTGGTTTCTGGATCTATCTTGATCTTCTCAAGTACCTCCAAACCGTTCATCTTTGGCATCATAATATCGAGCAATACTAGTGTAGGCTTGGTCGTTCTGATCTTGTCCAGACCCTCTTCCCCGTTGGAAGCAAAGTCTACTTCAAAACCCTCAAACTTAAAAATCTTCTGATACATCCGGCTCATTAGTGGATCGTCTTCCACGATCAATATTTTTGTCATATCTATAGTGTACCTCTATTTTTTATTTCCTCCAAGCTCTTTTTTAACTCGATCATTTTTAGCTCCCTATCCACCATAAGCTCATTCATTTTTTCTAGCTCCTCCAACTTTGTTTCCAAAGCCAATGTTTTTTCTTTTACTTTATCCTCCAAGCCCACATAGGAAGCTTTTAGCTTTTTTGCCATCCCCTCAAAAGCCCTAGCTAACTCACTGATCTCATCATTAGAATCCACACTAACTTGAATATCCAAGTTCTCATCATTTACTCCCTGAACTGCCTCCTGAAGCACTTGCAATGGGCCCAAAATTCTTTTACCAAGATAATAGGCCACAACACCAACAATCACAATCACCACTACAGTCACCCCAGCCAAAATATAGTAAAATTTGACAATTAATGCAAAAACTTCTTGTGTGTCAACTTTCGTTGCTAAGCACGAACCGATCGCCGGAATCCAACGATAACTGCCATACACTTCGTCTCCATGATAATCAATCGCTTTGCCAATAACATTTTCTCCCGTTATACACTTGTTTACCTGAGGTGTAAAAATGGTTTTTTTCAAAGAAACCCCAGCTTCTTTTGTCAGCTCTGTTACTAACAAATTGTTTTTATTCACCAAAAAAGACTCTGCTGTTTTTCCCAAACCAGAACTCTCTCTAATAACACCGTTTATCATTTCCAATCTCAACCTCCCTGCCAGCACCCCTAAAAACTTTCCCTCTTTATTTTTTATCGGCGTCCCCACAACTATAACTGGGGCATTGATGGACGTATCATAATAAAAATCACGCAGATAAGTTTCTTTTTTCGAATTTACAAAATACGACTCACTTTGTCGTACTTTTCCCTCATCTACCGAATTAGTCGACAAAATCACCACGCCTTGATCATCCATCACAAAAAGATCAGAAAAAAGATCCTCACTCGCCATCACCTCATTATAAAAATCAACAATATCTTCTTTATTCTTCTTGCCATCTTCGAAATATCCAATTAGCCAATTACTTAACAAGCTGTTACTGACCAAATACTCAATTTCCTTCTTGGAGTCGTCAACAAAATTATCGATACTGCTTGTTTTCAGAACCATCACACTTTGAAGCTGAGAAAAAACTCTCTGTTCAAAATCAAAGTGTAACAAATAAAACGACAAATAGCCCATCAGAGCAGCCACGGCCACCGCCGCCAAAATAATTGTCAAGATTAGCTTATTTTTTAGACTAATTTTCATTTTTGTTTATATATTTTTTGCAAAAACTCAAGAGTATAAACCTCTTTAACGTTAACCTTTTTCGAAAGAATTTTTTGGTCAAATAATATATCTTGCGCCTGGCTCCATTCCGACTCTTCCATCCAACCCAACTTGCTATTTCCCGTGTTTATTAAGGGGATCGAAGCACCAAGCATATATGACTGATGGCTAACAGTACTCCCTTTTGCATATTTCATTGTTTCTTCAACGGCCTCCTTCTCATGCTCAATAGCGTATTGCCAGCCGTTCAAGGTTCCCCTCAGAAATCTTTCCACCACCTCCGGCCGTTTCTCAATCATCTCCTCCGTCGTTACCACCACGTCGGCGTACATATTTACGCCGTAGTCAGCCATCAATATAGTATTTACTTCTTTTCCTGCTTCCATTGCCAAGTGTGGCTCGTTGATAATATATCCAGTCGAAACATCTACTCTGCCATCTAGTAACTCTTTAGCATCGTATCCAACCGAAATTTCCTTTACATTTTTAGTATCGACTCCCAATTTTCTCATCATCACTCTGTACAAATACTCCACATTTACCCCCTTCTCAATTCCCACTGTCTTCCCCGCAAAATCCTGAGGCTTGATAATTCCGGAACTTTTCAGAGCATATGCCGCCACTGGATTTATCTTATAAATTACTGCAATTGCCTTTACCGGACTTCTTTGAGACCTGGCTAGTATTACCTCCTCCGCACCCACTATTCCAAAATCAGATCTCCCTTCTAGTACCGGCTTCATTGCTCCATCCTCATACGAAAACGGCTGAATATTTACCTCCAATCCCTCATCTTTGTAAAAGCCTTTTTCCAAAGCGACATAATTTCCGGCGAATTGTGCCTGGTGAAGCCACTTCAATTTCAAATTAACTTTCTCTGTTTTGTAGGCATTGGGCGCTTTTTCCACCCTTCTTTCTTGCAAATACCACCAAGAAACACCGAGCGCAATTATCACGAGCACCATCATTATTATTTTTTTCATATTTTCTTTTCGCGAATACTAATTGGCAAGCTAATCGAAAAAACTGTTCCCTTCCCCTCCTCCGATTTCTCTAAAAATATCGACCCCTTCATCCCCTCCATCATCATTCGGGAAATGTAAAGTCCCAAGCCACTACCTCCCGCAGTATCTCTGGTAAACAAACTAGAACCAGCTTGCTGGAATTTGTGGAACAACAGGCTTTGCTGTTTCAAAGGAATTCCCTCGCCCGTGTCTGAAACAAAAACTTTAACCATTTTGGCTACACCTTCTGTATAGATATTTATCTCTCCCTCATGTGTGAACTTTAGAGCGTTCCCAACCAAGTTAATCAATACTTGTCTGACCTTGTCAGAATCCCCGAAGACCAATGGTGGCAATGGCTTTGAATGCGTATAAGATATCTTTACTTTTTGTCTCGATCCCGTTACATCATATTCCTTAATTACCTCTGGAATTAAAACATCAATGTCAAATGGTTTAATGTCAAAAACCATCTTACTTTGTTCCAACCGGCTAACGTTCAAAAAGTCGTTAACGATATTGATAAGACGAATACTCGAGTCGTGCACATCATCCACCATAGATTTTAGTTCTGGGTCTTTCAAGGCATCAGCGTAATACTCCAAAATCATCGAAGTGTTACCTCTGATCGCTGTCAGTGGTGTGCGCAGTTCATGTGAAGCAATCGAAAAAAACTCATCTTTCGAACGTTCTAGTATTACTTTTTCGGTTATATCATCAATTGTCATCAAAACTCCAAAAATTTCCCCAGCAGTGTCCAAGGTAAGAGGACTTATGTACAAACTCAAAATCTTCGCACCATACTCAAAGTCACGCATATGAAATACTTTCCTGGTCTCGATCACCTCAGTTACACCCCCAACAAGATCTATTTTGTCTCCCAACAAATTATCAATTTTTTCCAAAGTCCAATTTTTCTCATTTACTCCCAAAATAGACTCCAGCTTATTATTCAGAACCACAATATTTTTCTGAACGTCCAAAACCACAAATATCCTGGGAGTACTGTCGATAGCTGACTGAAAGCGAGTATTGGTTTCTGTCAGTTCTTTTGTTCTTATCTCTACTTTTTTCTCCACCCCCTTTTTTTCAACCTCCAGCTGGCCCTCCAATTCCTTAGCATCTTCCAACAAGTTGATCATTGCCGATCTCACTTTTTGCTGTTTTTCTTTTTCAATTCCCAGCTTTTCCAAATTACTCTTTAGTTCACTTTTCATCCGATCTTCCTCAGCCATTTTCTCCTCCAATAAATCAGCTTTCATCCAGGACTCATCTCTGGCTTGCCCAGATATTTTTTCGTAATTGTACATTATCGCCGTTACCACTCCCACCAAGGCCATCATCATCACTACTTTATTAGTATCAAAATACACTTCCAATAACCCCAAAGCCCTCATCATTTCAACAGCGGATACCATTACAAGCCCCAAGATAACAGCTCTCAAGCCATTCTTTTTCTGAAACAATACAAAGCTCGTCACCGGCAGCATCGACCACCATAGTAAGCCTGTCCCGTCTAGGCCACCGGTAAATAACAAGACAATCAAGGCCAGCACCACCCCCGCCCAACCAATCCGCGCCGGCCAAGCGTAAATATGTTTTATTTTTACTGTCGCCAAGGCAAGCCACAAAACCGAGCCACAAACTGCTTCAACTACAGCCACCACATACCTTCCTTGCCAGAAATAAACAATTGGAAAAAAGGTTAAAGTGATTCCTCCTACAACTAAGACTGTTACCAGTAGTTGCTCCCGCCATTTCTCTCTCATACTAATCATGTTTTTTTTCTTCAAGTTGTTTTTTTAACTGAATCATTCTCAATTCTCGATTAACCATTGTCTCGTTTAATTTTTCTAGGTCTTCTGTGTACTTCTTCCTTTCATCTTCACTGATTTTTGTCTCAGTTACATCAATAACTGTCGAAACCATCAAATCTTGATTTACTAGGGGAATATTTCTTGCCTCCACGAAGCGCTTTTCCCCATTACTTTTTGTAACTTCCAAGTTCACCCAGTGCATTCTCTCTGGATCACCACTCTTTATATCCGTCAAAACTCTTTTCTTAGTCTCTTCTCTATAAACTGGATCTGGGTAAACTTTCTCAAAAAAAGCATCTACAGAAACAAGGATGTCTTTTGTCCAACCATATATTTTTTCAAATGTCTCGTTCATATATATTGCTTTTCCAGTCGATATTTCATTTACAGCAATTCCTATCGTCAGATTATCCATCACCTTTTCGATAAACGTGCTCTTTTCCGATAGCTCCATTTTACTTTGCGACAAAGAGTCAAGCATCTCATTGATTTTTTGTCTCAACTTATCCAGCTCATCTCCCGTTCCCCCAACAACCAAGCGAGTTGCATGTCTTCCATCTTTCCCCAAACTATCAATATCAAAAGCCATAATACTTATCTTTCGTAGCGCTCCTCCCACCAAAAACCAATAATTAGCCCCCGAAATTACCGCCCCAATAAGTGCTAGGATCATTATCAAAAAGAACATACTCTCTCGACCTTGAAGGGAAATATCTCGACCGATATCGGTTCTTACTATTGCTTGAGGTTTACCATAAATATCTTCTACTACGAGGTATCCAGAAATTGTTTTATCGTCCAAAAGGCCTGTCGTCGTCTTATTTCCAGATTGATAACTATTTTTTGCCCTCTCAAAATCCGAGGACATCTTGGGATCATCCCACAACACAATACTAGCTTCAAATTGCGTAAGCTCTTTGACCGAATTCAGCATTTTTGTATCCAGATATCTGGCAAAAACCACCGTACCTCTCGATTCACCACTTATATCACTCTTAAAAACATTTCGAACCACAAAAAGTAGTAGCCCGCCATTCGCCTTCAAGATTCCATGGTTATAACCGATACTCGGATCGATTTTAAGTAGTGCACTTCCAGTCGAAAATCTCGAGTAAAGATCTTCGGAAAAACCAGTTTCTTTCTCCCCTGTGGAAATAATGCTCGCTACCAGCCCCCCACTTTTATCAATAAACAATGCCTCATCCACACCGATGTTTTTAAACGACTCCTCAACCAAGTTAGAAGCCACGTATTCCTCATTTTTATCATTCAAAAATTTATAAGTATCATCCCAGTTTGTCCAGTCCGTCAACTTAGAACTTAGCTGAAAAAAGCGATCCTCTAGCACCGCGGAAACTCTCCGAATATTTCTCTCAACTCTCTGATTTTCTATTTCTTGAAACTTTACCAAAGTAACACCATTAACTACCATAAAAATTGCCACTATCAAAGCCAGCGTTGTCCCCAAAGAAATAATTAACGATTTTTGTTTTAGGTTCATCTTCTTTTAATCTAGTTGATTAGAAATATATTTGGCAATCCAAAAAGACGGAAAAACGGACAAAATAATTAGACCGACAGTAACCAAAAAGGTCAGCTCTATGGACCTACTTGCAGCAGCAAAAATACTCGCACCTGGCCGACCAATAAGTAGCATGCCCACCACAGAACCATCCACATCCTTTAGCGGACTATAAACTGCAAAGTAAGAGGTATTCAAAATCGAGACCTGACCGGAAAAACTCTCTCCTTTAGTTATCACTTTTTCTCTCACGGCCCGATTGGTCTCTTTTATTCCTACTGGTCTTGTCGTCCCCCGAAGATCTGAAATTGTTGTCGCTGCCAGCACCTCACCACCATAGACACTCACTTCAAGAAGGGTCGCCTTTTTTATTCCATCCAAGAAACTATTATCTAGTGATATCGCCACTACTACTACTCCTACCACCTTACCATCGGCCTTGATTGGTACCCCTGCCCGAACTGATACCACTGGGGCAGTAGCAGCATCTTTTGTGGTCATCGAAAAAACACTCTCCCCTATCAAAACTCGCTTCACCAGAGAGTCACTCGATAGTGAATCCCCCACTCTTTCCCTGTCTTCGCCTCTAGCCAACACCTGTCCCGACTCACTAAGAATCAAAACACTATTTACCTTTTTAGCAAGGAGCAGCTCCTCTGCCAAATTAGATAAGGTTTTTTTATCCGCTGCATCTATGGCTACTGCCACTTTAGTATTTTGTGCCAAAATTGTTGCCTGCGACAGAGCCTCGGACTTTTTGGCGTCCAAGGCAAAAGACAAAACCGAAACATCCGTTCGAAGTCTCGCCAAAGTCTCATCGGAAATATTTTTCAAAAGTAAAAAAGTAAACGAAACAGTAGTAAGCAAAAAAACTACCAGTGTCGTCGTCGTCGAAATAATAAATAACTGAGTACTAATCCGCTTCAGCAGATAATAAAAAGTCCAAACAATCAAAATAGCCGAACCGACCAAAAGCAGTCCATGGGCCACGAGCCAAAGAGTCCCGAATGGCGCCACTAGCCGAAACAGATCCACGTTGGAGCTCTTTGCAAAAATCGAGAATGCGGTCAAAAACTCATAAAAAGCAAAAAAATAAAAGGCCAGAGTAACTTTCTTAGTATGATTCTCCAAACCGATCGTCGCTCGACGTAGATACATCCAGGCGACAATCATCGCCAAAATGGGTGCGAGCAAGTACGGTGCAATCGACCCCAAAACCGCCATCATCGCCAACTTTGGTTTGTCAATCAAGGGGTCAAGTATCAAACCAATAAGCAAAACCAGGTAACCAAAGTTTTTAAGATACAGTGATAGTTTTTCGTTAAATGTTGAAGACAATATCTCACCCGAAAAACTTGAAGACTCTATCAGAGTCGCGTGAAGCAAAAATGAAATTGACAATAGGAGTAACCCCAAAATCTTCATCCCCTCTTTCCAAGTTTTTCTTTCCAACCAAGCATCAAAATAAAGCCAAAAAATCGAGAAAAAAGCCAAAGCAGAAAAAAGATTAACCGCAAAGTGTGAGTTCTCCAATAAAAACTGGTACCACATTTTAATTCAAAATTTTATTTAATAAATTCGGTTCACTCAAATAACCAACCGATACTTCTTTAATAATACCCTTTCTATCCAAAAAAACATGAGTAGGTAAAGA
>CAZPFY010000040.1:0-10563 GCA_964586045.1 uncultured Pseudomonadales bacterium | reverse complement strand
GATCTCTTCTCAATCTCTTCCTCCACCTCAGCAACATCTCTTCCAAACTTAAGGCGAGAAAGTTCCTTAACCATTCTCGAGATCTCCTCACTCCCGCCTGCCCTCTCAGCCTTCAAATCTCTTCCCACATTCATTGAAAATGGCGGAACTGGAGTACCCTCTATGATCGTCTTAACATAAATATTTTGAGCGGGAACATTTCCCAAATCATTTTCATTAAACACGGGTTCAAACTCCTTTCCCAGTATCGAGGCGTCTTGAACACCAACCCTGTAAGTCATTTGAGTTCCTGTATTTCCAAAAATAGCGTCGCGCACCTGTTGATCGAGCTGGCTAACAAATTGATTAGCCATAATTAGTCCCATTCCATACTTTCTAACCTCAGACAACATTTGAGCAAAATCAGGAGTTGCAAAATTTTGAAACTCATCAATGTAAAAGTAAAATGGACGCCTTTGGTCCTTAGGTAACTCTTGGCGAGACAAAGCCGCCGCCAATATCTTTGGCACTATCAGGTTTCCCAAAAAGCTCGAGTCCTCCTCGCCTAGCAAACCCTTAGCAAGTTTCAAAAAGACAATCTTGCCACTATCCATTGCCTCTCTAAAATTGAGCGTACTTTTTGCCTGACCAATAATATTTCGAATCATTTTATTAGTTACAAATCTACCAAACTTAGAAGAAATATAATCCAGTGTTTCACTTTTATGAAAATCACTCGTTTGAGCAATTTGGTCTGTCCAATAACGACGAACAATCGGATCTTTTACAAGCGGCAATATTTCCTGAACATACTTTGGATCCGTCAATACTCTATTTACCTCCACAAAAGTAGTTCCCGGAACACATCCCACCGTCAAAATTGCGTTTCTAACAGCATGCTCAAATCTTGCACCCACCATACCTGTTCTGTTTGGATCGAACAACTTATACATCAAGTTAATGATTGCCGAAGCCACCTGATACATCTCGTTGTAATTTGTCACTTCCAATAGATTAAAACCAATTGGCCTATCCTTATCCGAGGGATCAAACAAAATAACATCTTCTGCACGTTCTGGTGGCACCAACTCCAAAAGTTCTTCAATACCATCTCCATGAGGTTCCATAAAACAAAGTCCTCTACCGGCTCTCATATCTTGAATAATCATTGATTTCAAAAATTCAGTTTTTCCCGTACCTGTTTTTCCAATAATATACATATGTTTCATTCTGTCTGTTTCACCAATATATATATTCCTTTCTTGTCCTCTGTAAATTGACCTACCCAAAAGCATACCTTCTAATGGAAATCCACCTGTTGCTGGAGCACTTCTTGCTGTCAGCCAATAAATATGCGGGGTCTCAATTGTTTTGTTTGGCAAATGCCAAACAGCAGCCAACTCATCCGTCGACAACACAGAATTATTTCCCCACATATTCTGATATCGATAAATAAAATCCAACATAAAAGAATGTTTAAACTTAATTTTGTTACCACTAAAACTATTTTGGTTACCATTAAACTGAGAAAAAACACCCTTTAAATTACTAATATTCGCCTTTGCCGTCTCAACGTTTGGAGAAATGCTAACTAGTCTAATGCTAGTCAAAAATCCTTGTTTACCACACTTGGAAGTAATAGATTCCATTTCTTGTGGGTTGATTTTAAATTTTGCTTTCTCGGGGTCAGATTCATCCTTTTTAAGTTTTGATACATATCCAAGTCCAGATTTTGACCACTCAGACTCAGCAGGTGAAATTATAATTTGCACTACCGCAGCTTCATTATCTCCAAACTTAGCCAAAGCTGATGTCAAAGAAGACAAAAAATCAACCGGCATTTCCTTAAAAGATTTCAGTGGCTTATAGCTCTCATTTTTCAAAACTAGCTCAGCAAACTCTACCCGCGTGTCTTTGTAAAAAACGTTATATTCATCAACCTTTACCACTTGTGTTCCGGGATAGGTACCAACCACCATTTTCTCAATCAACTCAACGTTGTTTTTATGGCAAGAAATGTAAAATCTGATATCTTCTTTTTTGCCTACGATTTCCAAAGATAGGTGCTGTTGCGCAGCAAATTTTTGCCAAAAACCACCTTTTTTCAAAGAGTACAAAGAGCTAAACATCTGCTCAACCGCCTCCACTTTTATTTCATTATCTTTGGGAACAGCTATCTCCAAAAGCACAAAATTCATACTCACCTCTTCCCTGTTTCTGAACCTAAGCCATATCACAAAAATCATCCAGCAAAAAATTATTGATGCCATCACGAACAACACTCCAAACACCAACACCACCGCGTACTGAATCAAATAAGTCGTATCAATCATTCTGTTGAGTTACCGGACTGTAAAAAACGCGTCCTGGATACTTTTTAATCATCATGACACACCACTCCGACAACCACCTAACTCCACTAAAAATGTTTTCTTTCAATCCCAAAACCACACCACTCTCGTTCAAAGGTAATACTATTGGCTTTGCAGCTGGTAAGTTTGTCGTAATTGGCTTCTGAGCCACAGCCACAACTTGATCATTTGAACCACCACTCAAATCGCTCTGAGAATTTTTGTTATCCGAAACGGATTTTTCAGTACTCGTTTCAACTTTCTCAATATAGTTTTCCACCTCTCTAATAGCAATAGCTTCAGGAGTGTCAATAGGGCGTTCTAATTCTTTACCAATTGGAGGCATACTCTAATATACCAATTTTCAAATCAATATTCGATACTTACACAATACACACAAATATAACAAAAACTATAAAGTCTCCCTACTGTCTAATCAAAACCACATTTAGACGACAAAACAAAACACTCACCAAAGCAAATTAACACCTCAAATCGGTCCTTTTTAACCCAAATAAACGCTTATCAGTTTCAACAAAAGAGTGATAGTAAACAAAATTACCTAATTAAATTAAAAACCTTTTTTAAACAGCTGTCAATCGCTACCAAAAGCTAACAAAATGGATCAAAGACCTTCCCATAGTATCAAGAAAGTCTTTGATCCTCCACCCTTAAACTTTTCCTTCAGAATAGTCTATATCGCAAGCACCGGAAACACAAGCTAGCTCTTGTGCCGCCTTTGTGTAATCTTCCTCTTCATAACGATAAAGTTTACTAAAGTCTATGTTCGGAAAATCTTCAGCGAGCTTTTCATACTCAGTCTTAGTGATCTCTTGATACGGCATCTGAGCGTAGGCAGCATCATATGCAGGTAAAAACGCCATCCCACCTATCAAGTCTCTGTGATTCCAAACCCAGTCAATCAAACCAATTACCTCATCAGGATAATAAGTGATAGTTACACTAGGGTTGTGCTCTGTCCAATTTATTTTATTTTGCAACCAATATTCACACTGGTCCAACGCACTCATACTTTTTCTTATTTTTGCTCCTTCAGGAGCTTTAACTGGAAAATGTACCACCCAGGTATTTGCAGAATCAGCAGATTGACCATTCTCAGGATCCATCGGCACTCCCTCATCTTTTAATACTTTGTAAATAGGTGAATGAGTACTTACTCTAATATTTCTCACATAATAAGATGCCCACCTAGCGTGTATCCCCGAAGAACAGTTAAACAACTGCGACGAGTTCCCCGACGGCTTAACACAAGTTACCGCAGCAGCCTGGTTAATTCCCAACTTCTCTGAGTAAACCCGATTTGTCTCGACAGCCACCTGCCTTAGTCTACTTTGAACCGATGGATCTTGAGCCACCTGACTATCAAGCTGCCCATTAATATCGACACCCAACAATCTCTCCTCTTCACAGTTTTGTTTCCATTGCGGACGAAGCCCAGGAAAATTTGTTGCCATTGCTTGAATTGTTCCAATTATTGCTGCCACCTCCACCTTATCTTTCAATGATTCGTAAGTATCTTCCTTCCTAGCAATAGCTATTGACAAATTACAAAACTGAAAAGGTCTTAATATAATCTCTCCACAAGGGTTAGTTCCAAATTCTGCCTCTTCCCTTCGTGCGGGTCTCATATTTTTAGCCGACTGCCTATTAAAAATGCCTGGTTCCCCTCGTCCATTTTCAGCCATTTCCACCATTTGTTTCACCACTTCCATTTGGGTTAATCCTGATGCAGGCCAAACAGCACTATTGTTGGCATTCCATCTTTGGCTGTTTTCTCTTTCAAAGTCTCCAGCCTTACAATTTCTCATCTCCTGATCGTCAAAATCAAAAAGTGAAATCATTGCTGTTCTCCTCATACCACCAGAAACAGCCGCGTTTCCCACCTCACACATTATGTCGTGTGCATCAATTGGCCTGAGAAAACTTCCTTGTCGAACCAAAAGCCTCTCCCTTACAAATTCCATCATCTTTCTAAATGGTTCTGGTCCGGACGATCGCCCACCCTTAACCCTCAAAATTGCACCTGCTGGCCTCAATTGAGAATAATCAAATTTGATGTCCCCACCTTCGAACCAAACCTCAAGCCCTGTCCTCAAAGCATTTGCCCAACCCTCAGTTGTATCCTCAACTACAATACTCAATGGCTCTCCTCCAATTTGTCGTTTTATTCTTGGAAGGTTTTCTACATACTTACTCTCTACCGAAAAACCAACTCCACACCCATTCATTGAAATCAAAAGCGCCTCAACAAACGAATCAATGCTATCAACCGGCTGATACGAGCAGTTATAAATACCAATATTGTTTCTCCTCGCTGCTGGTCCTGCCATAGCCAAAAGACGCATTGAAGGCGTGGACTTCATTTCCAATACTGATTTTCTTACCCTATCGTAATCACTGGTTTCCAGGGCATTGTCAGAAATTTCTCTTAGGTAATTTACTGCTCTATCGACAGTTTCTTGCCAAGTTTCTCTCCTGCCATAATCGTAATTAAAACGAGAATATTTGTCAAAAAATTGAAACTTTTGAATTTGATTGCCAAAATAAACATCACTATCTGCAAAAGCTCTTTGAACTTCCTCGGGAACAGGTCTTAGCTCTCTCATTTTTGCGTGTTCCGCCCGATACAAGATATAGCTTTTTGCCGCCTCAAATTCACCTGCCGCCTGAAGTACAACCTCAACAGCATCCTGGACCTGCTCAACGTTTGGCTTTTCATACTTAGTCCCTACCAAATTTACCACTCTATTACTCAACTCATCAAAACTGACACTCGGCTGCTTACCAATATCCATAAAGCAGGCCCCAATCGCTTTTGTTATTTTTTCAATCTCAAAAGGTACCAGCCTTCCGTCTCGCTTTGTTACCTGAAGTGGAACCCTGGCAACAATTTTTGTTATTTTTTCAACGACTTTCTGTTTTTGTAGTTTTATTTTTTTTATTTTTTTCATATATTTATTAACTAATTTTTATTTCGTTCACAAACTTTTTAAAGTCAGCCAACCCAGAAAAATCCAAATAAACACTCGCAAAACGAAGATATGCTAAATTATCAATCTTTTTCAAACTCTCCATTACTAACCGTCCAATATCGCAAGATTTAATTTCCGTTGTCTTTTTATTCATAAGCTTAAGCTCAATTTTATCTACCAAATCTTCGATTATCTCAGTTTTTACATTTCTCTTATAACAAGCCTTAACCACCCCCTTCATTAGTTTTTCCCTATCGTATTGCTCCACCCTTCCCTTCTTCTTAATAACTTTTAAATCAATATTTACCACTCTTTCGTGTGTTGTAAACCTTTTATTACACTTCAAACACCGCCTTCTTCTCCGAATACCATCACCTGTAGAAAGCACCCTACTTTCAAGCACCGAAGTCTCCTCTTTATTGCAATATGGACAGTTCATAATCAACACAATATCTAGTGTTTCTATTCATCATCAAACACTACGGATGGTATTTCAACTACCACAAAATAATACAAATAATCTCATTAAGGCTAATTTCCGCAAAATCTTCTCCCAATCAAACCAAGGTTGCTATGTTTAAAGCAAACCTAGCCACAATCGAACCAATAACGTTTCCGCTCTTTAGTCTAATCAATCCATTTATCATCGACGCAGCAAAAACAAACAAACACACATACATAATTTGTGCAAATGGAAGTTTGTAGTCAAATAGCAAAATCGGCAATCTGCTCAAAGCCACCAGCCCTCCCAAAACAAAAACCAACATGTTTTTTGAAAAAGCACCTTTCTTTTGCAAATAACCCAAAACAAAACCACTAAAGGCCAGTTCCTCCACTATTGATGTAGCCAAGGCCACTCCCAACAAGTCCAGATTCATACTTGGCAAACTGGCAGACTGTCTTACTATCAACCAGTAAAACATTCCAACAAAACCTCCCATCAGTAAAGATTTAACAGCGCCTCCTTCAAAAAACAAAACTCTTTCTTTTTTTAAGTAGATATTCCACCAAAACAAAGGTATCAACCAAATAACCGGTTTAATCCACAGTTCTTCGATTGCACCTGGAAAATTAAAAAAATACCTAAAACCTCCCCAAACTACAAGCAGGTACAATACATATAGCAATATCTTCTTCACAATCTCATCCTATCACACGAACCGATTAATCATAAACATATATAATTAGATCTACATGAAATCCGCTAGAAAAGAATTTTTCAAAAGTCTTGAAAAAAACCTCAAACTAAAATCATTGTTTATTAAACCCAATATTAAAGTCGCCACAATAGTACTTGGATCCTTATTTTTAGTTTGGCTTTTCTTTCTTCTAAAAGATATCCCTAACCCTGCCAAGCTCACCAAAACTCCAGCACCTCAAAGCACAAAAATTTTAGACAGAAACCAAAAACTTCTCTATGAGGTGTACTCTGACTATCGCCGAACCCCAGTTTCTTTTCAAAACATTTCTCAAGATGCCAAAAACGCCACTATTGCAATCGAAGACAAAAACTTTTACCACCACTTTGGTCTAGACACCGTTGCCATTATCAGAGCAACCTACAACACCCTAAGAGGAAAAAGATTAGAAGGCGGCTCAACCATTACTCAACAGCTTGTTAAAAACTCAATTCTTTCTGACAGTAGAAGAACAATTTCCAGAAAAATTAAGGAGGCCATTCTTTCCATCGCTACTGAATTTATCTACACCAAGGACGAAATCCTCGAACTTTATCTCAATCACGCCCCTTACGGAGGAACAGTGTACGGTATCGAAACCGCGTCTCAAACATACTTCGGAAAATCAGCCAAAGACCTCACCCTTCCCGAAGCCGCCTTACTTGCGGGTTTGCCTCAATCTCCCACACGCTATTCTCCATTTGGTGCCAAACCAGAACTCGCTCTCAATCGTCAACACGAAGTTCTTCGTCGCATGTTTGAAGATGGTTATATTAACCAAGACCAACACGAAGCTGCAAAAAATACAAAATTAAATTTTATTAAAAAAAACATCACTATCAACGCGCCTCATTTTTCTCTCATGGTTCGAGACCAGCTTGTCCAAAAGTACGGCGAGGACTTAGTCAATCTTGGCGGTCTCATCGTTACAACAACACTCGACCTTAACCTTCAAAATTATTTCCAAGCATCCCTCTCCGCCGAACTAAAAAAAATTGCCAAACTAAAAATAAGCAACGGAGCCGCTTTAATAACCAAGCCCAACACTGGCGAAATCATCTCCTTAATTGGCTCTAAAGACTATTATGACGACGAGATTGATGGTCAAGTGAACATAACCACAGCCTTCCGTCAACCAGGTAGTTCCATCAAGCCTCTAAACTACGCCACAGGTTTGCTATTAGGTTGGCCCACAAGTATGGTTTATCTCGACGTACCCACTTGCTTTAATATTGTTGGTCAAAAACCGTACTGCCCAAAAAACTACGACAATACTTTTAGGGGGCCAGTATCCATGAGGCAGTCTTTGGCAAACTCTCTAAATATTTCCGCCGTTAAGCAACTCGCTCTCAATGGCTCAGAATCATTCATCGCCACTGCCTCAGCCATGGGAATATCAACCTGGACCGATTCTACCAACTACGGCTTATCTCTAACTTTAGGAGGAGGTGAGGTTACCATGTTTGACATGGCCAAATCTTTTAGTACCTTTGCTAACCAAGGAGTTACTGTTCCACTTGCTTCCATTCTCAAGGTTCAAACATACGACGGTAAAACCCTCGAAGAATTTGACTCCGAAAAAACTTCTAATCTTATCTCTGTTTTATCTGAAGACTGGGAAACTTTTTGGGGAAACAGTTATTCTCACACAGCAACCCCATCCAGCGAGCCAAAAACCACCCTACCCAAAGAAGTTACTTTTATCATTTCCGATATTTTAGCTGATAACGGAGCCCGCTCTGCCGCTTTTGGCACTAACAGCTCACTCGTAATTCCAGGACACACTGTTTCAGTCAAAACCGGCACTACCAATGATCTAAAAGATAATTGGACAATAGGCTACACTCCGGATTATCTAGCTGTTACTTGGGTCGGCAACAACGACAATACTTCTATGAGCTATGTCGCATCCGGTGTAACTGGTGCTTCTCCTATCTGGAACAACATTATGAAAAAACTACTAAAAGAGACAAAAGACAAGCCCTTGGTAAAGCCAGATGGCATCACCAACTATCAAGTTTGTAATCTAACTGGTTTACTCGCCCAACAAGAAAATCAATGCGAATCTCACTCAGAATATTTTATTAAAGAAGTAATGCCTTTAGGTCAGTCTGCTTTCCCCGTCAAAAAGTCTATCTGGGTCAGCCGAGCCGACAAAATGCCTATTGCCGAAAATGACATTACCACCATTGACCGAGACCTCGAAGAGCACACCGTTATCTCAGACCCCTTTACCAAAGATTTTTGCTTAGACTGCAATTATCCAAAAAACGACAAGGGTAACACTCAGTGGCCACAAACTAACGTGAACATGAACACCTTTTTTGCCACTCCCAAGTCCTATCTAACCAACCATGCTTCGACCACCCCTTAAATTATTTGTAATTATTACCTTGGGAGTTGCCTTAACCTCATCGCTTGTTTATTACTTCTGGCAAAAAAGCTTGCCACTCGTAAGTCCAATTTCTTTTATCGAAAGCATCTATCAGCCACAAACAAAAAACAAAAAGGTCGTCTATGGGTTTTTACCATATTGGAATCTCAAGTATTCCGATACTCTTCAAATAAACTATTTAACCCATCTCGCTTATTTTGCTATCGACCTAAATAGCGACGGAACCATAAACAAAAAAGTTAACAGCAAAGAACTTGAACCGGGTTGGAACAAATTAAACTCTGACACTACCGCCAAAATACTCTACCAAGCAAAACTTCTAAAACAAAAAACAGTACTCACCGTAACAGCTATGGACCCAGAGCTTATCGAATCAATTATCAACAGTCAAGAAAACTCCACCAACGCCATAGCCTCCGTTCTTGAAGTCTATCAAAAATTTAATTTCGATGGTATAAATATCGACTTTGAATACGTTGGAGAACCAGACGACTTGACCATAAACAATTTTACCTTGTTTATAAAATCTTTAAAAGAATTATGTCAAACCAAATCTGATCGCTGTTTTATAGATATCGATGTCTTTGGCGACGTAGCCAGCAAAAAACGACTTTGGAAGCTATCAGACCTTCACTCTCATGTAACAAATATCATTGTTATGGCATATGACTATTATCGAAAATCTTCAACTCAAGCTGGGCCAGTCGCGCCTCTTACTGGAACTTGCAAAGGTGAATCCGACAGTCCCTGTCTCAGTCAAGACATCCTCCAACACCTATCTTTAATCAGTAAAATTGCCCCCTCAAGCAAAATTATTCTCGGAATTCCCTTTTATGGCTACGAGTGGCAAACAGCATCAGAAAATTTTCTCGCCAATACATATCCCAAAACTGGTAGTCTGGCAACATACCAAAGAATTCAAGATCTAATCAGTAGTCCCGAAACCGCTTCACTGTCCGCAAAATGGTCAAATCAAACTCTAAGCCCTTACTTAATTTACTATAAAGGCAAAAACATCCAACAAATACACTACGAAAATCAACAATCAATTAAGCTTAAAACCGACGTCTTAAAATCTGCCAATTTGGGTGGGATAGCAATTTGGGCATTGGGCTATGAAGTCCCACACCAAGACCTTTGGCAACCAATTTCTGAACTCAACAAATAGCCACTTCCCAAACCTCATTTCTCAAGCTAGAATGACTTAAACCCTCCTGCCCTTTCATACCCTTTAGCGTAATGTATAAGTCAAAAAAAAGAATTCTATCTTTATTTTCTAATATCGGTCAACCACTGTACCGACTTTTTCTTGCCATTACAATTGGAACAATCTATCTATTTTTCTTTCTTAAACTATCACTTCAATCAATTAAACTAAATGTCTTTGGAACTTTCCACTTATCGCAGAATATACTCAAGTCATGGCACACACTCCTAACGTCATTGCGAGAAGCGTATTCGCGACGTGGCAATCTACAACCCGATAAAGCTTGGCAAAAACGAAACCAAAAACTCCGCTTACAAAAATCTGTCATTTCCACGACCCGTCCCGGCTGTAACGTCGGGAAAGCAGATCTCGGATCCCGAGTATCTCCTCGGGGAATCCATCAAGTAAGTACTAATTTATATAGATTCCGGATCAAGTCCGGAATGACAATAATTATTGT
>CAZPFY010000039.1:0-10878 GCA_964586045.1 uncultured Pseudomonadales bacterium | reverse complement strand
GATTGTAACTGTCGGTCGTTCAGTATTGTCTTAGTTTACGGGGTACCTATCACAATCAAACCACCAGGTTTTAAAGTTCGCGTTGCTTCAGGAATTTGATCCCCGATAATTTCTTCAGGTAGGCCAAGAAGCAATGCCACTTCGAAGCTTGATTCTGGAAAAGGTAGTTGATTTTCTGCTACGACCTTATTGCCAGTTCCAAGTTCGGGAAAATATTTTTTGTCCTCAACTTTATTATATTGTTCTAAACTAGTGTGAATAACCTTATCTTCGCCAAAAACAAATTTTGGTAAGGGATCTGATCCCGATCCTGCGTATAAGATTCTTGCTGGCTGCTCAGTCTTGTTTATCCAGCTTAAAAATCGATATAAATGAGTTTTGTAGTCTCTTTCGTAATCCTGCGCAAACTCTGTCGTTTCCGCATCATCATCTACTGTGCTAACATTTTTTTGAACTTCACCTTCAATCAAATTAAGCACCTCTACTGATAGCGGTTCTTCGTCAAAAGGAAATAATTCAGTTCTCATACTCGAATTATATCTTGTATGGGTTGCACAAACCTTAGCTATACGACCTTCAAGGACAGACCTTGAAGGTGCCCTTACATCACTCGACTGTATG
This sequence comes from uncultured Pseudomonadales bacterium, assembly GCA_964586045.1. Lineage (GTDB taxonomy): Bacteria > Patescibacteriota > Microgenomatia > UBA1400 > MFAQ01 > MFAQ01. The sequence continues at coordinate 10,257 of CAZPFY010000039.1, read as the reverse complement.
AATACTTGAGAATAATCTCTTCAAAAAAAGTCTCCACAATCATTTCCTTAGTTTTTATATCTGCCTTCATGGGTATTTCCGGCATTAGATACTCTTCTGCAATCTTGGTGTCTAGAATCCATCCAGCGATGCCGTGATCAGAGTCATTTTTATATTCAAATTTCTTGTAACCATCGACAAACAAAAACCCCAGATCAGGATCTTCTGGTGCGTCAATTCTGTTCATCAGAACAATGCCTCTCTCCTTCAAAATCTGATTATGACTTATGACAAGTTTATTCTCCTGTTTGCCACTGCCTACGTCGTAGACATAATACTCATTATCAAATTCATGGTCTTCATGGAACGAAACAAATAGATCAAAGTGGTGATCTTTTAAGGCTTCAATATTTGCTTTGACCTCAGGGTCATCTAAATGACTATAAAAAGATCTGTTCATATCCCTATTTGCCCAGTTCTGTCTTTTCCTTTTAGCTACCGCACTTGGGGACACCTCGGGTACAAAAACAAAGTCAGGTAGTTTACTTTCATATTTTTCAATTGCCCTTTTTACTATTTTCTATCACACTGTACTCATCACCATGGGTTCCAGTATGTATTAGGAGCCTTGGCTTTATACCCTGGATAAAATAACAATAATTTTCATTTAGTCTCACTTTCCGCATGGATTTATTCTATCTCATGTTTTGTTGAGTCTCTCTGTTTCCGAGCCAGAATTTCCTTCCAAATAATTAGTTTGTTAAAATAATTTTTTGCACAATCATAATCACAAAAAACTCGGCTGCATTACGCAAGCCGAGATAATAAATTACAATCTAATACGAATATATCGTTGATGTCCCCACATTGTGTTTTCAGGTTCTTTTGCAAACACCACCCGGTCTCCATAGCGAGCGATAACTTTATCAGCATATCCCAGGTCCGATTTGGTGTCGCGATCAAGGAACTGGTACCCCATTGCTCGTAAGCCTTCTTCCAGTTTTTCCATCATCAACCAAATGTAGCCTTTGTGTTGGTAATCCGGATGAATTGACGAGTTGCTAATATAGGCAGCGTCATCAAAACTTCTCCCGCGGTAATGATGACTCCATTCATACGCTTTTCTCGCGTTCATCGCCGCGGTATAACCTACCACCACACCGTCATCCAAGAGGAGAACCGCTACCCCTCCCACCCTAAAAAGATCACGAGCAATAAAGTCAGCTGTAAAACCTTCAGGTCCAAAGTTAAGCGCCTCAACTTCTTCCAGTTTACGGGCAATCTTCCACAATTCTTCTTCATTTTTAAAAACAAAAGTCTCTGCTGTTACGGTCATTGGCTCCTCCTGAGCTTAGGATCATTCAGTGTACCCGTGTATTATATAAGATATTGTTCCCCTTGACAAATCCAGCCACCCGCCAACCCAGCCAATTTGGCTGGGGTGGCAAACTAATCGTCTTTGGAAGTGACAGGTGAGTCATCGAGGACGCCGGTGCAGTCAGTGGTGTATTCAGTAATGGTCGAGGCACTGGCACTCATGAGGTGTGTGACCTGGGGCACACTGGCAAATAACATGGCAAACGGTATAGCAGAGTCACCAGAGGGAAGATTGACTTGTTGCATACTTTTCTCCTTTTGTTTAGGGTGCATCACCAAAGGTGATACGAGGATTGTACAATATCCATATGCTTTTGACAAAAACAATTCGAGATTCAATAATCAGCAAACTTGGAAACCTTCATTGATTGCTATCGGAGAAATCCATGGTGCAAAAGAAAACCCCATGATTCTTAGAGAAATAGTTGACCTGGTTACCTCCCAAAAACTAGTTCCCGTCATTGGATTTGAACTACCTCAGAGATTAATTGATAATCCAGAAGATCAAGCCAAAGCCGCTATTTTGGATGGTAGATACTCAGGCTTACATAAAAAACTAATTCTGGAACTAAAAAAAAGAGGTTTTAATATATTTGGTTTTGACCTAAACCCAGATCAGTGGGGACAAGTAAAAGATAATAATCTATCTTGGCGGGATGGCCTCATGGCAGAAAATGTCAACCTCTACTTGTCTAGACTTAAACAAAACGAGAAAATGATAATTATCTGTGGTGATGCGCACTTCCAAACATTCGAAACTATGGTCAGGACTACCAAACCAGATGGTGAAAAAATTCTCGAAAAATTCTCCCCAATGGGATCAAAGATCTCCGTAAGTTCTTTGTTGGCACTTCACCTTAGATATCTCATTGGGCAAATCTTTAACCATGAAGTAAAAAATGTTCAACCAATTACACTAACGAAAGAGTATATGTTTAGAGATTCGGATGATTTATTGGAAATCGACATTCCAGAAGCACACCCAATAAACTCTTAGTAGGCGCGCGGGCGACTGACTCCGTTCCTACCGATTTGTCCCGAAGTGTTGTCTGTTATAACGAAATTCGAACTTATTTTCGGAACCATTACTAATCTATTGGCTCACCGCTCAACACTTTCGTGTCTCGCGGTTCGCCACCGCCTTCCGGCGGAACCCACTACGCGCACGATACCAATATTGTATCCCGACCTTATCGTCATTGCGAGGTTCGGTGCCCCGAACCGTGGCAATCTCACTCCATTCGGATTCGGTCGGGATAAATTGCTCTTGCGAGCAAGCGCCAGCTATCGCTGTCGCATCTTTATAATCAAGTATCATAACGAAGTTATGAGCGATTATAAGAGGAAGGACAGGAATAATATTTCAATAACTTCTGAGAAGATATTGAAAAGTTGACGAGCAAGCTCTTATGTTCGCCACAACTTCACATCTAGTGAGTGTGGCGAAGCTATCTCAACATATAGCTCAAATTATCAATTTCGCCATAAAATACCCACTGATTGGGAGAAGATTTTATCAGTGGGTATTTAAAGATTGAGACATCATTGTCCTACCGGCCAAAGTGCCTGCTTCGCAGGCACTATCTGTTCATTAGCATCTGTCTTTTACGTTAAACAAAACTATTTATCTAAATACGCCTTATATAAAGACAGTGAACTCAAAAAATATGAGTCGTTAATCTTTCCATTTTTTATTAGATCATGTAATTCCCTTTCGGTACAATTCATTTTTTTTATTTTTTCGTAAAAGTCTGGCTTAAGTTTTTTGAGATTCTCCTGTTCACTTGCATTTACGCACAGAAAAACACTTACTTCCAAATCCACCAAGGTTAGAAAAGGTCGCTGACTTTATCCGGTCAAACTTTCTAGGTTTTGTGGATACTGGTCTTTCCCCAGAGCTTAATATTTCGTATGTATTGTCGCCAATCATTTCTTTTGAATTGGTACATTTTTTCTAGTCTCTGGCGATGAAATTCGTATTTTGGGTTTGATTTTCTTGCGTTTTTTATATCTATTCCACAAGAGTCATGATACAGATGAAATAGCTTGGAATGTGAACCACTTTTCCAGTCAGTTACGGAGCTAACTTTTAACCAAAACGCATCATCTTCGCACCCCCAACCATCAAACGATTCATCAAACCCTTTAACGGCAAAAAATAGCTTTCTATTTATCCATATTGATCCACCGTGAATCTCGCTACTGTCGTAGCACCCCAAAATATTTTTTGGTGAAACATCATTAAGACCAGCATTTCCTGTCGTAATTTCCTTCGACATGGCCATATCAAGATAAATGACTTTATTCCAAGTAGTTCCGACCTGATACCTAACGGAGTCATTTTTTTTGATATCAATGAGAAAATCATCTTGACAAAGGAGGTCGTTGTCGTAAAAAACCAACAAATTTCCATTGCTAATTTTTCCGCCAATATTACGTGCAAGTGATAAATTAAAGGCGCCATCTTTTTTTGAGAATTGATATGTGTCAAACAAACTTCTTGTTTCAAGCGAAACACGGGGAGCATCGCCAGTTTCAACAAGAATTAACTCCAGACTGTTGCTTATTACTGTGTTTCTTAAATTTTTGGTAACAGAGTCTAAGTATTTGTCACGATTAATTCCGCCGGTGGGGATAATGACAGATATATCAGCAGTCATAAAAATTTAATTCAGTTTGTATGTGTGACCACTCCAACGAACTTCATTTCTAGTCACATCGATAATAGACCTCATGAATAGCCATGCAAAAAGAAGATACCCAAGTGGGTAGATCATATATGACCACCATTCCTGCGATGACCAGTTCTTTAGAATTTTATATATAAACATAGATATAAAAACGTACAATCCTAATGGTAAGAAAAGCGAATTTCTAATTATTGCCAGAACGAGCATTGGCATTAGTGACATCAAGGTATATCCAAATAGTAAAAGAAACCGATTGGCCATGCTTATGTCCATTGTAGTTATGCCTTTGAGCGCACTGGAAATCAACCTCTCGATACTCTCGTAGTTTTTTAAGCAAAAACCATCCGTACCGTCAACGAGTTGTATCACATATCCGCGTTTTTTAAACAATTCAGAAAGAGCGTAGTCTTCAACAATTTCATGAGATAACGACTTGTATCCTCCAACATCAAGAAATGTTTTTTTATTTACCAGCCAGCAAGCACCAATCAAAATTGCATAGTTTGTCGATGGGTCATACATTTTCTTCAATTCGTACGTAGCTGCATTAAGGAGCAAATATGGACCCAGCCAAGCTTTTTCCCACCAGTGATCTGGGAAATGCTTTGGAATATATGAGGTTATTGTATTTTTGTCTGAAGTGTAAGAAGAAATTTTATTGTGGATTTCTGAAGAATCAAGCCATACGTCAGCGTCTAAAAACAATAACCATTCTCCTGTGGCGACATCAACTCCTTTTTGCAAAGATATTGCTTTTCGATTATGTCGAGCAAAAGCATTATTTCCTGATGACAACAATTTGATTTTTATTTTTTGACTACCTCTTGAATATTTTTCAACAATTGAACCTGTGTCATCAGTCGAACAATCATCAACTACAATAATTTCATGCACAAAATCATCTATTGGGCTATTAAGAATCGATTTTAGACACCTATCGATATTTTTACCCTCGTTTCTTGCCGGAATAATTACAGAGCAATTCAATCCCATTGATTTGCCTTTTTTCAGTGTTTTTGCTTTGATATATGCAAGGTTAATCAGGGATCGGACCACTAGAACAGATAAAACACAAAAATGGATAAGTAGTAATACATAGAATATTTGAGTTTCCATGTTCTGGAGATTAGATTAAATTGTACATTGACTCTTCATCAAATGTTCTAGAGTTTTGGAGCAATTTGCTCTTAATAATCTTTAGCATTTCTCCAAACATGAATCCGTTGTATCCATATTTATTGAGGATTTTATTGTTAGGGTCTAAGTACGGTATTGATTTAATCAAAAAGTGTTCCTCTGTGAGAAGTGAAATTGGTGAGGTTGAAGTTTCTAATGCCTCAGGTATACACGAATCTGGGATGTTTACTTGAATTTTCAGGTAGTCATCTGGTCTGGGTAAAATATCGCCAAGATATTTTTGTGAAGAATCTGAAAGGTTTGGCTGATATATGTGCCAGCGATATGATAGTAGGTTTAAGCTAAGCCCAAAATCAATAGTGTCTTTAATATCCTGATATGTTTCACCTGGGAAACCCAAAACAAAGCACCCTTGCATTTTTATAGATGCACCAGAAAGTAGCCTTACTGCCTCAACTGTGTCCGAACTTGTTATGTTCTTTTTGACCTCTTTAAGAGTTTTATTGTTTGATGATTCGATACCAACAATCAAACTTGTACATCCCGCCTGTCTCATTTTTTGCAGTAGATGCTTTCTGCTAATAATTTGGTTTATTCTCGCATACGCGGACCAAGTGATGTCTATTTTTCTGGAAATAATTTCATCGCAAAATTCTTCCAGTTGGGGATTGCTTAAAAACGTTGAGTCTTCGATTGCATATTTGTGGATACCGTGATGAGACGTGGCATAAATAATGTCATCTATAACAAGTTTAACGGGGACAGTTTTGTATATCTGTTCAAATATTTTACTTTCAAAACAAAATGAACAGTTAAACACACATCCTTTAGCGGCCAACAAAGATAAATATTTCGGATATTTATCATGATCCCAACCACTCCACCTGAGAGAGGCATCTATGTTTAACGATTCTTTTGGAACGTCAGATACGTTACATAGGTATTCGATAAAATTGTTTTCGTCTCCGAGAATATATTTGTCGATAAGTCCAAAATCAATATTTTCAAAAGAATCTATTCCGAGCATTCGGTTAGCATAATTTATATTTGACCCTCCGACGGCAATATTAATATTGGGGAACTTATGTTTAAGTTGCTTACAAATTTTGATCACACGAGGAAAGACGGGCTTTTGTTTGAGCGGTATGCCGAAGCTAGTTGTTATATAAACATACTGGCACGAGTTAGCCTTATTTAGAATATCATCTATAAACACATCCTCTTGTTTTAGGAAAAATGACATACTTTCTCCCTCGCATGCTGAATTAACAAAATCAGCAATAGATGTTTCGATGCCAAGATTTGATAGATGGCTTTCTATTATTCCGAGCGACCAGTTGGGTGGAACAGTAGAAGGGTTGTAGAATGGGTCAATTAGCAGTATTTTTGCTTTTGGCATATGGAGATTATACTCTGGAGATTAAATTGAACATAATCTTTGCCTGGTGGCTATTTCCAAGCTCTTTCAACCTTTTCATCTAGCATCATGTCTATACAGTTTTTTCCGTACTTTTTGCCTAATATCTGCAACATATTTTGTCTCGCCAGCTGTTTTCTTTTTGTTGAAGACATACCCATTCTTTTCATCTTGTAACCTATGTCTGATATTTTTTCTACCAGTACACGGTCGTCAATCCAAATTGACCTGCCTTGTTGTCGAGCAAGATAACAAGTTTCAAGATCGATTCCCCAAGCGTATACCAGTTCTTTATCAAATCTTCCGATCTCGTTAAACCAGTCAGCTCTGTACAGAGACGCGATGTTATCTATCATCCATGTTCTTCTTACGGAGTTTGTGCCTCGGTTTTTCAAGTGCTTCCATGCAGTTGTGCTTTGGGTAGACAGCGATGGATGGACTGCGACGGCATTTTTGTCGTTTTGTAGTTTTTCCATAAGCAAGCTAAGTGTGTCTTTGTTTGGCTCAAGAAATCTTGCACTGGTGATAACAAACCAATAGGCAAAATATTTAACTTTGTTACTATCAGCCGCTTCGAGCCCTGCTAGCCAACCGCGACATGTTTGTACGTTATTTTTTAAGAAAACAGTTGTGTGCTTCGCTGGTGGCACTTGATCAGAGCCATTATCAACCAGGTACAGGTCATATGGATAGCTGATGTTTTGCTTGAGGTACTCAGCGATAGCATCCGCCCTTTCTGGCATGTTGTAGTTTACGACTATTACAGCCACCTTTTTTGATGATTGTCCTGTTTCGTTAGGCATAATGCAATATAATACTATTATTAGATTTTGACTAATTATGAACTCAATCAAGATAAAACAAAAGCTTTTCGAAATACTACTGGTGATATTAAAAAAAAGATATTCAGGAGAGCAGGTTGACATGTCAACTCTTTCTGAAGATCAACTTTTTAACGTCCCGGATAGTTTAGATCATGGTTTTTTGAGTACAAATATTGTGATGCAGATATTTCCACTTATAAAAAGTGGCGACGATTCCCCGTCGAATCCAGGCTTGCTAGCAAACATAATTGCAGGTGACCTCACAGATGCCATTTTAAGCGATGTAATTTTGTCGAAGTTAATTAAAAATGTGTCTGTGGCTGGGCCTGGGTTTATTAATTTTTACGAAAATAATAACCTGTATATCAAATGTGTCGAGGAGGTTGTAAGTGATCCGGGTAGTTGGGGAAAATCATCAGTAAATATTGATAAAAATATTCTGATTGAATTCACAGATCCAAATCCATTTAAGGAGTTTCATGTTGGCCACTTAATGAGTAACTGTATCGGAGAAAGCTTGTCGAGATTGTATGAGTTTACTGGCGCTGATGTCCATCGACTGTGTTACCAGGGTGATGTAGGGATGCATGTAGCAAAGACAATTTGGGCATGGAAAAATGACATATCAAATGGGCTATCAGAACCCGAGATCATTGCCGACACAGAACTAAGAGAAAAGGTAAAAATGTTAGGCAGGTGGTATTCACAAGGCTCAAAAGCATACGTTGATGGCACCGATAAAGAAAAGGAAGAAATCAAACAAATCAATAAGCTAGTTTTTTCAAAGGAAGATGGTCAGGTTAACACATTGTATGAAATGGGTAGGAGATACAGCTTGGAGGCATTTGATATTATTTATAAAAAATTAGGAACAAGATTCGAAAAATTTTATTTTGAGAGTGAAACTGGAAAGTTAGGCCAAGAAGTTGTTTTGGATAACGTTGAGAAAATATTTGAAAAGTCAAATGGAGCAGTTATATTCCCAGGTGAAAAATATGGATTACATGACAGAGTTTTTATTAACTCCCAAGGCCTACCAACTTACGAAGCTAAGGAATTGGGTCTAGCAAAGATTAAGGATAAGGATTTTGTTTATGACCAATCAATCGTAATAACCGGAAACGAAGTGAATGACTACTTCAAGGTGTTACTTAAAGCAATTGAGTTACTTGATCCTCAAATATCAAAAAAAACAATCCATGTTGGTCATGGAATGCTAAGACTTCCTGAAGGAAAGATGTCGTCCAGAACAGGTAAGGTTTTGACTGGAGAAACGTTGATTGAAGAGGTGATGATAAAGGTCATGGAGCATAACTCTGACGATAAGGAACTGTGTGAAATACTGGCAATAAGTGCCATAAAGTTTAGTATGCTTAGACAAAACATCGGTAAGGACATTGTTTTTAACATTAATGAATCTGTCTCGTTAAATGGAGCAACTGGTGTCTACCTGCAATACGCCCATGCCAGAGCTTGCAGTCTACTGAATAAAGCCAGCTTTGACACTAGTGCGGTTAATTTTACAAATCTGTCGTTTACATCAGAGTGTATATCAGTTTATAGAGCACTGTATTCTTTTCCTAGCATTGTCAGTCAGGCGTGTCAGTCTCACTCTCCGAGCACGGTAGTTGGCTATTTGCTCAAGCTAGCTCAAGCTTTTAATAGTTACTATAATGAGAATCAAATAATTGGTTCTAAGAACGAAGAGGTCAGTCTTGCTTTAACCTTTATGGTTAAGAGTACCCTGGCAAACGGCCTGGAGGTTTTGGGGATAACTCCCGTGAACAAGATGTAGCCTTCTGTTTAGTGGCTTGACTGTCCCAATTCCTTCTGGTTGTTTAGCTGTAAAATCATACTATGAAACGCACACTTGCCAACCAATGTCAAAATAATATCGGTAAGACCATTACTCTCAAGGGCTGGGTAAATACCATTAGAGAGCATGGCAAGGTTGTATTTATCGATCTCAGAGACAGGTCGGGGCTTATACAGATTGTCATGTGGGGAGATATTGCGTCCGTCGGCAAAAGTCTAAGTGTTGAGGATGTTATTGAGATAGAGGGATTGGTTAAAGAAAGAAAAGGCGCGACTGTGAACACTAACATCGAAACAGGAAACGTTGAGGTCGAAGCCCAAAAAATTGAAATCATAAACAAATCAATCACGCCCCCCTTTGAAATTAACAAAGATACTTCTGATGTCGACGAAACAGTAAGATTGAAATATAGATATTTAGATCTAAGAACCGAAAGATTACAAAAAAATCTTAAACTAAGAAGTGAATTTATCAAGAGGTCTAGGGAGTTCTTGTTTTCAAAAGATTTTACAGAAATCGAAACACCTCTTCTTACAAAATCCACACCTGAGGGATCCCGTGACTTTGTCGTACCATCTCGTCTTCAGCCGGGTAAGTTTTATGCGCTTCCACAATCTCCCCAGCAATACAAACAGCTTCTAATGACAGCAGGATTTGAAAGATATTTCCAAACCGCCAGAGCTATCCGCGATGAAGATTTGCGGGCAGATAGAGGGTTTGAGCATACTCAGATCGACATAGAGATGTCATTTGTCGAGCGAGATGATGTTATGGATCTTGCCGAAGAACTTATCACCAATGTTGTAGAGAGTTTGGGTTACAAAATAAAAGAAAAGCCATTTCCCAGAATAACTTACAAGGAATCTATGGAAAAAAATGGTGCCGATAAATTTGACCTAAGAACGGAAGAAGATAAACAAAACGGCGTACTGGCCTATGCATGGGTTATTGAATTTCCTTTTTTTGAAAAGACGGACGAAGGGAAATGGACATTTAGCCACAACCCTTTTTCGATGC
>CAZPFY010000038.1:0-12010 GCA_964586045.1 uncultured Pseudomonadales bacterium | reverse complement strand
TATGACATTAATCAGCTGCGCAGGTGGACACCTCTATCGGTCAAAAAAGCTAAAAAAATCATTACCATTTCCGAGTTTTCAAAAAAAGAAATTATTGAGAAATACAAAACTGACCCTAAAAAAATTGAGGTTGTCTATCCGTCATTCAATAAAAGTATTTTTCACGGAAAAGTTCCCAAAACAAAAGTACTTCAAATCAAGAAAAAATATAACATAAAAGGCAAGTATTTATTTTATTGGGGGACTCTCCAGCCAAGAAAAAATATCTCAAGATTAATTGAGGCGTATGGTTTACTCAACAAACCCAACCTAAAATTAGTAATCTGTGGGAAAAAGGGATGGCTCTATGATCAAATTTTTGATCTCGTAAAAAGAAGGGGTCTAGAAGAAAAAGTAAATTTTATTGGCTTTGCTCCGGATGAAGATCTACCCGCCTTAATAAAATCATCGATTGGCTTTGTTCTTCCTAGTTTGTATGAAGGCTTTGGGATGCCGGTTGTTGAGGCTCAAGCTATTGGTGTTCCCGTTGTAGTCTCTAATGGTAGCTCACTGCCCGAGGTGGCCGGAGAGTCGGCAATCTACATCGACGATCCAAATTCAATTGAGAGTATTGCCCAAGCCCTTACAAAACTCCTTAACCTAAACACAAAACAAAGAGATAAAATCATTAAAGATGGCAAAGAAAATGCCAAGAGATTTGATTGGGTTGTATCCGCTCGGCAACTATTAAATATATTTAAAAGTGTACTTACTTAATCTAAATATTACTACTGGAGGCATTTTCTTTGAAGACAAGGATGGCCACAGGCTTAGCCTTCAGGAGTCCTTAAAAAAAATAATTAATCGCTTTAAAAACGTTTTCCTCGACTTTGAGTTATTTATTTTAACCTTAATAGGTAACGTTCCATCTCACTCTTTTAGAAACTTATTTTATAAAATGGCGGGTATAAAAATAGGGAAAAAATCAACTTTACACATGGGGGCTCGTTTTTATTACCCGGGCAACATATCCATAGGTGAAGGAACCATTATTGGTAATAGTGCCTTTATTGATGGTCGAGACCAGGTCTCCATAGGTAGTCATACAGATATTGCCTCTGAAGTTCTAATTTACAATTCTGAGCACAACCTAAACGACCCTGCTTTTACCGCAACCTGCGAACCAGTAACGATTGGTGATTATTGCTTCATAGGTCCTAGAGTTATTATTATGCCAGGTGTAAAAATTGGTAATGGAGCCGTAATCGCTGGCGGAGCCGTGGTTACAAAAAATGTAGATGCCAGCTCTATTGTAGGCGGGGTCCCAGCGAAAAAAATTGGAGACAGAACCCTAACTCAATACAAATACAAATTAGGACGACCACGACTTTTTCAATAATGAAACTACTTTTAGTCTTACCAATATATTTTTTTGGTCTGGTGTATCTGCTTGCCCCAACTCCTTCCTTGCCAGAGCTTTCAAATGCCGTATTGTCCAACGAGCCGGGAGACACAGTTCAGAACCCAGACCAGCGCGGATATTACACCAATAGTAGTCGGCAGCAAGTATTATCAGAGATCCAGAAAAATTTCAAAATAAACTTTTTGGGTTATAAAATTCCAAGCTACAGACTAAATTTTCGCCCGGAAGAGGCGGGGGAGTTGGTGAGAGACCAACTTAAAAGTAACTACCTGGAAGAAATTATTTACCCGCTGCACAGTTCAGTATTTGTAAACGGCTGGGAACCAAAAAAATCACCGGCTTATGCAAACAAACAAAGCTTAGAGGTCCCCGATATTTCGATCTATGGAGTTCCCTACGAGGCCAAAATTACTCTTAAACCAACTACTAGTACCTCACCGCTTAGAGTTTTTGTTTGGACTTTAATTTTCCCGCTTTCCTATTTAGTTTTAAAATCGCTAACAATTAGCCTCTCAAATGCCTAAACCAGATCTGTCGGTAATTATTGTTTCTTTTAATACAAAAGCAATCTTAAAAGACTGCTTGGACTCGATAATAAAATACACCAAAAAAATAAACTACGAAGTTGTCGTTGTTGAAAACGGTTCCACCGATGGTTCGCTGGAAATGATCACTGAATACCAAAAACAAAATGCTGTCGTCAAACTGGTAAATGCCAACGCCAATATTGGTTTTGGTAGGGGAAATAATTTGGGAATAAAGCACTCTTCTGGAGAATATCTTTTGCTTTTAAATTCAGACACTCTATTGATCTCTAACTCTCTTAAAGAATCTTTGGTCCGAGTCTCAAATCTCAGTAACTGTGGCATCTATTCATGTCAGCTACTAAACAAAGACGGTAGTATTCAAGAATCTGGGGGTAGTTTTCCAACCCTCTTTAATCTTTTTGCTTGGCAGTTTGGGATAGACGACATCCCTTTTTTAAGAAATAAGATAAATTCATTCCATCCCCATACTAGCACCGAAAATCCTCGCCAAAAGCTAGACTGGATTACAGGCGCTTTTATGGTTATTCCGCGCAAGGTTTTTATGGAAGCAGGTCAATTTGATGAAAATATCTTTATGTATACCGAAGAAATGGAGCTAGCCTACCGAATAGCCAAATTGGGATACAAAACTTACTACGAATCACTGTCTCAAATTATTCACCTGGGTGGTGCTTCTGGGGGGTCGTATTTGGCCATAACAAGTGAAGTAAAATACATGATCTACTTTTGGCAAAAACACAAACCAAAATGGCAACTCCCCATTGTGAGGCTTATTTTCTTTATTGGCTCCTTGCTACGTATAGTATTATTTGGAATAATTAAAAAGAATGAAAAATATCAAAAAACGTATCGAGACGCTCTTAAACTCTGTTTTTAAATACTTAGTGGCCGCGACTCTTATTTTTGTTCCCTTGTATCCAAAATTTCCGCTATTTACCCTTCCTTTCACTTATGTCTCGATTCGGTCAGAAGATTTTTTGATAGCGATTACTTTAGGGGTTTTGATATTAAAACTAATTTTTGAAAAAAAACTAAAATTTCCACCGGTCTCATTTCAGTTTGGTGTTTATCTCTTGGTGGGTTTATTATCCGTTGTCTCTGCTGTGTTTATTACCAAAAATGTAAATCCCGCCTTGGTTGTTTTGCATTACATAAGGCGCATAGAGTACCTCTCTCTTTTTTTTATTGTTTATTTTGCTGCCAAAGAATCTGGTAGTCGAAAATATTTTTTTGAGTTAGCAATTTATCCCGCCCTTGGTGTTTTACTCTATGGCCTTGCTCAAATATATTTAGGAGCTCCGGTTATTTCTACTATGGACTCAGAATCTAGTAAGGGAATCGCTCTTACTTTAAGACCAGGTGTAATGCTTAATAGTACTTTTGCTGGCCACTACGACCTCGCTATCTATTTAATTATGATAATGACCTTTTTGGCTTCACTCTCGTTTTCTTTTAAAAAAAATCTTAACAAGATATTGATAACCTTACCCTTTTTGGCCTTGTTGTGGCTCTTTATGCAGGCCGGATCGAGAATTGGGCTCATCGGCCTTTCTCTGTCGATCTGTGTGCTTACTTACCACTATCGGAACCTTGTTCTGGGATTTATTTATCTCTGTTTGATATTTTCTAGTGTCTTAACTTCACCACAATATATTGGTAGGTTTATGAATATCTATGAAGTAGTTAAGGATAAATTTACCATGCAGCAAATATTTAAACCAGTTTTTGCCGCTGAAGCAGTAGAAAAACAACGCTCAATTCAAAAAGACACTTCGACCAGTATTCGCTTCGATGTCGAATGGCCCAGGGCTATGCGCTCATTTTACAAAAATCCATTCTTGGGAACAGGTTACTCTTCAATTTCGTTGGCTACTGATAATGATTACCTTCGCGCCTTAGGGGAAACCGGCCTTTTGGGACTATTAAGTTTTCTTTCTTTATTGCTCTATTTGTTTAAAAGAATTAACGTTTTGATCAAAAAAACAGTAGGGCTAGACAAAATTATTTGTATCTCCGCTCTTGGAATTTTTACAGCTTTTTCGGTCTCTGCAGTTTTTATTGACGTTTTTGAATCCAGTAAAATTGCCATTCTTTTTTGGTCATATATGGGATTATCTTTTAGTACCGATAATAATATTTAATATGCGCAAGATAGACTATTTTATCGTTACCATTCTCACCCTGATTTGCTTTGCCGCAAGGTTGTATAAAATTGATAATCCCGTTGCCGATTGGCACTCCTTTCGTCAAGCAGATACCGCAGCTGTCGCCAGAAACTTTGTAAAAGATGAGTTCAATATCTTTTATCCTCAGTCTGACAGTTTTACAATTTTAAACGAAAAGCAGCTTCCCAACCCCAACCGCTACTTCATAAACGAGTTTCCCTTTTACAACTCCATTGTTGCTCTTGTCTATAAAAACTTTGGCATAAATACCAACCTGGCACGCTTAATTAGTGTCCTTTTTGCCTCTTTGGGAACCTTCTTTTTATACCTCTTGACTCAAAAATTGTTTGGTACCAAGGTGGCCGCACTTGCCACTCTTTACTACGCTCTACTTCCTTACAATGTCTATTATGGCAGGGTAATTATGCCCGAGCCAACCTTTATTTGTTTTTCTATCTTAAGTTTCTACTTCTTATTATTATTTGTCGAAAAACCAAATTTTGTGAGAGGGTTAATCTTTTCTCTTGTCTTTTCTATCGCCATGCTTGTTAAACCGTACGCCATCTTTTTGTTTATTCCTTTTATCTACTGGGTTTTTGCTAATCACGGGTTTAACGCTTTTAAAAAACCAATATTTTATTTAGCTCCGGTCCTATCGCTTATCCCCTTATTCCTTTGGAGATATCATATTTCACTTCACCCCGAAGCTAGTTTTGCCTCCAAGTGGCTTTTAAATCAGGGGGATATTCGTTTTAGTGGCGCCTTTTTCCGCTGGCTCATCTTTGATAGATTAAGCAGACTAATCTTCGCCACCGGTGGTTTTGTTTTACTATTTTTTGGATTTGTTAGCTCGGTAAGTAGCAAAAAGGGCTGGCTCATAATCACCTGGTTAATAAGCGTTTTGGCTTACTACACTGTTTTTGCTATGGGAAACGTTACTCATGACTACTATCAACTCCCAATTCTACCCGTCGGGTCGATATTGGTTGCACTTGGGTTTTTTGAACTAATTAATAATGGAAAAAATATTTTTCAAAAAACTGTCCTAGGCGTTGTTGCCATGAGCTTAATATTAATTTCCCTTGCCTTTGGTTGGTTTGAGGTTAGGGGATTCTATCAAGTAAATGATCCAGCTATAGTTGAAGCTGGTAAAAAAATTGACGCCATAACCCCTCTTGAGGCAAAAATAATTGCTCCTTATCAAACCAGTCCTTCCTTTTTGTATCAAACTAATCGGCATGGCTGGACATTGGGCGGGGATATAGATAAAAAAATTGCTGATGGCGCTAGTTACTATGTTTCTACTAGTTACGACGGAGAAGCAAGGGAGTTAGAAAAAAAATACACCCTTATTGAAAAAAATAGTCGCTATCTTATCATCAAACTTACAGAAAAAAAGAAATGAAAATATTAATGCTTACTCCCTATTTGCCTTATCCCGATTCTTCTGGCGGACAGATTAGAACTCAAAACCTCCTTAAACATTTGTGCAAAAAACACGATATCACTCTCCTCTCGCTTATAAAAAATCCCGAAGAAAATGACAATATAAAGCCACTTTTAAAATACTGTAAAAAAGTCTTAACTTTTCAGCGCAGTCCGACTCCTTGGACGCTAAATAATATTTTAAAAACAGGCTTTTCTTTGGATCCATTCCTCATTGTTCGCAATTTTGCTCCAGGCATTAAAGAAGCTGTTATCAGGGAACTAAAGACCGGTAAATACGATCTAATTCACGCTGAAACATTTTATGTTATGCCTAGTATTCCAAAGACAGATCTTCCCATTATTTTGGTCGATCAGACCATTGAATATCTTGTTTATCAGCACTATGTAAACGAAACCGCTCCTTGGTATCTACGCCCCCTGCTTCAAATTGATGTTGAAAAGATGAAATATTCCGAGAGATTTTTTTGGCGCAGAGCAACTCAGGTGGTCGCTGTCTCCGAGGCTGATAAAAAAGAAATGTTAAAAGTAGAACCATCAATGAACGTTGAGATTATCCCAAATGGAGTGAACCTTGATTTGTTTAGAAAAAAAACCAACTGGTCCACAAAAGAAAAAATCATTCTTCAAATAAGCAACTTCAAGTGGTTGCAAAATGTCGAGGCTGCTCATGTTTTGATAAATAAAGTCTTCCCTTTGGTCCAAAAAAAGATTCCCGCGGCCAAACTATTAATTGTTGGTCAGCATGTGCCCAAAGATATCCTCGAAATAAAAGACAAAAACATTATTGTTAAATCTGTTCCGGAGTACGACAGTAAAACCCTTGTTGACGCGTGGCACGACGCCTCGGTTTTTGCTTCAACAATCAAAGGTCCGGGGGGTACCAGGTTAAAAAATTTGGCCTCAATGGCTAGTCAGCTTCCCATCGTTTCCACCAAGGTGGGAGTTGAAGGACTCATGGTAAAAAATAACCTCCACGTTCTCATAGGCAACAATTCTCAGAAGATGGCAGATTTAATCGTTAAGGTGATAAAATCACCAAAGCTGGCCGAGAGACTTGCTGTCGCCACCAGAAAGCATGTTGAAAGGTGTTTTGACTGGCGTATTATTGCCCAAGGTTTAGATGCCTTATATAACAAATTAGGAAAAAGAAATGAAATATAAAAACGACTTAGCCGTTATTATTGTTAGCTATAACACAAAACAACTACTTGATGATTGTTTGAACTCAGTCTACAAAGCAGATCATCCCAAAGCTGGTGTTGAGGTGATTGTCGTCGATAATAATTCTCAAGATGGTAGTGTTGAGATGGTCGAAAAAAAGTACCCTCAAGTCAAGCTCATCAAAAACAAAAAGAACACTGGGTTTGCTTTTCCCAACAATCAAGGGGTAGCTATTTCCAACGCTGCCTATCTTTTGTTTCTCAATTCGGATACGGTTATAAAAAAATTCAGTTTGGTAAAGCCTCTTAAATATCTTAAAACTCATCCCGGGGTTGGTGCTACCACCATTAAGCTTTTTCTAAAAGATGGCACCTTGGACTATGACAATCACCGTGGACAGCCAACACCGTGGACAGCCATTAGTAAATTTTCTGGCTTAGCCGACCTTTTTCCAAACTCAACCTTTTTTAATAATTATCATCTTGGGCGAAAAAATTTAAACAAAATCCACCAGATTCCAGTTACCGCGGGATCGTTTTTGATGGTGCCTACTAAAGTTTTTAAGGAAGTCGGAGGTTGGGATGAATCCTACTTCTTTTATGGTGAAGATATTGATCTTTGCTTTAGGGTAAATGAGGCTGGCTATAAAATTATTTACTACCCAAAAACACAAACCCTCCACCTGAGAGGCGCTTCGTCTGGGCTTAGAAAAGAAAATGCCAAAACCGCCTCCTCCGACAGAGAAAATAGAATCAGGGTCGCAAAATCCTCAATCGACGCCTGGAAAACTTTCTATAAAAAATTCTACTCTACTCAATATCCAGCCATAGTAACCTTCCTGGTCATTTCTGGTATAACAGTTATGGGTTACTTCAGAATCTTAAAACATAAATTAAGAAAATGAAAATAGGAATTGATGCAAGATTTTACGGTCCTGAACACACAGGCTTGGGTCGTTATGTTACAAATCTTGTAGACAATCTTCTAAAACTGGATAGCGTAAATGACTACGTTCTTTTTGTTACAGCGAGCCACAAAAATGATTTTGACAGCAGAAAAAAAATAAAAGTTGTTGTTGTTGATATTCCCATCTATAGCTTAGCTGAACAGATTATTCTACCCTTCATTTTTGCCAAAGAAAAACTCGATTTACTCCACGTTCCCCACTTTAACGCCCCAATTTTATACCCCGGAAAATTTATTATTACTCTCCATGACCTGATCAAACACGTCTCAACCGGTCCTCAGACCACTACCAGAACTCCAGTTTTTTATTATCTAAAAAGGCTGGGCTATTTGATAGGAACCAAAATTATTACCCAAAGAGCCACCGCCATTTTGGTCCCTTCCAAGTTTGTAAAAGACGATGTTATTCAAAAGCTTAAAATAAATAGTTCCAAGATTTTGGTAACTTATGAGGCCACCAGCAACACTCTAAAAAAAGTCAACCTTACCCAAGAAGAAAAGCAAAAAGTGCTCTCGGAATACAAATTGACTCAGCCTTTTCTTATTTACACCGGTAATGTTTATCCCCACAAAAACATCGACCTTCTTATTCAAACAATCGCCGACTATAACAAAAACAAAGAATTAGATCTTTGCCTGGCTATTGTTTGTGCTAGGTCTGTCTTTTGGGAGAGAGCAAATAAAAAAATTGCGGACTTAGAAGTTGGCGACAAAGTTAAAATGTTAGGTTTTGTCAATGATGATAACTTGAGCAAGCTCTACTCTCTTGCCTTGGCCTTGGTTCATCCCAGCAAAATGGAAGGCTTTGGTCTAACCGGTCTCGAAGCTATGGGGGTTGGTTTGCCGGTTATTTCCTCAAACACAACATCACTTCCTGAGGTGTATGGTGAAGCCAGTCTCTTTTTTAATCCCGAATCAGAAAACGACCTTTTAGAAGCAATCGAAAAAATAATAAAAGATGTCGACTTAAGAAAAAAACTTTCAGTCCTTGGAGTAAAGCAGGCAAAAAAATATTCCTGGTCAAAAGCAGCTAAGTTAACGCTCAATCTTTATCAGTCTTTGTGTAAAGAATGAAGGTTGCTATTGTCTATGACAGAGTAAATAAATTTGGAGGAGCTGAAAGATTTTTAAAAACAATTCTCGAAATTTTTCCCGAAGCTCCTCTTTTTACCTTGGTCTACGAACCAGGTCGGTCGGACTGGGTTGGCGACCATCAAGTAATTCCTACCTTTTTTAATAAAATAAAATTTCTAAGAAGCAATCATGAGCTTCTCGCTCCGTTTGCTGCCATGGCTTTTGAGACACATGATTTTAAAAAATATGACTTAATAATAAGCGTTACTAGCGCCGACGCCAAGTCAATTATCACCCTTCCCCATCAGACCCATATTTGTATTTGTTTAACCCCCACTCGTTATTTGTGGAGTGGTAAAAAAAACTACGAGCGAGATATAAAACTAAAAGTCCTACCAAGACCACTTATCACATATTTTTGTTTTGCAGATAAGCTCCTCTCTCAGCGACCGGACTTTTTCCTTGCTATCTCCGAGGAAGTAAAAAAAAGAATCGCTAAATACTACAATAGAAAATCGTCGGTAATTTATCCACCCGTTGATCCCCATTTTTTTACCAGCAAACCAGTTCCAAAAAACAAAAGAAAATACTATTTAGTAGTCTCTCGGTTGGTTCCCTACAAAAGAGTCGATTTGGTTATTAAGGCGTTTAACAAGCTTAAACGTAAACTAATTATTGTGGGAGAGGGGAGTGAGCTAGGCCATCTTCAAAAAATAGCCAACTTAAACATTACTTTTACCGGTCCAGTGTCAGATAAACGGCTCCGAGAATACTATACTGGGGCCAAAGCCGTTATCTTTCCCCAAGAAGAGGACTTCGGACTCGTACCTTTAGAAGCCCAGGCGAGTGGAACTCCAGTAATAGCCTACAAAAAAGGTGGAGCCCTGGAAACAGTTGTTGAAGGCAAAACCGGACTATTTTTTTCAAAGCAAACTACAGATTCTCTCGAACTGGCCGTTAAGCACTTTGACAAGATTAACTTCAATTATTCTGATTGTATAAACAACGCCAAAAGATTCACCAAGAAGGAATTTAAGCAAAACCTCATCTCTTTTATAAACGAAGTAGTTTAGTTTACTTCGTTAACTCTGCCTGACAGGTCCCTTCTACAGACCAGTATTCCGTCATTTCCCTCAATAACAATGGCATCATCATAGCCAATTACAGCCACCTTTTTTCCGCTATCGCTATAGCAAAAGTTATTACTGCCTTCAATTTGGACCAAACCAGCATGTTTGGGGGTAATGTTATTTTTTATATAATGTTTTTCCACACTTGCCCAGGTTCCAAAATCAATCCACTCAAAGGGATTTTCGATGACAAGTGATTGGCCATCTTTGTGCGAAATTCTTGTTACTTCTTCAATTTGACCCTTGGCTAGTTTTCCGTATTCCGACTCTACATCTCCTCCTTCTGATATCTTATTCAAAGGTTCATACCAATCAGGCCTGTATTTTTTAAACATTTCAAGCATTCCGTTTGGTGTCATGGTTGTGTGGTTTGCATGGAGAAGTAGGTCTCCACTACCCATTAAACTTTCTATTCTCTCTGTTTCGCTCCTATCGATAAAATCAATTAGTTCAAAAATCTTTACCCCATCTTCCTCGGACAAAAGTTTCCCCTTTAGTAAATAATCAACCCCGCCCTGTAACCATTTTGGAGCAAAGCCTCCTGTTATGTATTTTCCAGTTTTTTTGGAGTATTTTTCTGCCAAGTCCATAAAGCGAAAAATAGCGTCTTCTGGTACTCGCAGGTCATCGGTTTGAATTAAAATAAAGGTCTCATCCCCCTTACCCAATCTCTTTAAATATGCAGCAGCCAATCCTGAGGCTGGTCCTTGATTTTTAGTCTCCGATTCAATAAAAATATTTTCTGGGACTATTTCTGGTACCTGAGAGATAGCAATATCAGCCTGGTTTATATTCGTTTGAATATAAATCTCTGAGGCAGCATAGCGCTTCCGCAACACTCGCCAATTAACTTGAAATAGAGACTCTCCGTTTACTAACGGTAAAAAGTGTTTGGGAAGGCTTTTTGTGCTCAAAGGCCACATTTTTGCACCTACGCCTCCGCAGATGATTACTGGTATCATGTTGCTATTATATATACATTACCTACATATTTGGGTTAAAATGAACCAAAACTATGTTTTACAACCTAATCAAAAGGACCATTGACATTACCTCCTCCATAATCCTCGCCATTATTTTCTTTCCTGTGTGGATTATTATCCCCATCCTTCAAAAACTAGACTATCCCGAGGGTCCAGTCTTCTTTTTTCAGGAGAGGTTGGGCTTAAATGGAAAAGTATTTTATTTGATCAAGTTTCGTAGTATGAGGCAAGGAGCCGACGATTTTTGGTTCAATCAAGATGAAAAAAGTGAAAAAGCGAGAAAAGAGGGTTGGAAGATGACTTTGAAGGAAGATCCTAGAATTACTAGATTGGGAAAAATATTAAGGCAAACATCAATCGACGAGTTCCCTCAAGTTTTAAATATTTTAAAGGGCGACATGAGCCTTGTTGGTCCTCGTCCTATTAGACCAGCAGAATTTGACGACGCCGTAAAAAGGTACGGTGTAAAGATCAAGAAGGTAATAAAAGAAAGTCTGTCTGTTAAGCCAGGTTTATCTGGTCCATGGCAGGTTTCTGGTAGAAATGAGATTCCTTGGAATCAAAGGGTTTATATGGATTCAGATTACGCCAAGCGAAAATCAATAATTTATGATCTTTTTATTATTCTCAAAACTCCATTTGCTATGATTAGTAAGTGGTAATTAATTTAATACGCAAAAAATGAAGAAAAAAGCTCTCTATTTTATAATTCCTTTGATTGTTATTCTTTTACTAGTGTCTGTGGCTGGAGCCTTTGGGTATTCTGCCTATAGGTCTTTCACTCCCAATCTAAATGCTCTCCAGCAAACAGGAAACGAACTTAAAGATGCCTTCCAAAAGCAGGACTTGATAATTTCTAAGGCAAAAACCACCGAGCTTCAAAAACAAGTTGAGGAACTAAATGCCAAATATAAAAAATATTCCTGGACTGCAAAAATTCCCTTTTTAGGTAATTATGCAAAAGACGGCCAGTCCACTATTAACGCTGCCGCCTACCTAGTGAAGTCGCTCGATACTTTGATTGTTTCCGTTGAACCTTACGCAGACTTGCTCGGTTTTGCTACCAATGCTACAGGTCAAGCCAAACAAAAAAATCAAGCCGCGCAAACTATTGAGGACAGAATTATTTTCA
>CAZPFY010000037.1:0-12060 GCA_964586045.1 uncultured Pseudomonadales bacterium | reverse complement strand
TGATTGTAACTGTCGGTCGTTCAGTATTGTCTTAGTTTACGGGGTACCTATCACTTAGAACCCTACTATTAACATATCCCAATGACCCAACTGGACGAATTTGAATTTTTGACCGGAAGATGTCATTTTTACTTCCGAAAGAGTCTGGATTGATATGTGTGTCGTAGACATTCATCAGGAAGGCAATATTAGGAGGCAGCAGATCAGAAAGTTTGGCTACGTGATCATGGAGATAAGCACTATACTCCATAACAATAACAGGCGTATCTTGGTCAATTCGATTAACATAGTGACACATGACACTGAGTGGGGTTAGTCTTTTTGAATAAAACCTCTCAACACCGATTCCAGATGAAGCTATTAAATGTTCAAGAAACGCCACAGTTGTTGTTTTTCCCACAGAACCGGTTACACCTATCACGAACGGATGGGACTCAGACCTAGCCACTTCATACAACCTACTCGCTAATGAGTTTAGTGAGGCCACCTTTAGATATTCTTCGGGCAGTGGGTCATCCATTTGGTCAACAACCAAATTCCACCCCTTGTCTCTAGCAACATTAGCCGCAGATGGTCTTCTGTCAAATCCATTATCCCATCCTCCTTCTCCCGCAGAATGTGACGTAAAGTAAAAAGATTTATCTAATTTTTCTGGCCTTTGTGGAATGCCTACCATATCCACCCATTCATACCTTTTGTTTTCTTTAATTCTATCGATCTCAACCAGATCATGAGCAATCTCGATAATTCGATTTTTTTCTAAAATCATAACTATTTTGATAAAAAATCTATAATTGCCTGAGAAATTTCCTCGGGATACTTTTCTCCAATATCATGATTGCCTCCAGGGATAACTAGACATTTTAGTTCAGTACCAGATACTATTTCTGCGACGTAATCTACAGGTGTTGATTCGTCTGAATCTCCATACACTAACAAAACTTCACTCGAATCAACTTGAGTTAATAAATGCCGCACGTCTCTCCGGGCTATTTTATCGTAACTATTTCTTAGAAATGGCGTACCTTCTCGATAATATCGACTAAAAACCGTTTGATAAAAAGACCTTAATAGATCAAGATTCTTCTCAGGAATTAAATGTTTTCCTAGACTTGCCAGATGGGATTTAGCCGTTTCTTTGCGTTTCAGAGCTGCAGAAATAAGTATAACTGGAATATCTGATCGGTATTTAACTTTGTACTCAAGCGCCAAAGCGCCACCAAAAGAGTACCCAATAATGGCAGCAGGTGTTGTATTTTGATTTTCTAACCATTTAGCAAAATAGTCGGCAAAGTCCTCAAGATTAAATGATGGTTGATGGGGTTCTGCTACACCGCAAAAACCTGGAAGATTGAAATACTTTAGTGAATATTTACGCTCAAGACAACCAATTAATTCATGCCTGTGTTTCCACGCTATACCATCGTACACCTCATTGTCCTCAATATTAGAGTTATAGCTTTTTGTCCCCCATCCATGAATCATGACTATCTCCTTACTCATCGGTTTTTTTTTGAGTCTTAGACTCTTTTTGTTTCAATCCGAGCAAATCATCATATTCACCGTTGCATATCTGGTGAGTTCTGCATACAGAGACAACAACTGGGTAATTGGGATTGAGTGCTCTTGGATCAATCAGATGTCCTGACTCCACGCACTGGGGACATACCATTATGGGTGTTGGTTCGCTCTCTTTTTGTACATAGACTTCTCTGGTCATATTATTTGATTTGTTGTTGATGCCTATATTCTACACTAGTAGTCTATAATCTTAAGGTGCTTATGAGTGAATCAAAAATTATTGTCAAAGGTGGAAATAAGTTGGTCGGAACAGTAACACCAATCCCCAACAAAAACTCGATTGTGGCAGCCCTTCCCGCAGCCATGCTTTCTGATCAAGATGTGATCTACAAAAACTTACCAGACACAAAAGATGTCGAGAAGATATTAGTCTTGATGGAGTCTCTAGGTGCGGTAGTAACTGATAACGGTGAGGGAACAAAAACAATAAACTGTAAGAATTTACATTCATTTGAAGTAGATACAGAGATCGGTGGTCAGTTTCGAGGCTCGCTTATGTTTGTCGGACCACTTCTTGCCAGATTTGGTCAAGCGATCATTCCCCTACCTGGTGGTTGTGAGTTAGGAATGAGATCAATTGAAGCCCACCTTGATGTCTTTCAAAAAGTGGGGGTGACAGTAGGGCGTATGGGTGACAAAGTTCATTTTGTTGCACCAAAGAAAATTGAGAAAGAATACAAAGTTTGGCAAGTTGAAGCAAGTGTAACAGCAACAGAAAATTTTGCCATGTATGCCGCTGGAACCAAATCAAAATTTGAACTTATTGATGCTGCATCTGAACCTCATGTCACCGACTTACTCAAGCTCCTCGTCGATATGGGAGCCATAATAGATGGTGCGGGATCAAACAAATTGGCAATCAAAGGAACAAACAGTTTTGTTAAAGCAGATTTTGTACCCAGACCCGACTTTATCGATATTACGGGGACAATTGTGGCGACAGCGATCACAGATGGAGAGGTGAGAATCAAGGGGGCAAATATTCCCGATATGGTCGATGGAATCATCAACTGGTATAAAATGTTTAACATTGATATTAAAAAAGACGGAAAGGATTTGGTTGTTTCAGTCGGTGAAGGTGGACTTGAGATAGATGTTCACAAACAAGGCTTCCCAATGGCCGCTCCGAATTTACCAAAACTTTATCCCCGACCTTGGCCTGGATTTCCTGTAGATGCAATTCCACCAATGGCTGTATTAGCCTCAAAAAGTCGAGGTAGACTCCTTCTTATGAACTGGATGTATGAAAGTGGTTTAGACTTTGTGCGAGAACTTAACTCCATGGGAGCCGACATCTTGATGATGGACCCGCAGCGAATCATTATCAATGGGCCAATAAACTTTAAAGGTGGTCGAGTGACTACACCAGCCGTGATTCAAGCGTGTAAGGCAATATTCTTAGCCGCTTTGGCAGATCCAGTCACTACAGAAATTTTTGGTGTCGATATTCTCAAGAGAAGATACCCAAATATTTTTGAGGTGTACAAAAAACTAGGAGCAAATATAGAACAAACGAGTTAGCAAGACTTCAAGGGTAGTTCTAGTGGCCTAGAAACCATTATCTACCCAACTGATTCCGAATGATGATATTTCTCTCTTTCCTTGGTCTTGGTAATACAAAATTAAACTTAAACTCTAAAAGTGGGATAGTATCTCGACTGTCCCGCACTTTAAACTCATTCCCCTATTTTACCTTACAATTCTTCGATACTTGAGACCGTAACCCTCCTGATAATCAAAATCCAAGTTATCATCCAAAAAAAGTACATACTCAAAACCATTCCTGACATCATTCAAACCTCCATATGCAAATTCCGGAGAAAATGCCCAATCCGGACCCAGAACACTAAGTTGATCCGAAAAAGTTGTTCCAGGACGAACACCCTCGATTCTCGTATCGTATGCCGGGTTCATTGCAGCAAGAGGCCTAGCCAAGTCTTGAGTCATCCCCTTATTTAACATTTTCAAAACCTCAGCCTCATCTTGATCTGGTGCAAGCCCGCTTAATTCAATTTTTTTACTTAATATATCCTTTTCATTCTGCTTTCTCCAAGCATTATCCAAAGCTTCATCTAACCTGCGAAGCAGATGTTCTCCTTTCACATCTCCTGGATCTCTTAGTTTTTCGGAATAAAAAACAAATTCTTTGCCTTCAGAATAGTTTTTGTGTCCCTCAGGATATTTTATTTTTAAAAAATGTTCATCAATTTTAAACTCTGGCTCCATCGACATCAAATTTTCTGTTTGCATAAAATAACATTATCACAAAAAAATCAGATTCAACTCACGAATACCACAAGTTATATAACCCAAATAAAAAACAATTAAAAATTTGGCAGAATTCAATCGCCAATCTTTAATCCCATTCACCTATTCTACACCACTTTTGAACCTGAATATAACCCCATAACGTTTACAAAAAGCCGAAAATATGATATTATTATCAACAAATCTGGCTCCCGCCAGGCACCATAACATCTTTTTGGAGAAAATAATGACCACCAAACGTCTATTTTTTATACTCGCCATCTCAATTGTCTGTATGATCCTTTTGGTTTCCTGTCAGGGCCAAGATAGCGTCAGCAAAGCCGAAGCCACAACCACCATGCGTCTTCTCGACGTTACCACCTCTGCGGGCCAAGCAGGAAAATATGCCACTAGCCGAACAGCCGAATCCTTTTGGCTAAACGATAATCAAATTATTCGCTGTTTTCACGACCATGTTGACGGTTGGTCAAACGATGAGATCACTTTGGGTGGCGAAAAATGCGAAAACTTTCCCCGCCCAACCCAGTTACCCTCAAACGCGGTCATTCTCGGAATCAATATGGGAACTGGCCAAAAAACTCAAAGCGTTTGGGATATCGGTAACAATCAAATTAAAGTTTGCAATCACGATCTTACGTTTTGGACATCTGAAATTGACAATGCAGACTCATGCACCGACTGGGAAAGGCCTTACCAAGTTGACTCCCACGCGCGACTCGCTTCCCTAAACTCCGGTCAAAGCCAAAGATCAGAAAGTTTTTGGAATAATCCGGATGGCACCATTACCGAATGTGAACACAGCAAAGACGGAGTAGGCTTCCTCGGTATCGAAGGCTATGGCTTTGGCGAAGTCGTCTCTTGCGTCCAAATGACCAAGCCCCAACTATTACCCGTCGGTGATTTTGTTTTGACAGGAGTGACCTCGGACAATTACCGACCGATGGAGTCATTTTGGCAAGACAACAATGGTGTCCTTGCCCAGTGCCGACACAAAAAAGATAGTGAAGGATCTTTCTTCAAAACCTACCATCTTGGCGAAGCAACTGATTGCTGGTATTGGCGAGCGCCTCAGTGGTAAGCAAGACAAAATAAAACCTTTCAGAGAAATCTGGAAGGTTTTTTTATTTTCAGCTTACTTCATTTATTAGTTAATCCTCTAAACCACCGTGTTTATTTTTAAAACTGACAATCTCCTTCCAAGGTTTGTGCCTGTCTATTACCAACTTCCAACCCAAGATTTCCATACCAATTAGCGCTACCCACCAACCCGGCAATATAGGCAGTATCATCCCCGCAATACCAAAAACAATCAAAAAGACTCCCAAAAAAATCCTAAATGTTACTTTCATCTTTTGATACATCATCTTAGTATATCTCCAAAAACATATCCTTGACATCAATTAACTTAGTGTTACAATAACACCATGACAGAGTTAAGCCTAGAGAAACTCATCGAACACGCTCTTGCCCAAGACCAAGGCTCAAGAGGCGATGTAACTTCTCTCGCCACCGTTACCGACGACCAGCAAGCCACAGCTGAGCTTGTTGTCAAAGCCAAAAGCGGAACTCTGTCCGGACTCGACATTTTTCAATTAGTATTTAAAATCCAAGATCAAAAACTTGTCTTCACCTCCCTCTTTAAAGATGGGGACAGAATAAAAAGAGGTGATATTCTTACCAGAATATCTGGATCTGCGAGGAGTATCCTCGCAGGCGAAAGAGTCGCCCTCGAATTTTTAAGGCGTTTATCTGGTATTGCTACCATAACCAGTCTATACGTTGAAGAAATAAAAGAATATTCCACCAAAATTCTTGATACTCGCAAAATTCTTCCTGGGTTTGGACCGTTAGACAAAAAAGCAGTTCGAGATGGCGGCGGTACCAATCATCGCCTAAATCTCTCAGAAATGGGACTCATCAAAAACAACCACATCGATGTCAACAAGGGTGATCTCCAAAAATGTCTTACTCTTTTTCGTCAAAAATATCCCGATATTCCCTTAGAAGTCGAAGTTAGAAACCAACCTGAGTTGGAAACTGCTCTCCAAAATAACCCGGACCGAATTATGCTCGACAACATGGCAAACGAACAAATGACTCTTTCTGTCCAAAAAAGAAACCAGCACCAAGAAAAATATATTCCCTTGGAAGCTTCTGGCAACATCACTCTTGACCGTGTCAAAAGTGTTGCCCAAACCGGCGTGGACTTTATTTCTGTCGGTTCACTCACCCACTCCGTCGCAGCTTTTGATATCTCTTTACATATTACTTTTAATTAAAAAATGGACAAACCCCTATCCGCCAAACAAATCTATATTCGCTTTCAGCAAAAATATTCTCAATATGCGCCCAACTTTGAGCTAAAAATAAAAGCCCAACAAGTGGCCAAACTAAATAAACTAGTTCGCAAAAAAAATGCTGTTCTCCTCAAGCACAATTACATGAGTTGGGATCTCCAGTGTGAAGAAGTAGTTGGTATTAGTGGCGACTCCTTGGAACTATCTCGCAAAGCCACCGAAACCGATGCCGATATTATCCTTTTTTTGGGCGTCAAGTTTATGGCCGAAACTGCCAAGGTCCTAAACCCAAACAAAAAAGTCCTTATCCCCTCCTTAAAAGCCGGTTGTTCTCTTGCCTCCAGCATTACAGGTAATGACGTCCGAAAACTCAAAAAAATGTTTCCTAGTGTTCCCGTAGTTGCCTATGTCAACACCGATGCCGATACTAAATCCGAAGTTGATGTCTGCTGTGCCTCCGGCAACGCTCAAAAAGTTGTGGAGTGGGCCATGAAGGAGTGGAAAACCAATAAAGTTATTTTTCTTCCTGATAAATTTTTGGCTCAAAACATCGCTAAACAAATGCATGCCGACATCTTCTTCCCTGATGTTAATACCTCTGTACGGGCATTGCGCGCAATGCCCCTACCTAATGACCGTCCCCTTTTCATCGCCTGGCCAGGCCAGTGCGAGGTTCACGAAAAATTCACTCCCGAAGATGTTGATAATCTAAAAAAGGATTTTCCTGGTGTTTATGTTATGGCCCACCCCGAGTGTCCACCGGCAGTAATCAATAAAGTCGATTACGCCGGCTCTACCGGCCAAATGATCAAAAAAATTGAAGAGCCAGATATTCAAGATAAACCGGTTGCCTTCTTTACTGAATGTGCTATGGTCGAAATGCTCGCCGCCAAACACCCCAATGTTCTCCAAGTCTGCTCTATTCAAAAACGTTGTCCTCACATGGCTCAAAATAATCTCGAAACCGTTATCAGAGCCCTCGAAAACATGGAATACGAGATTACTGTTCCAGAAGATCTCAGAAAAAAAGCCGAGGTCCCAATTCGTCGAATGATTTCTATTAAATAATATGAAACAAGAACTAATCCAAACCGACGTTTTAATAATTGGTTCTGGTATTGCTGGCGCGTCCGCCGCTCTAGAAATTGCCACTCAAAATCCCAAAACAAAAATCACAATTCTTACCAGAGCCGAAAATCCAAACGAATCCAATACCAATTATGCTCAAGGTGGCATTATTGCCAAAGGTGGCGAGGGCCTTGTTCAAGACATTCTCAAATCTGGTGATAACATCACTTTTACCGAAGCTGCCAAAATTCTTGCTACCGAAGGACCAGATTTGGTCCAAAAAGTTCTTTCCAACATTTCCGCTGTCCCATTTGACAAAAAAGATGGCCACTTAAGCTACGCCTTAGAAGGCGGACACCAAGAACCCAGAGTTGCTAAAGTCGCGGACTACACCGGCAAATCAATTCAAGAGCACCTTACAATAGCTCTAAAAAAATATCGCAACATTGAAATTTATACAAACTTAACTGCCGTCGACCTCATTACTTCTACCCACCAAACCACCAACTGGCAAAACAAATATCAAGTCGACCACTGTCTCGGAGTTTATGCCTTCGACCAAAAAGATAATAACATTGCAAGAATTTTAGCCAAAAATACAATTCTCGCCACTGGGGGTAATGGCCAAGTTTTTGCTTATACCACTAACCCAAACGGAGCCCGAGGCGATGGTATTGCCATGGCCCATCGAGCCGGTGCCAAAATTCTTAACATGGAATTTCAACAATTTCATCCCACCGCTCTCAAAATTGATGGTGCTCCTCCATTCCTTATAAGCGAAGCCGTTCGTGGCGAAGGGGCAAGACTTACAAATATTGATAGTGTTCCCTTTATGCAAAAATATTACCCCGAGCTAGAAAAACCAGATTTAACGACAAGAGACAAAGTCTCTCGAGCCATTTTTTCTGAAATGCTGGCCACTGGTCAAAAAAATGTTTATCTCGATTTAAAAAATTATCTTTCTAAGGATGAAATTCTCAAGTCATTCCCTGTTATTCATCGAACCTGTCTTAAATACGGCATCGATATTACCAAAGATTTAATTCCTGTCTCCCCTGCTGCTCACTACTCTTGTGGTGGAATTCTCACTGATCTTTTTGGTCAAACCAGTATTAACAATCTTTATGCTGTCGGCGAAGTCGCCTGCACCGGGCTCCATGGAGCCAACCGCCTGGCAAGCACCTCACTCCTCGAAGGTCTCGTCTTCGGCACCCGTGCAGGCAACAAAGTCTCCCGCCATGGCGGGACAATCCCCGACGCAGACTCAATCCCCACCTGGAACTATTACGATGAATTCCCCGCCGACCCGGCCCTAATAAGTGCCGACGAAACCACCATCAAAAATATTATGTGGAACATGGTTGGCCTAGTTCGCAAAACACCACTCCTGGAAAGAGCCATAGCCGATCTTACCCAACTTGAAAATACTATCAATAAATTTTATCGCGAAGCAACACTCTCTGACGAACTGCTGGGTTTGCGCAACTTAGTCCTAACCGCACTTATTATTGCCAAGAGCGCTTACAGCAACAAAAAATCGATGGGCTGTCATTATCGAGAAAATTAAATCCCCTCTTCCAAGGGGATTATTTAAAGAAAAAAGCAAGCGATGCCAGTAGTTCTGACCGAGAAACTTCTATTCTAAAGTTATCACTATTACCATTCAAAATAGAAATTCGTATCGTGTGCAACGGACTGCATTTTAACCAGTCCAACTCAAACATCAATTTTCTGCGACCCGGTTTTTTGTGGTCAAAACAAACTTCATGACAAAGACAATCAATTTTATCGTAAAGACTCTTAATATCCAAATTAAAAACCCTTGGTTTTCTCTCATCCACGAACTGAATTTCCAATCTATTTGAATAAACAAGTAATTTTGAACCAGAGTCATTAATAGCCATCAAGTCAATATGAATACTTGGATCGTTAAGACTGTTTAAAAATATATCCCACACAATTACCTCCAGAATAAACGAGCGATTAGTTTAACCTATATTTTACACCTAAGCTCTATTTTTTGTTTTCTGAACCGATCAACTTGATCGCTTCCTGAACCGTAGTCATAAACTGAGCGGGGAAAATAATAGTTGAGTTCTTTTCTACCGAAATCTCCGCCATAGTCTGCAGTGTGCGTAGCTGCAAAGCTACTGGGTGCTTACTGATCACATCCGCGGCTTCAGCTAGCTTCTGAGCAGATTGGTACTCTCCTTCAGCAGCGACCACCTTTGCTCTTCGCTCTCGCTCCGCCTCAGCCTCTTTAGCCATAGCTCTTTGCATATTTTCTGGCAAGGAAATATCCTTTATTTCCACCGCTGTAACCTGGGCTCCCCAAGGCTCGGTATGAGTATCAATTACCTTTTGAATTTGCTGATTAATTTTTGTTGTTTGCGACAAAAGTTCGTCCAAGGTAAACTGGCCAACTACATTACGAACTGTGGTCTGGGAAATTTGATTTACCGCAGAATAAATGTCATCAATTGCCACAATTGCTTTTTCGGGATTAACGATATGGTAATAAGCTACTGCCGCAATATCGATCGAAACGTTATCCTTGGTTATTATTTTTTGTGAAGGAATGCCCATGGTTATGGTTCTAAGAGCCACCTTCTTCATCTGTTCTAAAAATGGAATTAAAATGATAAGGCCAGGACCACGAACTCCCACAAATCTACCCAAGAAGAAGACCACCCCTCTCTCGTACTCTTGCACCACCTTCAAACTCGCAAATAACACAATCAAAACCAAGGCTAAAATAGGTAAAGTCATACCCAAAGTATACACCAGAGACTAGACTGCTCCCTAAGTGGTATAATATAGGACACACACTAAAACAGGAGACTAAATGAAAAACACGTTTTGGTTTATTGTTCAGCTCGGCTGCCTAGTAATTACAGTTTTTATTCTTATGCCCCTTGAAAAAATCAAAAGGGCTTTTAGAGGAAATAACTGGGGCGAACTTTAGCCCAGAGGCAAAAACCTTCGACAAAGTCGAAGGTTTTTTGTTAATTCTTTTCTACCCTCACTCCGTCAGCAAAGTCCGAAACTTTATACCCCTTTACTTCTATCTCTTTTCTCAACTCGTCCGATTTTTGCCAATCTTTATTTTTTCGATATTCCTCCCTTTGCTCCATCAACATCCTAATTTCTTCATTATCTTGAGTTTTTGAGTTCTTGAGTTCTTGAGTTTTTAAATCTAATCCCAAGACTTTATCAAAGTTTTCCACTAAAATAATTTTTTCGTAGGGCTTAAGTTTCTCATCTCGAACCACCTTCCAAACCACCGATATTGCCATGGCCATATTAAGATCATCCTCCACAGCATCAGCAAACTTCAACCAATATTTGTCATTGCCAATCTCAGTATTTTGAACTGAAGCAATCCCAGACTGTAGATGCAATATTTCTCCATACTCTCTTTTGAGTTTCTTATATGAATTACTTACCCCCTCCATTCCCTCCCAGGTAAAGTTCATCTGCTTTCTATAATGCGTCGTCAAATAATAGTACCGTAGCGCCATAGGCGAATAACCCTTTTCTACAATATCCGCAACCTTGTAAACATTCTCCAAACTTTTGCTCATCTTTTTTCCATCCACCATCAAAAACAAGCTGTGAAACCAATATTTTACAAACGGCTTTTTCCCGGTCGCCGCCTCGCTCTGAGCAATTTCATTTGGATGATGTATCGACAAATGGTCTTCTCCCCCTGTGTGTATATCTATCTGCTCGCCCAAGTACTTCATGCTCATTGCACTGCACTCTATGTGCCACCCGGGGAACCCGTCCCCCCAAGGACTCTCCCAATGCATTACATGTTCTGCAAATTTACCCACTCTTTTAAACCACAAAACAAAATCGGCTGGATTCTTTTTGCTATTTTCTGTTACCACTTCATTTCGCACCCCCACTAGTTTATCGTCCAAAGACTGACCAAAAATTTTGCCATAGTCCGGAAACCTGGAAATATCAAAATATACGGCTTCCGGAGTATCGTAAGCGTAGCCATTCTCCATTATTTTTTTTATCAGCTCAATCTGTTCTGGAATATGCTCCGTTGCCTGACACTGTATGGTAGGGCGAATAATATTGAGCGAGTCCATTTCCTTCAAAAAATAATCTGTATACTCTTCCGCTACCTCCCAAACCGTTTTCCCATACTTCATGGCCCCCTTCTCTAGCTTATCCTCCCCCTCATCGGCGTCCGATACCAAGTGCCCCACATCGGTAATGTTCTGAACATGAGTAACGTTAAAACCCTCAACATTTTCCAAAATCCTCTTTAAGACATCATCATTGACGTACTTTCGACCATGACCAATATGCGGAAAATCGTAAACCGTAGGGCCACAAGCATACATAGTAACCTCGCCTGGTTTAAGAGGCTTAAATTCTTCGATCTCTTTACTTAACGAATTAAAAATCTTCAACATAAGCTATTTTAACTCAAACCACAAAAAAAGCGCTTTCTTTCGAAAGCGCCTCACAGCTATACTGGCACAGTTTCCAAAATAGTATCTCTCAAACCGCCGATTATGGTATCAAACGAATCTCGATAGATCATTAAAAACGACATTGCCTGTTCTATATCTCCATATGTCTGAATAATACTCAAAAACGCCTGCATCGCCGCCTCATAAACAATCTTAATGCCATTAACAAAATCCGACCTAGTTTCTGTTGCGTCTTCATCAACGTAGTCGCAAAAGAAGGTTTCATCATTAACATAAATATCTGCAATATCTCGCAACAATTTTTTGAAGTAAATCATTGAAAATTCTTTGTATGGCCGTGATAGGTACCCCGTAAACTAAGACAATACTGAACGACCGACAGTTACAATCAA
>CAZPFY010000036.1:0-12363 GCA_964586045.1 uncultured Pseudomonadales bacterium | reverse complement strand
ATTGAAAAGTTTTACGTCACTCTCGCCACTTCTTAAATGACAAATTAAGAAAAAATCAATCTAATATTGCTGCTTCATTTTTAAAGGAACTTGAGTATTCTAACAGTCTCAGTTTAGCTTCGCAAGAGTCATTTTGACCACTCTAGCTAAAAAAGCGTTTAAAAACTCAATCCACAACAAATATGGAATACTTTATTCTAGCACAAACCATGCCCAGCACAAGTAACAAATCACCACAGATACCACAGCAAAATAATTTCAAGCTTGTCATCCCGGACTTGATCCGGGATCCATCCCCGCAATAGAACCCATAACATTTGACAATTACCCCCTTCTGTGCTACAATCCACCCATAAATTGACCTATTCCTAGGTCAAAAATCCCACATTTACTTGGAGAAAAAAATGTCGCCTATCAACAAAGACAATATTCTGGAAATAATTAAAAATGGCGAACTGTACGTCAAAACCGGCCTGTCTTGGGGAAGAAAGTTTGGAATCATCGAATGGCTAATGGGCTTTGTTTCCCCCATCAAAAGGCCAATGAGAGCAAAATCACGCCATGTTATCTGTATGGGCGACGAAGGCCCCCAACCTTTGTACCCATGGAAGCACTTGCTCTTCATGGGCCACGACCTCAAAACCCCAAAAAAGATCGAATTCTGGGCAATTGATATCGAAACAGTTTTGGCCATCAAAGAAGCTACAGGATACACAGTCGATTTTGAAGGAAAAACCTGGATTGAGTATCGCAACAAAAATACTGTAACTGCGGTATTTATCGAGGAACCATTCGAGTTAGTCGACAAAGATGGAAAAGTGTTTCACTCCGCGGGAAACTACTGGGTCATCTATGACCATACCACCAAGAACTGGTTCCCCTGCGATCCAACAAAATTCAAGTACACCCGAAAGATTCAGTAACCCAATGACCCAACACAAAATGTGTTGGGCCTTTTTTTATTCGGTCTGCCTCTGGCTGATAATCCAAAAATCCCCGCACTTGCGGGGATCGTTATTCTTCTTCTCTCAGCTCAGACAAAGCCGAGATCAAATCCAATGGGTGAGCGTGGCCAGTGCCATAGTCATCGTTGGATACGGGAATAGGTAGAGCATCACTCCCATTCCATGCCAACCAATTATTTTGAAAATATCTTTTAATAAGCTCCAAATTAACGCTTACCCTATGTTCCTTCATCCAGGCCGAAAGGCTAACAGCTTGGCAGTACCGAAACCAACCCATTCCTTCTACTTGCCAAACCTCAACAACGATTAGATCAATTAGCTTCTCCAGTAGGGCTTTATCAATTTTTAACCACAACTTTCGCTGATAAAAAATGAACAAAATCGTTACAAGCATTGCTTTAAGCGCCAAATGCTCCAAGCTCAATGGCCAGGTAGCAGTGTCCCAAACAAACAGGACGGCAAGCAAAACCAACAAGCCTCTTTTTGTCCCTCTTTTCCATCTGGCAACCCACTCTTTAAGGGGCCAGATGGCAAAAATAATTACATTTCTATAAGTTGCAGAATACTTTGCCTTCATGGCTCCTCCTTTAAGTTTTTTAGAATCAATGTTCGCTTAGTATTTCTAACTGTATATTCTACTATAAGACCACAAAAAAGGCTACTCCCTCGAGTAGCCCATCACCAACCAATTCTATTCGCCAGCTTTTACTTCAACTTCACAACCTTTTCAGCTTCGGCCGGCTGCGCGACGGCAACCAAAATGGCTGTCGCAA
Organism: uncultured Pseudomonadales bacterium; assembly: GCA_964586045.1. GTDB lineage: Bacteria > Patescibacteriota > Microgenomatia > UBA1400 > MFAQ01 > MFAQ01. The sequence goes on along the minus strand of CAZPFY010000036.1, from coordinate 10,625 downwards.
CGTTCACAAAAGGCATCAGCGCCAAAAAGCCGATTAAGGCCAAGCGCCAAAACGGCTTCCACTTTTCAGCCCCGCCAAACCAGTACTCCGGCCGGAACTGAAAACAAACCACCGCAGCAGACAAAATAAGGAAAAACGCCCACACGATCACAGTCAAAATGATATCCATTTTCTTCTCCTTTTAAAGTGAAAAACTATCGACCTTTTTCGTCGTACTCTCCAAAGAAAAGACCTTGAAAAGCGATCAGCAGGCATGTCAACCAGTTTAAAATGGGAACAATTCCAAAAACAATCGATAAAAGCAGCTTGTTGTTCTTTTGCTGCTCTGGATCAGTGGAATACCACTCTTCAGGTAACAAATCCCAAAACATACTAACCGAGGGAAACCAAATCCCCGTCGCAACCAAACCAGCGAACCAGGCAAGCACCCAAAGCAACTCTTTAGTTCCTAATTCCATTTTTATCTCCTTGTGTCAATTTTACTTCAATCTAGCCTATATAATACCACCCCCTACCCCAAAAATCAAGTAGTTTGACTTTTCAGAATAAATCTCTAATATTAAGTTATTAAGTGCCACAAAAGTAAAATGCCCAAAAAACCCACTCCAAAAGTAAAAAAACCTCTCTTCTCTCCTATCCACAAATTTCTAGGTCTTTCTCTCCTACTTATTAGCCTTATCGGACTAGGCATCAATCTAAGTCAAAAAAACAACTCCGCTGTTCTTGGCGACCGTATTGCCATGATAAGTCGCGATGATGACCAAATTATCAGGCCCACCAAGGCGTCAATAAAAAATATAACTACTGTCAAAAAACCTGCAAAGGCAGCCCCCGTCAAAAAATCAGACACCTGTGGCACTGGCGCCACTTGTAAAAAAACCATGAGTTCGGTTTGTATTAAAAATGGCGGCGAAATAGACAACTGCAAATCCGCTACTGGCGCCGCAGGTAACTGCTGTCTCCCAAACGAAACAACAAACAAAACAATAAAAACCACCGTCGCAACCAAACAAAAAATCCAGCAAGCCCTACTTAATTGTAGTAAATATAACGACCAAACAAACGGGAAACCTTCATGCAAACAGTCATGCAACAGCAATATGTCTTGGTTCGGTACTACTAGAATCGAAGAAACTGGGGAATCCTGTTTACGTAACGCCAGCACAAACGAAATTGGGGTTTGTTGCTATCCTCCAAGACCAATAATCTTTGGATATGTCATAAAGAATTAATCCAAATCCTTCTGCGGGGCATATGCCCTGCAGTTTTTTGCATTCTCAACACTCTAGCATTTTCAATCTTAATCGCAAACTACCCTATCACACCGCCTCCCAAACACTCACCCTCTTTAGTATAAAACACCAGACTTTGCCCACTCGCTACCCCAAACATCTCTTTTTCAACATAGATCGTCATTCCAGACCTTGGTCCGGAATCTATGCCAATTAGTTCTACCTTCTCCACTTTCACCAGCTCCCCCCCATGCCTTATTCTCACAAACAAATCTTTCCCACCCACTTCTTCGCCTTCCCTATGGTTAATTAAACTAATATTTTCAACTATTATTTTATTACTCATTACTTCACTTTTATCTCCCACAACCAATCTATTTAATTGGGCTATTTTATCCACCACATAATAAATTTTTGTTATGTCTCCTTCTTGAGTTCTTGGTGCCTGAAGTTTTTGAGTTCTTGGATCAAGTGTCCAACCACCTCTCTCTCCAATGGTATAAAAAGCCACCCCCTTATGTATACCAATCACCTCACTCTTGGTATTTACCACCTCTCCAAGTTTCTCGGCTAGTCTTCGCCTCAAAAATTCTCTAACATCTACGTTCCCTACAAAGCAAATTCCTTGGCTATCTTTTTTATCCGCCACACTAAGTTTTGCCTCTTTTGCTATTTCTCTCACCTCACTTTTTAATAAGTCTCCCAAAGGAAAAAGTACACTGTTTAATTCTTTTTGAGTCAATTTCCACAAAAAATACGTCTGATCCTTATGCTTATCAGTAGGTATATAAAGTCTTACCTTATCTTGAGTTTTTGAGTTCTTGAGTTCTTGAGTTTTTTCTATCCTGGCATAATGCCCCGTAGCAATGGCATCAAACCCGTTTGCCAACGCCCAATCCAAAAACAGTCCAAATTTAATTTCCGAGTTACACAAAATATCAGGATTCGGTGTTCTACCAGCTTCATATTCCTCATAAAAATATTTAATTACCCTATTGTTATATTCTTCCGAAAAATCCAATTCTTTAAAAGGTATCCCTATTTCAAGAGCCGTTTTCAGCGCGCTAGACCTATCTTCATCCGCTCTACATCCATTTTTCTTTATCCACTCTTCTCTAGTTATTCTGTCTCTCTCAATCTCACTTTTAGGAGGCCAGCAATACAAGTGCACCCCAACCACATCAAAACCAGCTTTTTTCAAAAGCAAAGCCGAAACAGCACTATCCACCCCACCAGATAATCCAACAGCAACTTTCATCCCTCTATTTTCTCACACAAAACTTACCTAGAAGCTTGACCTTTCTTACAAAACTAATTTCTCCGCCACATTTACTCCCAGCTTACTTCTCTCAAACCACTTAAACTGCGCCGTTCTGTTTACCTCAAAAATTCTCCAGGTCTGTGATGTCTCATCCCAAGCCACATCCAACCCCGCAAAGTCTGCTTTCAAAACCTTCATCGCTTCTATACAAATTCTATCCAGATCTTTCATCTGCTCCTTACTAAACTTAGGTTTAAGGTTAAGTGTTTCTTCGATTATTTCCTCTGTTTTAAATTTATCTTTCTGCCTGTGTTTCATTCTCCCCAAAACCTCTCCGTTTAAAACCAATACCCTGTACCATCTTCGTACCGTTATCACAGGTTGAATCAGCACATCACCCTCACTATGCTTCAAAGATAGCTTCATTAATTTTTCCAAGGTTTCGGCCAATTTTACGTTTTTACCGTGAGATCCAAACCGCGCCTTCACCATTACCGGCACAAACTCTTTTTTCCTCTTACTCAAAATCTCCAAATATCTCTTCCAACCTTTTACTCCGTTAAAAGAAGCAAATGGTATTACCGGTAGTCCCGCTTGAGCCAAAAGCACCCCTTGTTCCAGTTTTCCCATCAAAGGAAACAATTTAAAGCTCTCCCCATTTATTACCTTAATCTCTTTTTGTTCCTCATTTTGATTTTTTGCCTGCCCGCCTGACTGCTTGCTATCGGCGTGGATTTCTTGATTTCTATTCTCCACATATTCCAGTATTACCGATTTTACTCCCAGCATCGTTGAAGCACCTCGCTTGCTTGCTGCCCTGGGAATTATCAAATCATACTCATAAAGTTTTTTTCCGGTACCCAAATCAATTACCGGTTTACCTATACTACTTACTCCAAGCCGCACATGCTCATAATTCACTCTGTCTACTTCACACCCCAGCTTCAAGGCTTCTTCCTCCAGCCTTTTTGGTTCATACTCCCCCCTAAATCTCGTAAGTATTAAAATTTTCTTCATTATCTTGAGTTTTTGAGTTCTTGATTTTTTGAGTTTTTTTGAAACTTTTCCTTACAATATTCCAAAATCAATCTCGCTGCTTTAATTTTTGTCCTTTTCTCGAACACTTTAAATTGTGGCGCTTCATTCACCTCTACTATATAAAGCTTTCCCGTTTCGATGTCGCGAATTATATCTGTTCCTGCCACTTCCACTTCCAAAACTTTTGCTGCCTTTTCTGCTATTTCTATCACGTCAGCTGGCAGTTCTTTAACCGCTACAGAATTCCCCTGACTCTTATTCAAAATCAATTTTTCCTCTTTTACCATCCGTTTAAACCCTCCAATACATTTATAGCCGACAGTCATCACACGATAATCTCCATCATTTCTAATATACTCTTGAATCAAAAATCCACGCATGGGAACAACCTTCTCCCCTTTTTCTTTAGCCTTTTCACGTCTGCCTTCTAGCACATGAACCAGTTTTTCAATATCATCCATTTCCCGAATCCAAAAAGTCCCCATTCCGTGCCTTCCACCTTGGGACAGTTTTACAATCGCGGGGAATTTCCACTTCACCAATTCTTTTTTAAGATCATTCAAGCTTTCTACGTAAGCCGATTTGGGATAATTTACCCCTGCCTCCTGAAGTTGCCAAGTCATAATCGATTTAAAGCGTCGAAGCGGTCCTTCAGTTTTCAAATACTCATCTACCACAGGAATGTTATGTTTCCTTGCATAAAACTGCAAAAGCTTACTCCACTCAAGCTCCGATCCTACCGAACGAAAGTACCATCCATCAAAATCTTTAAGGTCAGTTTCCCCAAACATTATTTTCCCCTCAACAAACTTTAATTTTCGATACTTTATTGGTACCAACTCAATCTCCAAGTTTTTAGCCTCCTCCAAAAATCGAGTCTCACTCTCATCAAACGTAATTCTATGCAAATAAGCAATTCGCATATTATTAGTTAACTCAATATCTTGAGTTTTTGAGTTCTTGGGTTCTTGAGTTTTTTCCATATTATCTTTTACGATATTTTACAAGGCCTGGGTCAACCACAAAATCAGAGAGGTCTCGTCTTCCAATTAATAATTGTCGACGCAAATCTTTACGGTCAGTTATCCCCGCCCGTCCTTTTATTATCCTGCCTTTTAGCCGAAATGTAATCCCCACTAACACCCTCTCTTCTGTTCCCAACGAGTTTTTTACTTTTTTCTTCCACAAAATATTCTCATCTGTCAGCAAACCCAGTTCCTTGGCCAGCTCTCTATCTATCGAGGTGCTTCTTGCTCCAGTATCAATTTTTGCCGGTATCTCTATCCATTTCTTCTTTTTATTTTTTACCTTCACTTTTTCAAAAATTCCCACTACCGGCTTTTCTTCTCCAGTAAACTTTACTCTACTGGCAAATTTGCTAGCAAAAAGAGCTTTTCCAATCTTAACTCCTTTTTCTGGCTCATCAACCTCCAACCCCTCTACTCTTTCTAGGCGACGACGCAGACCAGCCATGTTAGCGAGCTGTATCGAAAGTCCAGGTTGATCATTAAGCTCCAGCACCACCGGCCCCTTCTCTTCGTCAATCAACATGTCCACAGATAAGTAAGGTAGTTTTGAAACCATTTGAGTTTTCACCGCCATCAACAGAATTTTGTTCCAGTACGGTATCGCAATTCCATTTATTTTCTTATTTGTATCCGGAAAATATTTTATCGAGGTGTTTTTATATACTCCGTGCGTCGTTATTCCCGTTGCCATATCAATTCCCAAACCAATAGCACCTTGATGTAAGTTTGCCTTTCCGGCACTTTCCTCAGTGGGCAATCGCAACATCGCCATAACCGGTACCTGATTAAAAACAATCACTCTCACATCAGGGGCTCCCCCAACAGCCAATTTTTTAAACTTTGGGTGAATCTTTATTCTCTCCTCAATCATTGCCTTATCTGGCAAGTTATTGTGAGAAAATTTTCCTTCTACAATATCTTGAGCGTGAATCGACAGTTCTTCAATTCCCACTTTTTTTCCGTCTACGGTCCAAAAATAGCCCTCTTCTTTGGCAGGACGCTTTATAAGCATTATTCCCTGTCCTCCAAATCCCTGCACTGGTTTTACCGCAAATCCATCTTTCAATTTTTTCCATCGAAAATTTCTAGCCTCAGCTACCGACTCCAAAGTTCCCAGTAAAGAAGGATGAGGAACTCTCATTTTCTTGAGCATTTTTTTGGTCAGGAGCTTATCATCAGCTCTTTTTCTTGCCGATTTTTTATTCAAAACCAAATAGTCTGCCGAACGAGCATTAAGACCCAAAACATCAGCAAGTCTGTTCATCAGCGGAGTATTAATTTTCTAAATCTCCACACCTCCAAAAGCCTAAGGCCCTTATATCTACCAATCAGCAAATTCAAAATAAAAATAAACAGACACATTCCCTCAGGGTTAAGTATCGCCACTGATTGAATAATCTGCGAGCTCATCAGCTTATACCCCACAATTGCCAGTATCACAGTTTCGATAAGCATCGTCAAAGATGAAGAAAAACTTCTGGTTATTTGGGCTTCAATAAAGGTCTCAGCCACACTTACAAATAAAATAATCGGAAAAATTCCAATCTCCAGAAGACGTCCCAGTCCGGCATAAGGCGAAAGCACAATCAAAGTCAAAACCGCCATCGAAACCATCCACAGCAGTATCGCCAGTTTAGGCAAGTAAGGAATTTTTACCTTTTTCATTATCGATCTTCCCAAAATCGCGACTCCAACCACAAAAACCAACATCAGGATTCCTACTACTCCCCCAGTCGACAAAAAAGCCATCGACAACAAGGCTGGTGTAATCATGCCAAAGCCATTAAGTCCTATCACCTGTCGCGAAAAAGCAACCAAAGTAGCCACCAGAGGGAACAAAAACAGCAAAACAACGGTATTAACCGAAACCCCACCACCCACAGCTCTTCTAATTGCCATTTTCATAAAATTAAACGGATTAGCCTTAATTTTCTGGGACTCCAAAAGCAGGACCATTCTATCCACTTTTACCTTAGGAACTGTCAAATCCAAAATTGGCGTAGGTACCACAATTTCCGCCGCCGTACTGGCAATTGTTACTTCCGCCGCCAAAGTGTGCCCAAAACCACCAAAAATCAACCAAATCCATACAAAAAACACAGCTCGGAAAAAGGCTTTTTTCATGAGCTGTATTTTACTGTATCTTACTGTATAAAACTATCCCTTATTTACTTGCCGTAAACATGGTGTCGTGCATCTCCCAAAACTTACCCTGGTCATTAGCACAAAGGGCTCCTTCAGCCGCTTTTTGAGCCAAAGGATGAAAGGGTAGAGGAAAGCTTCTGTATTCCAAACTAATTTTTCCTTCATATTTCTTCATTAAAGCCTCAATCGCAGGGAAGGCTCTCTCACAATAAGGACACTCAAAATCAGTAAACTCAACTATTTTAATTTTTGCGTTAGTCGCTCCTTTAACTGGCCCAACTCCATAAGACAAAACGTTTCTTTTTCCATCTTCACCCAACTTCTTTGCCTCTGCAGCGCCACCACCGTTTTTTAGCTCAGCCTCAATCACAGCTTCAAAGGAAGACTGAGGTTGTGCTCCTACAATCAACAGTCCGTTTATAAAAAACGAGGGGGTTCCACTGACACCCAAGTTTTGACCCACTTTTTGTTCATCAGCAACTCTTGTGGCATAAGTACCACCATCCAAACACTGATTAAATTTATTTGTGTCCATTCCCAAAGTTTTTGCCAATGCCTTCATACTGGGTACGTCAATAGGTCTCGCTGCCTCTGTAGGCTGAGCATTTCCTGCCGCTACGGCCGCAGGAGCAGATTTTTCTTTTTTCAAATTAGAAACCTCAAGTGATAATCTTCCCAAAAAGAAGGAACCAATTATCAACAACAAGACCATTAACGGATTATAAATAGCGGTCATATCCCGCTTATTCTCACGTACCAACTTTTCATAATCCAAAGAAGCAACTTCTTGCTTCACCACCTTACTATCTTTTTTAGTTTTAGCCATATAAAAATAATACCAGACCCACACTCATTTAGCCACAAAAAAAAGACACCCCCCACAGGAAGTGTCTTAAACATACTAGTATTTATAGTAAACAAAGCTTGTTACTTTCATGTCATTCAAGAAAATCATAGCAAACTTATCAGAACGCAAAACAAAAAACTTATTTTTCATCTCCACAACAAAGTCTTTATACCAATAGGTTTTGGAGATCAATTGATTGCCTATCTCTATGTGAGCACTGGGACCTTCACCCTCCAACACTGCCGTCAAACCTCCCCCACAAGTTTTGTACCCCATATCCTCAAGCTCAGCAACCAAAGCATCAAGCTCTGCTACAGCAGGGTCAAATCGGTTCTTAACAGGCAATCTATCTACTTCTTTACCAGCCATTTGGCGAGCAAAAATAAAGACAGTCAAGGCTATCATCGTAACAATAAAAGAGGGTATGAAGCCAATAGCTTTTTTACCAGAAAGTATCAAAAACGCATCAATCACAATCAACACGTAAAATATACCATACAATATTTTTGAACTAATCTTCATGATTTCCTCCAATCAAGGGAAAAAAGATCCCAGTCGCTTCTTTCTTTTTATCCAAAAAAATTATAGCCAACTCACCCTTTTTTATTAGCATCAGGCTTTCCTCCCAATAATATAGTTCAAAATCAAAAATGGGTAAAAAACGTTGGGTCTTATTACCAGAGATAACAACTCCCAAAATCTCCTTCGAATTACTTTTTAACTTTGCCTTAAGATCCAGATATGTACCAACATAGCCATCGTGTCGAATAATTCCCAAAAAGAAGTTGGTTGCGTCCAAATCATTTCCAACTTCAACCAAATTTGCATACTTAAAATTTTGGTATGCCACTATCGAACACGCAAAGCCTAACACCAAAAAGATTACGTGTACTTTCGTCAAAAACAAAAGGCCCAAGGTCAAAAAAATCAAAATCCAAGCCCAAAATCTCCTTCCTTTAACTGTCAGCTCCATTTAGCCTCCAAAGAATAAATTATCAATTTCCTGCAAACTTACCCTATATTCTACACCTATCACCCTCCTTCCTCAACCTCTCCAGGCACAAAAATGTTTTCCCCACCCTCCTTCAAGGAGTCTCCTTGAAAGTTTTTTTATTCAACAACCTGTGTCATTCCGGGCTCTGACCCGGAATCCAGAAAATACTTTATATTTTCACCACAAAGTTTAGTGTTTTAACTTGCACGCAATTCTTTTAGTTTCTTGCTTTTTTGTCCCAAAAAGTTATTAGAAGAAACCACACACTTGCCGGTTTTTTCTTCAAGCTCATGTCTCGCATTTTTAGCAATTCTTCCACCTTTTATCGCTGGCTCTTTATTTTCTTCCAAACCCTTAGCCACTACCGTTTCAGAAATTTCTCTGGTCGAAAGTTCCGCCAAGGCTGTAAAAATTAGCTCTGCCTCGCTCATATGATCTCGTAAATTTTGAGTTTTCAAACTCTTATATTCTTTATGTTTTTTTACAGTCAACCCAGTCCACTCTTCATGGATCAAGTTAGTTAGTATTGCAAACTCTTCACTCTTTTTTACTTCATGGGTTGCCCAGTAATCCGTCAATTTATTTCTCGTCTCCTGCCCCATCATTCTTTGCTGAATCCATTTTTCACTTCTACCCATTTTTTGCCAGTATTCTCGCCCTCGGTTTACAGATCTCTCAGGGTCAGAAATGTCCAGTATTCGCTCATGCCCAACCTTAGCCAGCCACAGTTTTATTGGTTCAGCCTTGGGGCTAGGAACCGATTGTACAAATCGAAAAATGGTCTCCATATCAGCCACATCAGTTTCTCGCAGTTTCCCATCCTCCGCCACCATTTTCAACCGGTTACAATTTGTAACCACTTGACTTCCCTCTTTTACTAACCTATTTTTTAGCACTTTCCAATAGTTTCTGGACAACTGAAAACTTGATTGTTCTGTTAAAACCGCTACGACGTCCACTACAGAGAAGAACCACTTCTCTTTCTCACTGTCCCAAACCCTACGAATATTTCTCCCCTCAAAGATAGCCACCTTCTCCTCAAGTTGTAATTTATTCATAACTTAAGTATAACCAAATTTATTCGCCGTGGCGAACATTACCCGAATATAAAAAACTATCTCACCACAAAGTTTAGTGTTTTCCCTTTTATATAAATTACTTTTACAATCTCAACTCCGTCCAAATATTTAGCCACGTTAGCTTCTTTTTTGGCTATCTCCACCACCTCAGCTTCTTCGACTTCAGGTGACACTTTTATTACCGCTCTCATCTTGCCATTAATAGCAACAGACAATTTTATTTCACTTTCCACCAAATACTTCTCATCCACTTCTGGCCAAAGAGCATTGTGGACACTACCAGAATTCCCGAGCAAACTCCATAGTTCTTCTGTAACAAGTGGTGCAAAAACAGACAGAACTATTACCATTTTCTCCAAATCCTCTTTACTTATTTGAAGATCTTCTTTTGTTAAATTGTTCAAAGTTTCCATCAATCTGGCAACGACCGTATTAAACTTAAAATCCCCCAAATCCTCCCCTACCACCTTCACTAATTTATTCACCAAAACCTTTACAGATTCATCACTTTTTGTCTCTCCACTTTTGGCAGAAGTTTTTTCAACAACAAAGTTGTTGAATTTCTCTACAAATCTTTTTACTCCAACCAGCGACCTTTCATTCCACGCCATGGTCGCATCAAACGGACCCATAAACATCATGTAAGTGCGGACCACATCTGTACCATATTTTTCTATCATTGCCTCAGGTGCAATCACGTTTCCCTTACTCTTACTCATTCGTCGCCCATCAGGCGCCAATATCACTCCGTGGGAAAGTCTTTTCCTATAAGGCTCAGGAATTTCTTTAGGAACAGCACCCAAGTCATACAAAAACTGATAAATAAATCGGCTATACAAAAGGTGAAGTGTATTATGCTCATCCCCTCCCACGTATACGTCAACTGGCAACCAATACTTCATTTTCTCCATATCCGCCAACACTTTTTCATTTTTATTGTCTGTGTAGCGCAAAAAGTACCAATCACTTCCCGCCCAGTTTGGCATCGTATCTGTTTCCCT
>CAZPFY010000035.1:0-13026 GCA_964586045.1 uncultured Pseudomonadales bacterium | reverse complement strand
GCCATAACGAACATCGGCAGGATCGTTCAGTGGAATGATTGGATCGTTGATAAACATTTCGTCGCCGACGAGCATGGGATAGGTAAACTTAAGCTGGAGATAAAAATCTGGTCCACTGCCGCACAGTTCCCATTTACCAAGTTTTCGATTCAGATTTCTTAGGAAGGCTTCTTTGTAATTGAGAGTGATGTGGAAGAAGTACCAGATTTTGGTTCTCGTGTTGAAGATCCAGTTTACCAGAGGGTATCGGCTATTCCAGTCGTGCTTCATGCGAAGAGTGTCAAAGAGATACTCGATAACTTCGAAGGCAAGAAATACGAGGCTGACAATCTTGATATTGTTCACGAAGGGTAAAAGTGAAAATGTTTCTACCTTTTTAAAGATTGTTGCGAAGATTGTTGCGACAAGTAACAAGAGATAGAATTTGCGGGTACTCCAAAGTTTATGAAAAATAGTGTATTTCATTTTTGCTCCTTTTTTATTTCGTATTTGAACTCGTCGGCGTCGTTATTGGGATGATTGGCAATGACGAGGAGGATGGACTTGGCTGACTTGGCAATAACTACATGCGCAATTCCAGCAGGGATGTACAAGACTTCTGTCGGCTTTAGATCGATTGTTTCTTGTTCGCCAGTTTTGGGGTTTTCCAATATTACTATGAAGCTACCCTTGAGGGGAATGAAAAACTCGGATTTCTTTTTGTGAACGTGGTTGCCGGCGAGACTTCCTTTTTTTGTAAACTCGACTTGATATGAGTAACGGTTTTTAAAGTGAGGTTTGAGGGGATATCTGTCGTCCCAAATAACAGTAAGTTTGCGACCAGGTTTCTTTGGCTCGTTTCTGACTGGAATTTTATACTTGATACCAAACTTGGTTTTTGTTGTAACTAAGGGCCGTGAAAGTTCGTCTGTGGTGGATTGGGTCATCTGGTCTCCTTTTGCTTGAAAGTATTTGGCGTCCCCACGTTTAGTGGGGACTCCAAAAGGAGGTCACTTGAGGAGACGCTCGAGACGCTCTTTGGCGTCTGTGATACATTGAATGGTTTTCTCACCGGGGGATAAATAAGCGAGATGTCCGAGTGATCCGCCAACCATAGCTGAGTATTGGTTGCTTTTTTCGAATTTTGGAAGGGAGTCGGTCAGATCAAATTGTGTACCTGGAAAGATATACGACAAGAATTGTTCGCCTTTATTTTCCAAAGGTCTCATTTCGATTAGACAATAGTGATACTGACCTTGCAAGTCGCCACGAAGGGCAAGGTAGAAAGGCTTGCAAAGATTTGGTGGCAAAAAAGTAATTGCCGATGTTTTCTCTTTTAAGAAATTCTCTCAAGAAATCCTCTTCGACGTAGTAGCCGAAATCGCTAAAAGAAGCCGTTTCGATATCGCCACCTTCGGGATTGTCGCTTAAAGCCATCCATTTGCGATCACCGAAACTGCGCATGTAAGTGCGACTTCCATTGGTAACAATGGGATCGCGTCTTAAGTCTTTGATCCAAAAACCGAGCTGATAAGGATAAAGCAATGCTTGCATGATTTTAAAGGTTGCAGGGTTCATTTTATTCTCCTTGATTGTAAATTTCGGCGAGTTTATTGTTCGTTACAAGACTGTATAAAGTTTCAATTGCTTGGAATAGTAAGTTTCTCATCTCGATCATGTCGCGTCTTCGCATATCGCCTTCTTCTGCTTGAATCGGAACAAACAAATAAAGCCCAAGTGCTCTTTTGGATTCCTCAGTGTTTAACTTTTGGATTTGTTTGGAAGTAACCTTTTCGGTTGACAATTTCATAAAAAATATATCAGACCCCGGTCCAAAATTTGCCCCTTCAAGATAACAGACGGTAGCATGATCTCCTCTTGATAGGGCAAGGCAGAAAAAATGTTCCGCGTAGGCTTGTCGTTCGCGACCATGATAACCGGGTTTGTAAAGCTCGTTGATTCTCTGTGCTGGGAAAATTTCGACCCCCTCTTTTTTGAGTGTTTCTATTAGATGTAGAATTTTTCTGAAAGCGAGTTGAAAATCAAAGAATTGTTCAGACATTTTTACTCCTTAGTAGTTTTTATGTTATTGAAGGAAGAGAAGGTGATAGAGATATCCACCAAGGGACAAGTTGAAGCTGTAAAACAAAATTTTCGAAATGATTTGGATTGTTTTTTCGCCTGGTAACTTATTTTTTGTTGCACGAATTGCAACCGTTGTGCCAATTAAAGTGATGACAAATCCAGCTGTAAATTGCCATGGGAGTGAGAGCAAAACGATTATTTCTGTGGTGGCATAAATTATGCCGGTAACGGCGATGAGTAATAGTTTTTTGTTGCTGAAGCTTTTTAATTTGACATAGGTTCCCGCTAATACTCCGAGGACTGCAATAATGAGATGAACGATAATTTTGGTGATGACGCTCGAGGCAGCAAAAAGATATATGCCGTAGATGGTCAACCCGAGTGCAATAAAGAGGAGAGCCTTTGTCAGATAGTAACCAGCTTTATACGATAAATTGGACAACCAATCGGGATATATTTTTCCCATTTTATTCCTCCTTGTAGAAATTTTTGATGTAATAACTTGAGGCAAAAAAGACAATACCCATAACTAGCTGGGCGATTAATAGAATCGTAAGGTTGAATTTGACGAAATCGATGAGGTAGAGAAGTAGACCGATGATGGGAATGGCGATTGACCATTCTATTGATTCGGATTTTAGACGATGAGCAAAGGATTTATCGCGTTCTTTGGATATTTCAACAAGTTGAGCGTACAGGGAAAGTTTCAAAACAGCCTCCGTGGGGGTAAGTAGATATGATTTTAAGGACGGACTTTTTAAGTCGTCCCTGTATTATAAGGGTGATGGTGGGGAGCGCAAGACCTGTAAGAGTTTACAAAGTGATAATTTTCTTGGCTAGGAGCCTAGAAATGATGGCGAGGAAAAAAGAATCATCAACCTTGAGCAGGTATTGATCTAATTGTTCTATAGGAACAATTTCGACTTTTGAGGGTCGGTTGGACGAGATAAAGTCTTTGGCATCTACTGTGATCGCAAATATACCAGGATGGTTTGGGGTGAGGCCATTGTCGACTTCGAGGTGGCCGAGATCGTAGATATCGCAGATATTGATATTTTCTTGGCCCAGTTTCTTTTTTATGAGCCTGGTTACTTCATCCCTGGTGTTGGTAATTTCGTGGGCGGTGTATTGAGTGAGTCCTCCAATGGCATCAAAGGTGGTGTGGCCAACTGGGAATTTGTCAGCCTTGGTAGTGACAAAATGAGTGATATTGTCGCCTGTTTTGACGAGAATAAGACCTTTGAGGCCAGGATTTTTGCCGTAGCACCACGAAACATACTCCTTGAGGTAGGTTTTGGAGGTTTTTTTTGATTTTAGTTCAAAAACGGAAGTTAGGAGATATTCACCGAGGACGACTTTTTTGAGCTTGTTGACGCTGTCTTCACCAAGATAGTCTTCGCGTTCGGTAAGGTCGTAAACGTAGCCTTCAAAGTTATCTGGGAGGGCGAGAATTTGTTTTTTGACTTCAAAATCGGTGTTTTTGAACCAAGACCTTGCCATTAGAAGGCTAGCCAGGAGTTGGCGGTTGGGGGGAAGATTGTACAAAATAGTCTCAAATGACTCTTTTCTTTTCATGTTTATAGATTTTACTATAGGTGGTTATGGAAGTCAAGGGTGGATTGGTGATTGGGCAAAAAAAGCCGCCTCCAGAAGGAGGCGGTAGATAAAGTTTTACGCGGTAAGGAGGTCAACGATGTTCAGACCAGGAAAGAGGTTCGAGTTTTGGGCTTTTGCGACCAAATAGGCGAACCACTCGTCATAGCTCTTGTTGAGCACAGGAAGAAGAGCGGCCCAGATTTTTTTCTCTTCCGAGCTGAGAGTTTCCCAGCCGCTGAGAATGATTTGAAAGTGGGAATCTTCCATGGGGTTCATCTCGATCTTATTGAGGTACGCTACAAGATCGGAGATTTGAGCTTCATTGTCGGCTGGCTTGCCGAGCATGGTATTAAGAGCAACAACGATTTGAGCCAGTTTGCGAAGCTTGAGATCAACCATGGCAGGTACGAGGTGATCGTGTTTGTCATAGACCCCACCAGCAAAAGCTGAGGCTCCATAACCCAAAACGTGCTTGAAGGTGGTGGCGTCGCCAGTTTCGGTAACAAAGGCGGGGATAAGAAGGGAGCGGACCTTGGACATGTCCAGCTTGTTCCAGCCGCCATCGGGGCGAAGATTGGCGCCACCAACAAGATAGCCGTCGGCGTTGGCATCGATGTGGCGGGCGAAGTGGGCGAGATTGTCGAGGCGATCGGCGAAGCGGGTGAGCCAGACACTCATGCGGACAAGATAGCCATCGCGTTCGAAGAGCGCATCATTCCAAGTCTTGCGAACGTCACCATCTTCGGTAGCGGTGATTTCCTTGAGATAGTGGCTGTGGAGATTGATATTGTAGGCGATGATGAGGGCAATGTGTTCCGGCAGGAACTGGCGGAAGATATGAAACGCCGTCCAGGCACCAGCGGCACCATGATCGATGCAGTACTTGGTGTCGTGGTAGCGAACCATGAAGCTGATGCCCAGTTCGTGGTAGGCGCCAGCCAGGAAGCCAGCTAAGGCTTCGGCGGGAGCGATTTTGGAGTTGTTGAAGGTATCGGTAGCCAGAACGTAGGCGTGCAGAAAGTCGCGAACGTGATGGCCTTTGCCGTGGCCACGGGTGCCAGCGTCGGCGTAGGTGCGCAGGGCGTGAATGATCTGAACCAAAGCTGACTTGTTCAGTTCGTAGCCGCCTTTTTTGACAAGGCTGTAAAACACATTGTTGTCTTCGAGAGGCTCAAGATTTTCCTTGACCCAATCTGCGATATGACGACGGCCGGCTTCAGTAGAGACAATTTCTTTCAATTCTTCAATGGTGTAAAAGACTTTTTGGGACATTTTTTCTCCTGGGGTGTTTTTTGGAGCGCAAAAAAGACCACCTATAGGAATAGGCTTGTGGTTTTTGCGCACACAAATTACCGGGTTAACGGTTTATAAAAAAGTGGGACAATTTTGGAAAGATTTGTTTGACCACTCGGCATGACTGGAGCGCAAAAAGCGGAGTCAGGGGAGTCTTTTTAACTTGAAGTATTTTAAGGTCAAACTGTTTAAGTCTGGGAGTATTATATGTTACCTATAGAGTTTGATACAAGCCCTATAACAATTTGATATTAGAAGGGAGTGAACACAAAAAAGCCCACCTCGGATGAGGTGGGTGAATGAGAATAAAGAACTAACTGATGATTTTTAGTAACTTATACGTACATTGGGATGTTTTGAGACAGAATCGTATTGCCCAAAAGTAAAGCCGATGATTCCAATGAGTATGGGAGTGGCTAGTAATGTCCAGTTGTACCAGATACTGACAAAGACGGAAATAATAGAAAGTGGTACGGCGATGGTGTAGGTGTCATTAATTCCTTTGCTGATTTTACTAGCGTCTTTTGGGTCGAATTTTGCTACCTTGCCGAGGTATTTGCCGATGAAGAAGCTGATAATTGAAGCAATAACCAATATGATGAATGCGATGAACATGTAATTCTCCTTTTTTTAGATACTTGCTTTTTGGATTGAAACCTTTAGGTTCCGTTGAAGATTCGCACCCCAGAGTTGATTGGCTTCTGCCGTAAGAAACTTGCGCCCCGTGAGGAGCTTGACTTGCTTGCTCCAACCGGCGCGCCATTCTTCTTGAGTAAGATCGGTATGGCCGGCCATTTCCATAATGATGGCTTTGGCGGTTTGGATATAGACGTTTTTACTAGCGCCCAAAGAACCAAGGTCGGCGTCGGCCACAAGTTTGGCGGTGTAGAGGTCGATATTTTCGGCTTGCTGGTGCATGACTCCCTGTGCGTCGAAGAAAACGGTGGTGCCGATGACCGATTGGCGGCCAGTAAAAATATGCCAAGCATTAAAAATTTCGTACCAGAGCATGGCTTCTTGGAGTTCGTCGGCACTTAATCGCTCGTTTGTACCACCCCCTTTGCCCTGAACAACATCGTGATAGCTTGCGGCACCTCGTCCGACTTGAAAGTCGTCGAAGGTTATCTGTTTGTTTTTGAGAGCCAACTGGGCAATGAGAACATAGTAATCATGCACCATCTGGGCGTGGGGACCATTGTGATAGTAGCGTATTGTTGGATCGTTTAGCGCGGCGGTGGTGTCTATCCCTTTTTGAACAAGCTGGTCTACCAGCTTTACTACTCTAGATAAGTTTGTCATTTTTACTCCTTTATTTCGTTGATTAGGGGCAGCTGATGCTGACAAGTCGTCTGCTTGCGGATAGGTAACAGATCTGATCTCCATCTCTCATTTCGACAACACTTATGCTGAGATCGTACGAGTCTTCAAGTTCTGTATAGATCACGCTGTACTCGTTGTCGGCGTGGGTTTTTGGTTCAGTAGGGCAAGATATACCAAGGCCACTGTAGCCACCACCGATGAGATAACAGGTCTGTTCACCATCTTGCATTCTGACAACAGCTGCATCCCAGCTATTTGGACTTCCAAGATCTGTATAGATCACACTATATTTATCTTCAGCATAGTTTTTTGTGATGGTAGGGCATGAAATACTCACGCCACTTGGACCTCCTTCGACTAAATAGCAGGACTTTTCATTATTTTGCATTTTGAATACTTCTGCGTCCCAACCATCTGGACTTCCAAGGTCTGTGTAAATTGTGGTAGGTTGTTCTGCTTGGGCAAAAACGGGATTACTGCTTGATTGGCATGCGATTAAAGATAGAAGTATAACGATCGCTGCAAAAACCGTTGGTGTCTTTAGTTTCATTTTTTCTCCTGTTTTTTGGGTAAGTCGTTTATAAAAATTAGTTTGTGGCAGTTTGGACAATTACCACTGTATCCCGTATTAACAAAATCGTCTGTCAAGACGGTATATCCTTCTAAGTAAAATTGGACTGTCACTTTTTGTTCACAGTATTCGCACACAATGTTACGTTTGAGATTTTCTAAGTATTCTTTTTCCCGACTTTTGTCTAGCCAAACAATGAAGGTTATGAAAATTAACACAAAAACTATTATCTGTAGAACAGAACACAAAGATCCGAAAAATGTGATGATATTAATATAATCTTCTTGAGACATTTTTTCTCCTTTGAAAAAAATATTCTCCCGCCTCGAATGAGGCGGGGGGGGTGAAATATAGTGATTTTTTTTCGACAGTCTTTTTGCAGTTTGGACACGTTCCTTCGTATTTGTGCAAGAAATCAACTTCATATCCGCTAAGATAAAAAGGTTTAAATTGGATGGTGACTATACCTAAACAATGTGGACAGAGAGTTTTGATTCGAAGACTACGCTTGTAGGTGTAGTTTGTCCATAAGATACATAAATAAACGACGGCAATGGAACCAAAAAATAAGATTAGTGGAAGATACTTTTGAAACATTTTGACTCCTGATTAAGTTGCGCTGGAGAAGACGTGATACGCCTCGTCGCCATTATAAAACTGGATGTCGATAACGCTGGACAAGGGAAAGATTGTGGCCTCTACAACAACTCGACTGATAGTCTGCGACCATTTGCGACCATTGGTAATATTATTGAGACTTTGGAAGAAGTTGGGTCGCAGGGCAACTGTTGCCTTCATGGGAAACTTTTTATCGAGATCGTAAGACCAAATCTGAATGTATCGATGTCTTGGTTCGATAATAAACCCCTCTTTTTCATGCCCTTCACCAGCTTCGACAATAGTAATTTTTGGTTTACCAATCGAAGTGTTGGAATAAAATGCGTACGTCGATTCAATGCGAATTTTCTTAAGTTTTCTGAACATTTTTTACTCCTTGAGAATATTATTTGGCGTTTAGTATGTGCCGTTCCAGCCGGCGAACATTCCTATAAGTATGAGGATTATTAGCCAAGCCATAAATACAAAAAATTCGACAAAAAGTAGAATTATTGTAAGTATCGCAGGCATAATTGAGACGTAGTTTAAAACGATGAGTCCAATGACTACCAAAACTACTGTGAGAATGATTTCTATAACAATTGGGTTGTATTTCACTTTTTCTCCTTGAGGTTTTATTGTGGGAAAAACCACGAAGATCCGCCCGATTGGTTTCGGGTAAAAATGGATACTTTTGTGAAGCTGGGAAGGAATTGTTGACGTTTGTGGGGAGGATTCTGTGGTCTCCTGTTTGGGGTGGAATTCTTGGAATTGAGGGCGAAATGCGTAGTGTACTGCAATCTTCTAGAAATACTAGAAATTGTAAGACAGTAAACAAATCGGAAGAAGTGGTCCAAGACGCCTTTTTTATGAGTAGGGGTGGGGTAAAAGTGGTCTGGAAACTGGGGAATAGCTCCTTTTGAAACGTTTTATTAACTTATTAAAGATGAACTCTTTAAGTCAAGGAGTATTTTACTATAAGACAAGAGATTTGTCAAGCCCTAAATCTCGATATCGAAGTCGGGGTGGACTAGGACACGGGCGATAGCCGAGAGGAAGTAGTTATCTTCGATTTTGTTGAGAACGTAGTCTCGGAGCTCGGAAATGTGGACAATTTTGATTTCGACACCAACTGGCTTATGAGTAACACGGAAGTCGTCTTTGACGACTAAGTTGGGGAGGTGGGAGATGTCGATAGTCGCGGCGTAGAGATCGGATTGGTTATTGAGCATGCCGTAATCCGGGTGGCATTTGCCTAGACTGATAACTTTTTTGAATTCAACCTTGTCGACACCTAAATGAAAGCGAATTTCGTTTTCGATTTTTTTGGGGAGATTGGTGATTTGGTTGTTGTAGAAGTGAAGATAGGTACCACCAATACTGTCATATACTTCACCGGCGATAGAGAACTTGTGAGAATGGGCGACAAGAAAATGGGTAATTACACCGTCTCTTTCAAGGAAAATAACTGAGCGCAAGCCGGCATTGCGGCCAGACTTCCAACTGGTGTATTCGTAAGTAAAAACTTGGTTGGTGATATTGGAGCGGACTTCGAAGACGGGCATGATCATAAAATGGCCGTAGCCTAGCTTGACGAGCTTGAGAACGTCGAGTTCGCCGATTTCATCTGGGCGTTCGGCTAAGTCAAGTAAAAAGGGATCGTGATCTTCGGGGAAGTTGGTTAATTCATCTTTGAGGTTTTGGTCGGTATTTTTGAACCAGGTATGTTTTTGGAGTTTTTTGAATATTTCTTGGCGCTCTATAGTCATGCTGGATTTAATATAGCATGGATATAAAAAAAGGCATCCATGTATTGGATGCCTTAGTGAGACGATTACCACTGGTTCATTGATTGCCACAGCGCGTCGCTCCACGCCCTGTTGCGTCTTTTTTCTTTTGCTGTGGGCTTTTTTGGGTCGACAATTTCTATAATTTTGAATTCTGGTGGAACAAGATTGACAAGTTCTGGGTAACGTTTGATGTCACAGCAGACGGTTTTTTCCCAGGTGATAAAGAGGAAGACTACTCGTTCTTTTTTGCCTCTTTTTTCAGTAATTTCAATAAAGGGCGGAATACTTTCGGTGACGACGTTACCATCGAATTCATTTTCAATGTAAGAAAGCTGATGATATTTTCGGGGTACTAATTTTTCGTATAAATCTCTGACCCAGGGAATACTGATTGGTTTTGTCATGTAAACTCCTTGTTGGAAAGGTTTGACTTTGTAAGTCGGGGAACTATTGGTATTATAAGTTATGATTCTTTTGGTGTAAAGGTGAACCCGTAGTCTTCGTGGCCGGGGTAGATGAGAGTTGTGGGTGAAAGTTTAGAAATTTTTTGGAGGGATTTTTGAAGATCTGATTTTGAAGAATATCTGTGGTCGGTGGAGCCGACTCCTGAAGCGAAGAGAGTATCGCCAGTGAAGAGGCTTTGTGGGCTGGATTCTCCCGAGATGGTACTCGGGATAAACTCATCAAGCCCGGAATGACAATTTGAAAGTAAGCAGACTGATCCGGGGGTGTGGCCTGGGGTGTGAATGACTTGGAGAGATGAGTTCCCAAAAGTAATTATTTGGTTGTCGGTGATAAAAAAATCGATTGGTGGCAGCTTAAGGGGCGGGGATTGCTTCGGTTCGGAATACCGAAACTCGCAATGACGAGTTTCGTTTGACCAAAATGTGGCTGATTTTTGGGCGTTTTGGTAGAGAAAAAGATCGGCATGGTGGAGATATGTGGGGATGTCAAAATTTAGTTTGAGTTCTAAGACACCGAGGCAGTGGTCGTAGTGGCTGTGAGTAAGAAGAATACCTACGGGAATTAGTTTTTTTTCTAAAAGGGTTGTGGAGATAAAATCGGCCTCGTCACCAGGGTCGATTATTAAGGTCTCTCTGGTACTTTCGTCAGTGACGAGATAGCAGTTGGTTTGGAGAGAGCCGACCGGGAGGCAAATGATTTCCATTTAGTCATTTTACTACCACCATTGAAGGTTTTTGGTTAGGCTTATAGAAAAGTGGTAAAATTGGCCAAATTGGGGACTTTTACAATTCTTGTTTAAAGAGGTAATGATGAGAAAATTTTTATTGATTTTGTTTTTGAGTGCTGTCCTGATTGCGGCAGGTTATTTTTATGAGGCGGATGACGTTCTCGAGTCTTGGAGTATTAATTCTGTTAGTGTCTTGTCGTCGGCAGACACGGTGTTACTTGCTAAGCCGGCTACCTGCGCCAATACAAAGATTTGGCACTCTGATGTTTTTGTCTACAATACGCCACTTGAAATTAATGGTTATGCGTTTGGAAAGCTTTATTTGGAGGGAGTAGTCGATGAGAAGGCAAATATCCTCGGCGAGCCTCGGAATATTTTGGGTGATCAGCTTATTGGTGTTGGATTAAATTTAAACGGCGAGAGTTCAAGTTGGGTTTTAAATGGGGTAAGAGGAGATATTTATCAATTTGTTGATATTAAATGTGTGCCTGAATGGCTTAACAATGATCCAATGCGAACCCCTCCATCATCATTGGATGCTTTGACTCGTCTCGGATTTTTTAGATAACATAATATTACCGCTTGGTTTTTTAACCGGGCGGTTTTTTTGTTGTTTTTAGCTAATTTGATATGATGAATCTATGATGAAAAAAGCTTTTGAAGTGTTCTTGATGACCTTAATCGTTTTTGTGGTTGCTGGAGGGTACTTCCGATTTGTGGGGGGGATATCTTTTAATGTCAGCCAGACTTCGACTCAAAAAATGGGGACGTTTGACGTAAATGGGACAGCGATAAAGTCGGTGGCCCCTGATGAAGCGGTGGTTGACCTTGGGGTGAGAAAAAATGCTAAGACTGTGAAAGAGGCTCAGAAAAGTGCTAACACAGCACTGACCCAGCTGACAGCGGAATTGAAAAAGATAGGTATTGAAGAAAAAAATATGAAGACGGCTAATTATTCGGTTAGCCCGGAATACTCACCAGAAAACTATCAAAAAGTAACTGGGTATGTGGTTTATTCTTCTGTAGAAGTAAGAGTAACCGAAGGTAGTTTTGACAAAATTGAAGCGGTAATGGACCTTGCCGGGACACTGGGACTGGAACAGATGAATGGCTTACGGTTTGAGCTTTCGGACAAACTACAAAAACAAACAAAGAATGAAGCGCGAGAGCTGGCTGTGAAGGAAGCCAAAGAAAAAGCTGAAGTCCTGACAAAATTGACGGGAGTGAGACTCGGAAAAATTGTGAACGTAAACGAGAGCTTTGGGGGAGGAGTGGTACCTATGTATAGAGCGATGGCAAACAAAATGGAGATTGGTGGCGCAGCTGACGTTCAAACCTCGGTAAATCCTGGAACGACGGACATGCAAGTAACTGTAACGCTAAGCTACGAAACGTTGTAGAATGCATCTATCTTAATTTTGGAGGTGCAATTTGAAACCCCTTGTAGGAATGGTTCCTGGAAATGTTGTCCCGCCAACTTTTGAAATTCATCCGCTGGGGGCGATGATAAGATTTTTTCGACATAGCCCGAGGTTGATTAGGTTTGAATCTTCGAGTTTGTTAGTTGATATCTGTAACGCATACAGTGGGAGAAAATGGGATGAATTTGGTATTAAGGTGAACAAAAAGACTGTTGTAATAACCTTAACTAAACCGGAAATGGGTCATGGAACGATAAAACTGAATAAGCAGGAGTTGATGGAAGTTTTGAGACTTGTTAGTTCCCCCTTGTAAGAGGGGGATTTTTGTACTTGCGTTGTGGCTGATTACTTGGTATACTTTCATTTGTCCTTAGCAGACAATAATGAGAAGCATTCAAAGAGCAAATAAACAAAAAGCCCCTTAGGGATTTTTGCGCTTTGGAGGCGTCTCAGTTTGACTCGCTAGGCGGGTCTTTTTTTGAATCGGGCCATTAGCTCATCTGGTAGAGCGCTACATTTGCAATGTAGAGGTGATCGGTTCGAGCCCGATATGGTCCACTGAGTACCTGCGTCGTAACACGCTAGTATTACTCCTTGAATTGGTGATTGACTCTATGATCATTAGACTTTAGAATCAACCACGAGC
Source organism: uncultured Pseudomonadales bacterium (assembly GCA_964586045.1). Taxonomy (GTDB): domain Bacteria; phylum Patescibacteriota; class Microgenomatia; order UBA1400; family MFAQ01; genus MFAQ01. The sequence goes on along the minus strand of CAZPFY010000035.1, from coordinate 536 downwards.
TCAAGGGAGCTTCGAAAATAGTTGTTCCTTGAAAAGTGAATAGATTATGCAAGTAGATCGCATTAATTCAAATTCAATTTGAAGCAAAAATAAAATATTGATTTATTCTACTCAAGCAATCAGTGGATGCCTTGGCAGTAAAAGCCGAAGAAGGACGTTTCAAGTCTGCGAAAGTTGTCGGGGAGGTGACAAGAACTTATGATCCGGCAGTGTCCGAATGGGGAAACCTAGCCAGATTTATCTGGCTGCCCCGCCTTTATGGTGGGGAGGGAACTTGGGGAACTGAAATATCTAAGTACCCAAAGGAAAAGAAATCGAATGAGAGCCCCTTAGTAAGCGACGAGCGAACAGGGGTGAGTCTAAACCGTCAATTTATTGACGGTGTTGCAGGGCCAAACATAACTTAACATTTCTGCTAGAAGAACAACATGGAATAGTTGACCATAGTGGGTGAGAGTCCCGTATTCGAAAATGGGAATGTTAAAGTTTGGTACCTAAGTAAATCTGGAGACGGCAAACTCTAGATCGAATCCGGG
>CAZPFY010000034.1:0-13201 GCA_964586045.1 uncultured Pseudomonadales bacterium | reverse complement strand
ATTTTTGCCTGGTAAGTCATTATGACAACCCAAAATTATATTTTAGTTCTGCGACTAAATATTTTGAAGTTTCACTCCCCTAATTCTATCAAGAAATAAATAAGATTTTGCTATACTTAGCCAAGTATGAAACTAACAAATAGCCTTAAAATTGCTCTGGTAATTGCGGTAATACTGAGGTTAGTAATATCTGGTATAACTTTCCACCCTGATTTATCTGGCCAGCTTCTTTCTGGTTATTTCTTTGGCTACAAAAATATTTTCAATATCTATGATTATCTTGTTAGTCTGCCCCAAACCCATCCGTTAGTTGCCAACTTTGGAGTGGGGGACATTTTTATCTATCCGCCACTGACTTACTTTACTCTGGGTAGTTTTCTCAAACTTTTTTCTTGGCTAGTACCTGAAAATTTTTTTCTAGATCTTATGAATGGTGTTGCAATTTATGGTTTGCCATCCGTATCTCTCAGGCTAATTACTTTTAAAATCCCGTATCTGCTCGTGGATATTGCTACTGCTTTTGCAATGGCTTCGCTTTTTGATGATGCTAAGAAGAAGAGCTGGGCGTTTATCCTTTGGTTGTTTAATCCGGTAACTTTTTACACTACCTTCGCCATGGGAGTTTTTGACATCATCCCTGTTTTATTTACGGTACTTTCGCTTTACTATGCCAAGAAAAAGAACTTCTATATGTCTGCCATCATGATATCTATCGGAGCAGCTTACAAGCAGTATCCAATATTTCTACTTCCATTTATCATCTTTAGTGCCAAGGATTTTTGGACCAGATTTAAAATACTTCTTTGCGGAATTACACCCTATCTTATTACCATTGCCCCTTTTCTTTCTTCGTCTGCATTTAAATATATGGTTTTTGGGGCCAAGTCCCAGAAGATGTTTTACATGGAATGGATGGTTACTGGGGCAGAAGGGATATACCCCTACTTACTGGGCGTAATTCTTATCTACTTGCACGCTATTAGAAACATGGAACTAGATCAAAAACTGTGGAAATATTTCTTAGCCTACTTTCTCGTTCTTTTTTCTGTAACGCATTATCACCCCCAATGGTTTATCTGGGTCGCACCCTTCATCATCATCGAAATGGTTACTAGTAATTGGCGTAATCTTTGGTTAGATTTGACTTTACTCGCCTGTTATATCTTTATCGTCTTGACCTTTGATAACTCTTTATCCGTTGGTCTTTTTGCCGTAATTAATCAAAATCTAAACTCTTTTCCTGGGATAGATAAGCTACTATCTTCCAAAACAGATCTCGTCTTTTTGAAAAGTTCTGTGAGAAGTTTATTTGCCAGCGTTAGTATTTTTCTTATTTTGGATTTATTTTTCCACCAAGGAGACGGAAAAAACAAATTAAAATCGTAGACCCGTACTAATGATACTTACTATCTTTTTCTCCCTAGTCTTTGCCCTAGTATTTTTTGCAAAAGAAAAATCAAGTATTTTTGTGGCTTTTTATCTTTCTACCTTGCCCTTTATAATATTTTTTGGCCAAAGTCCAGTGTTATTAATTCTTTCTTTACTTCTCGGATCTTTGCTTTACCATCTTTTTCAAAAAGACTCAGTTGTTTTACTAATAGCCTTTTTGGTTTTTTTGGGAATTACTGTTTTTATTTCGCATCCCAGGCTGGGTATAGATCAAGGAATGTTGAACGTCGTCAATTCTCAAAGGGGTGAGCATCCTCTGTTCGAAACAAGTGTCTACGCTAGATTAATTCATAACAAAACAGAGCTCATTCACCCCTTCATTTTCAATGTCGATAAGTTATTATCCCCGGCTGCTATTTTTGCTTCCGGGTTTTGGCACTATGTTAGCCCTTACTATCCCCTTGGCTTCCTTTTTCCGTGGGATATCTATTTTATCTTTAGATACTTACGTTTCAGAACGAATAACACCAAAAAAAAATCTGGGATCTTTTTTGTTCCAGTTTTAATATTATTGTTTGTTCTTACCGGCATCCTCTATATAGATCAAGCAGTGACCTTTTCTTTTGCTGTCCTGTATTTTTTGGCGCTTCTAGCTGCCAAGGGCTATCTCACCACCAGTTCTAAAACTAGAATCGTCTTTACCCTAATAAATTTTGTTTATCTTTTATATCACTTGAGTACCATCAATTATTTCAAGATATGATCAAACCAAAAATTGCTTTTTTGATCATTATTAGTGTAATCGTTTTTTTTACGCGATTTTACAAGCTAGTAAGTTATCCTCCCCACCTAACCATAGATGAAGTGGCTATTGGGTACAACGCCTTTTCAATATTGAGGACCGGCAAGGATGAATGGGGAACTACATTTCCCATTTCCTTCAGATCAGTAGGGGACTACAAAGCACCAATCCTAATATATCTTACGGTGCCTTTTATCAAAGTTTTTGGACTTACTGAGCTAGCTGTTCGTTTACCAGTAGCAATTTTTTCTGCCCTTAGTGTTTTTTTGTTCTGGATTTTAGTTTCAAAGTATATTTTTAATAAAAAATACACTCTTCTTCCTTATCTTGCCACCACAATCTTTTCAATATCCCCATGGTTAATTTCTTTTTCTCGTTCTGGATTTGAAGCTGTTTTGGCTTTTACTTTTATGATGGCAAACGTAATCTTTATTTTCAAATTACGAAAGACCGGCCGATTAATTGATTTCTTTTTTATGTTTCTTTTTGCTTATCTTTCGGCAATAGCCTATCACTCCACCAAAATTGTGGTTCCACTTTTAAATATTTTCTTGGTTTTACTAAATTATAAATATTTCACTTCCTGTGTGGTGGGTTGGTATTCAAAAAATAAGTATCTCTTGTTTTTAACGACATTGCTTTTTATTGGTATCACTGTATTTTTCCTAGATAATTTTATTTTTGGCTCGGGTAGTTCTCGTGCCAGTATGACTTTTCTCACCAAGGACTTTGATTATGCCAAAGCCTTGATGCCCACCTTTTTATCACACCCATTTTCTGCCATTACCTCATTGGCAGGACTACTTTCGTTTTGGTTTAAGCGTTATTTGGAATATTTTTCTTCAAACTTTTATTTGTCATCAGGGCTTGGCCTGGCGACTCCTGGCTATCCTGGTCAAGGAGTAATCTACGCCATTGAATATCCCTTCTTGATTATCGGTTTTTTGATCTTAATTGTTATCCAGAAATACCTTGATAATATATTCTCCAATAAATTTGTCACTCAAACTCTCATCGCTTGGTTTTTTATAGCATTTATCCCAGCATCAATTACCAACAATAGTCAACACGCACTGAGAACTTTGAATATCGTTCCCATAATTTCTATATTAATTGCTGTAGGAATTAGCTATGTATATGCGAATTTTAAATTAAAATCAGTTCGATTTTTTTTCATTGCGATAATTATCGGTGGTTACGCATTGGGACTTACTCGGTTTTTTGATTATTACACTCTCCATTATCCAATCGAGCTTTCGGAGGGTCGTTCTTATGGCTGGAAGCAGGTAGCCCTTTTTGTTCGCGATCACCATTCTGAGTACGGTAAGGTGTACGTCGACCCTCGGTTCGGTACAGACGGTCCGTATACCTATGGCGTTCCATATTTATACTTTTTGTTTTACTCCGTCTTTGATCCTAATGTTTATGTCAATAGTCCCGTAAGAAAGACAGGCGGAACCAATTTTGAGAACTATATTTTTACCAACATCGATTGGCCAGCTCTTAGTCACGATCAAAATAATCTCTATGTATCCAGTCCCTGGAGTTTTCCTAAGGAAATGTTAAGTTCTCCCAAAAAAAGACTTTATGTTCCGTTTTTAAACAAAGCTTCAGGACTATACGTCATATCAGATAAGGAACGCTTATAATTCAATTAAGACAGCATGAAAAATATTCTTTTTTGGGTTTCAGAAGCTTTAATTTTAATTTTTTGGCCAATCTCTTTTTTCTTGGCAAATTCTCATAGCTGGAACCTCTATCTGCTATCCTTATTGGTTGTTACGCTGAACTGGTATCTATATTTTAAGAAATTTAAATATCATTACTTTGTTTTCCTTTTATTGCCAATTATTCATCCGGCTTTTTTATTCATCCCCATAATAACAATTCTTTTTTGGGCTTTTGAATTACCAAAAGGTGCTTTGTTGGGTTTCGGTGCACTTCTACTTGTTGTTTTTTTGATCTTCTGGAAAGCATTTTTTGCTTTTTCTATCTTTACTCCGGATCCTCTGGCAAACGATACCTTGGTAAAAAAAATAACCTTAATACCCAATCGCCAAGTAGCGAGAGTTTTTGAAAACAAAACAACTATTTTTATAGAAAAATTCAAAACTAATGTCTTTGAATCGCTAGACCTTAACAATTTCTTTTTTGGATCACATCCTCAGGAGGTGGGCGGACAACAGAATCTTACAAAGTTTTCATACTTAGCCCTTGTTCCTTTTTTACTAGGCCTTTTTTACCTTAACGAAAATGCTCACAAAAAGTGGCTTCTGTCGATATTATTTTCAGTTATTATTTCCATAGCCTTGATAAATAATCAGGATAGATTCAATACTCTGTTGTTTTTGCCCATTTCCTTAATTTGTTTGTCTGGATTAAAAAAAATTATGGATCATGATAATCAATACTTGTCATGGTTATTTTCAATTATTTTTATACCTCTTACGTTGTTTGAACTCGTAAGGATTTTACTTCAAAACGGATGAAAAAAATACTTTTATATCTTCCGGTATTTATTCTAATAGGCTCATTAGGCATTGGGGCTTTTTTCCGTTTCTACAAACTCGGTGTTTCTCCTATTGGTTTTTATATTGACGAAGCCTCAATTGGTTACAATGCCTACTCCATTCTCAAAACAGGTAAAGACGAATTTGGTAAATCATTTCCTGTCTTGTTTCGATCTTTCTCCACGTTTCAAAGCCCTGTTTACACCTATCTAACCATTCCCTCCATTGCCTTCTTTGGTCTAACTCCATTCTCTGTCCGATTACCTTCTGCTCTATTTGGATTTTTGACAATCCCACTTCTATTTTTATTAACAAAACAGCTTACCTCTAACCTTCTGCCATCTACCATCAACCACCTACGATCTACGATCCGTTATCTACCATCTCTATCTGCCCTTTTTCTAGCTACTTCACCCTGGCACATTCTCTATAGTCGAACTGCTTACGAAGCCAACATTGCTTTATTTTTCTTAATTCTTGGCTTGTTATTACTATTCGAGTCGGTAAAAAAACCAATCTTCTTTATTGCCTCTACCTTTGTCTTGTCTATTTCCATGCTTGCTTATCGGGCTGAAATATTTCTCGTTCCAGTTATCTTATTAATATTTTTTGTGGTTAACTTAAAAATATTTAAAGCTCAGTTATCTAAGTATTTAATTCCAATAACAATAAGTTTCATTTTGGGGCTGTCAATCCTTCTTCCAACTTTAAAAATTATTCAAACACCTGGGTTCAAAGCTCGAACCTCAGCTCTAAGTATTTTTTCCAATACGCACGAGTTTCCTTGGGGAAAAATTAAAGAAGAGGGGATTTTGCCAAATATAATAAATAATCGTTCTTTGCTCACCCTTCGTGAATTTGGATCACTCTATACATCTTTTTTTTCGCCGCGATATCTTTTTTCCTTGGGGGACTCTGGGCCTCGAAAACCATATCCGGATCTGGGCACATTTTTCGTTTGGCAGTTTCCGTTTTACCTTTTAGGTCTTTATTTTCTGATTAAAGATAGGACCGGGAAAAACTTCAAAATGCTAGTCCTAACATTATTACTAGCTTCTCCCGTACCGGCTGCCTTAACGAGGGACCCTTACTCAACTCTAAGGTCCCTTCCCATGGTTATCCCTTTGACTATAATTGTGGCCATTGGGTTAGTAAAGTTTTTAGAAACATTACCCCCAATCTTTAACAAACTGAAGTACCTAGTTCTCGGTTTATTAATTTTCTTTTCTGCTTCTAAAATGTTTATTTCGATTTTTTATCATCACGATTATTATCGCTCGGACTCTTGGAGTTATGGTTGGCAAGAGGCAGTAGATACTATTGTTGATCTAGACCCTAGCTTACCCATTATTGTAGACAGTGTCAGAGGACATCCCTATATCGAGATTCTCTTTTTTCTAAATTACGACCCCTCTACCTACCAGAAAGAAAATTTTGAAGTTACTCCAAATGAGTACTATACTAATTTAAAAAGAAACGAAGTCAAAAAAATTCGTAACATTACTGTCAAGAATTTTCAGTGGGGAGTAGATACAGACAGAGTCGAAAAATATTTGATTACCGATTTGCAAGCCATCTCTGACCAGCAAATTTTGGAGCACAACTTAACTATAGTTTCTGATATTCTTTATCCCAACGGATCTATCGCCCTTAGAATCCTAAAAACCAATCCCACCCAATGAATAAACTGATTTTTATTATAGTTTTGGTCTCTTTTTTACTTTGGCCAATTAAGTATTTTTCCGAAAACAAGAATTCCTCATATAAAATTCATCATATCTTTGAGTCAGATTATCAAGCCAGACAATTGATACTTAGAAATATAAACATTTATCCCAATATTCCCCTTGCTCGTTTCTTCCAAAACAAGCTAGTTATCATCACTAATAAGTATTTTGATAATTTTTTTGATTTACTAGATCCAAACTATTATTTTTTTAGTTCCCATCCCAGAGAAGTAATTGGTGGTCAAAACTACACCCGACTACCACTATTAAACTTGCTACCAATCGCCCTTTTTTTAATTTCGAAGAATAAATATAAAAAAGCCTTTCTTTCTTTATTTTTGGCCACTATTTTAGTTCTCTCATTTTTTACAAACCACTATCTATTTGATTTTATTTTGTGGCCATTTTTTGTGATCGCAATCTCACTTGGTTCTACTGAGTTGATTAAAAAAAACAAATTTTTCAGTCTACTTTTTTTTGTCGCCCTTATTTGTGAGAGTATTTATGAAATTATGAGGCTAATAAAATGAAAAAAAATTATTACGGAGTCTGTCTCTTTATAATTATCTTGCTAGGTTTTTTTGTAAGATTTTATAAACTAGGCCAAGCTCCGGCTGGGCTCTACTTAGACGAGGCGGGGCAGGGGGATAGTGCCTACTCAATCTTAAAAACGGGGAAGGATGAGTTTGGGATGCCTTTTCCGGCCGCCTTCAGATCGTTTAATGACTTTAAGACTCCTGTCTACGTTTACCTTATTGCTCCACTTATCCCTATTTTTGGCCTTAACGCATTTAGTATTCGTTTTCCCTCTTTCTTTTTTAGCATTCTCACCCTCCCCCTTCTCTATTTTCTAATCAAAAAACTAGATCCGAGCAAATACAAATCTACGATCTACGACCTACCGCTTATATCCGTTCTGTTTCTTGCCATCTCTCCTTGGCATGTTCTTTTTGGCCGAACCAATTTTGAATGTAATGTGGCCTTATTTTTTCTCTTATTTGGAATTTTCTTATTTCAGTTGGCTTTAAAAAAACCAATTTTTTTAATTGTCTCAGCTTTCTTTTTTGCTATTGCCCTACCAGCCTATCACTCCGAAAGGATATTAGTTCCTCTCGTTTTAATGTATCTCTTAGTTAAATATTACAAAACTTTACTTTCTCCTGAATACTTAAAATATTCAATTTTAAGTTTAGTTTTGGGAGTAATCATTACACTTCCAACCATAATGATAATTAATACTCCTGGTTTTTTGGCTCGGGTTTCGACCTTAAGCATTTTTGGTTCCGAACACAGTTGGGGCGTTAAGGAGTGGCCATCTCTCTATCTTTCCTATTTTTCCCCTCGTCAATTATTTTGGTTAGGCGACGCCGGCCCTCGAAGCTCATTTCCTGGGCTTTCTGTTTTTTATCTCTGGCAATTACCTCTTTTTATGCACGGACTTTATCTCTTCTTTACCAAAAAAATCTCACCGAACTTAAAACAATTTATCATTCTGATGCTGGTAATTTCTCCCATCCCAGCATCGTTAACTCGCGATCCCTTCTCTACTATTCGCGCTTTACCTTTAGTTATTCCTCTTACTATAATATGCGCACTTTCGGCTACCGAAATTCTGAAAAAGATGTCTCTTAAGTTTAAGATTCTTGTTGTTTTTATTTTTACCATTTATTCTTTGCTCAAGCTTTACAGTTCGGGATATCTCCTAAACGAATATTATCGAGCTTCTTCCTGGGACTACGGTTGGGAACAGGTTTCCGAGGTTATTAAAAAAGAACTTAATCCCAACTTACCAATAATTGTTGATAACGCGCGTAACGAGCCTTACAGCCAGCTTTTGGTTTTTCTAAAGCCAGACCCCGCAGAATACCAAAAAGATAACTTTGAGGTAAGTAACCAGGATTACTATACGTATATGGGTAGAAACACGACCAAAAAAATTGGTAATCTGACCACTAGAGGCATAAACTGGACAGAAGACAAAAAAATCGAGCAATATCTAATAGGGGATAGTTTGGCAATTTCATACGAACAAATAAAAGATAACAATCTAACTCTTATAAAAGAAATAAAATATCCTGACGGCTCACCAATCTTTATAATTACCAAGACTAACCCCAAATAATTCACTATAATGACCCTATGAAACTCAAAGTTATTATCAGCAAATACTGGCCTTTACTGGTTATTTTGTTGATAGGGGGCAGTCTTCGTCTGTACGGATTGTTACAAAACCCCATTAGTTTATTCTCTGATGAAATTGATATGGGATATCAGGCGTATTCTTTAATCAAAACAGGTTGTGATTATAGTGGGCATTGTTTGCCTGTTCAGTTTCACTCTTTTAGCGATGTTCAGCCACCCATCCCTATTTACTTAATCGCCCTTGCTAATTTGTTGGGGGTCAGTTTGGAACTTGCCATTCGCTTGGTTCCTGCTATTTTCGGTACTCTAGGAATTTTGATGACCTATTTGTTAGTAGAAAATATAAAGTCAAAAAAAATATTTAATATTGAGTTGCCCTGGTTGAGTTTGTTTTCGGCATTTATTGTGGCAATAGTTCCTTGGCACTTAACATATTCAAGAATTGGTTTTTCTTTGGCAATGCTGTATTTTTTTGTCGCCTTTGGTTTGTATTTGTACACTAAATTTTTAATTGAAGACAGCAAAAAATATCTTTTTTGGTCCATTATTGTTCTCGGCTTAACTCCCATGGTCTATAACACTGCCAAAATGGCCATAATTTTTTATCCCTTGTTATTACTCTTAATTCCGGGATCGACAAAATCATTTTTAGGGAGTGGTTGGGTAAAATATTTTTCTGTGTTTTTGTTTGTACCTCTAGTAGTAATGTTTTTGGCGGGTGGCACAGCGGCAAGGTTTAACTATATTTCAATATTTTCCGACCCTACCCTTAGTGCAGAAGTAAACAATCTTCGCTTGCTAGACTCTGGTCCAAAAGCCGGTGTTGGTACCGTCACCCAGCTCTATTCCAAAATATTTCACAACAAGCCGGTACTTTTAACCCAAAAATTAGTCAATAATTTTTTTGGTCTTGTCTCAACAGACTTTTTATTTGTAAGCGGGGATCCCAATCTCCGCCATTCGCCCAAAAATTGGGGCATGATTTACAAGTCGATGCTTATAACTTTGATATTGGGTATTTATTACCTTATTCGTACAAAAAACGACAAACTTTTATTCTTTTTATTGTTATTTATTTTTGCTTCACTCTCCACGTCTGCCATAACGAGTGATGGTTTTGCTCATGCCAGCAGGTCTTTTATGTTTCTTTTGCCTCTGGTAATTATTTCATCCCTAGGTCTTTCATATTTATTTCAAATCCATAAATACTTCTTTTATCTATTAGTTACTCTTATCTTTATTGAAACTGCCTTTTTTGCGCACGATTATTGGTTCCATTATCGTTATGATTCGGAGTTGTCATGGAGTGTGGGCATGAAAGAAGTTATCTTGAAAGCACAAGAACACCAAAACTCACCAATCGTTATTTCACCCAAAAGCGAATATCCCCTGATTTTTTATCTGTTTTACAATAGATTCGATCCCAGTAGGTTCCAGGGTTTTGTCAAAAATAATACTTTATACAACAACCTCAATGGTAGGTACAACCTGGATGGTAACCAAATTGGAGACACCAATCTCTATATCGCTGTTCCGGTTGATTACCTAAATCCACCAGCTGGATCTTTGTTTGACGCCAATTATTATCTGACCAAGCTCGAATCAGAAAATAGTGGCATATTGTCTATTGCTACCGTTGGTTCCGTAATAAGATTACACTCAGGGATACCTCATTATTATGAAATACATTACTAAACATCAGAGTTTAATAATTTTAGTTTTAATCACCTTGTTGGGTGGAGTACTCCGTTTTTGGAATCTGGGCAATATGCCGCCATCTCTAAACTGGGACGAAGCGAGTCATGGGTACAATGCTTACTCCATTCTCAAAACCAGCCTGGACGAGTGGGGAGTTCATTTCCCCTTAATCTTTCGAGCCTTTGGAGATTACAAACTTCCAGTCTATATTTACACCTCTATTTTCCCCATATGGCTTTTTGGCCTCAATGCATTTGCGGTACGATTTGTTTCTGCTTTTGCTGGCACTCTCGCTATTCCCGGCATATTTCTGTTAACAAAACAATTGTTCAGTCGTCATCGCAAATCACAAAGTGCTGAAGCGATCTCCGCGTCGGGGATTGCTTCGTCGCTAGCTTCTCGCAATGACAATCCCGCATTATTTGCCGCTTTTCTTCTTGCCCTCTCACCCTGGCACTTTTTTATCTCTCGGCCAGCCTTGGAAGCCAATCTATCTCTAACTTTAATCATATTTGGTTTTTATTACCTACTAAAATTTTTAGAAAAAGAAGCGTCTTTGGTACCTGCAAGTATTCTTTTGGGCCTTGCTTTGCATACATATAACACTGCTCGCGTTTTTGTCCCTCTCATACTAATAGCATCATTCATCATTTACCGTCGTCATCGCAAATCACAAAGTGCTGATAGCCCTGCCTGCCGGCAGGCAGGGATCTCCGCGTCGGGGATTGCTTCGTCGACTACTTCTCGCAATGACATGCTTGGTGTCACTATTCTCATTTTGTCCTTTTCTTTGGTTGCTTTTCAAATTTTTTCTGGCGAGGCCACAGCTCGATACAGTAAGCTGCAAATTCTTTCTGAAAGCACCGTCTTCCAAATAGGGGAGGCCAGAACAAATAGCAACCTTCCCTTTATTCTTTCCAAATTTGTATACAATCGACCAGTTTATTTTCTAAAAATATTTACCAAAAACTATCTCAATTATTTTTCCCCCCAATTCTTTTTGCAATCTAGTGGCTCCCAATCTCAGTTTGCCATTCCCCAGAAAAGTCTTTTAACTACACCTGTTTTTCTCCTGTGTTTGTACGGTTTATATCTCGCGTTGAGAGAGGCCAAAAACCGAAACATGCAATTTTTACTAGCTTGGTTATTTCTTTCCCCGGTTGCCTCTGCCCTAACCATCGATCCGCCTCAGGCTTTAAGACCAAACCCCATGATTCCCGCTTTAATTATTCTTGCTAGTATGGCCCTACTTCAGTTGCCCAAGCTCTTAAAATATTTTGCCTTGCTTTTTATCACCTTGATTTTCTTACTGTATTTACAAAGCTATTTTGGAGAATACAAACTAAGCTATTCCCAATCCTGGCAATACGGTTATCCTCAAGTAATTAACTTCGTTAACCAGCACGCTTCTGAATATTCCAAAATTTTTGTAACCAAAAGGTCTGGCGAACCTCACATTTTTTATGCTTTTTATTCTCAATTGGATCCAACAAAGCTTCAACCAGGAGCTGGCAATCTTCGATTTAAAAAATCAGATTGGTTTTGGACCGACAAAATTGACAATGTCTATTTTGTTAACGATTGGGACATTCCCACCACAACCACCGATAACTTAAAACTCGAAAGTGGGGAAGTGGTCCCTACAAAAAACAGTCTCCTTGTAACTTCTCCGGACCATATTCCTGTTAACGCCCACATAATCGAAACCATAAACTACCTCGATGGCATCCCAGCGTTTATAATTACTTCTATTCCATGAAGAAATACATTATTCTCGTTATCGCTTTGTTATTAGGTTCATTTTTACGACTTTATCAGTTATCAGATGTTCCAAATGGCTTAACTTGGGACGAAGCAGCCATTGGTTACAATGCCTACTCAATTTTAAAAACAGGCAAAGATGAACATGGAGCTTTTTTGCCAATTATCTTTAAAAGCTTCGGTGATTACAAACCGGGGCTGTATATTTACCTCACCGTCCCAACGGTTGCTGTTTTTGGTCTAAATGAATTTGCTGTCCGCTTCCCTTCGGCCCTATTTGGAATTCTTAGTATTTTAGGTATTTATCTTCTTGTCAAAGAACTTTTTCCCACACAAACCACCCCGCACCTTGCACAAATAGCGGCACTAACCACCGCTATTTCCCCTTGGTTGGTTCATTTTGGTCACGGTGCTTGGGAGGTAAACATCTTTGTATGCCTTTTGCTTTTTGGGCTGTATTACTTCTTAAGGTTTATAAAAGGAGAGTCGGAAATTTATCCCTCACTCTTGTTTGCTTGTTTATCGCTTGCCATGTACCAGGCCGCCAAACTACTCACTCCGCTTTTATTTTTACTTTTTATATTTGTTTACTGGAAAGATTTTTGGAAAAATATTTCAAAGATATTTATCATCAAAAAAATAATTTTAATTTTACCCTTTATTATTTTTGGGTTTTGGATATATTTTGGAACTCTTTTTGGTTCGGCCGGAAATCGCTTAGCCACCTTAAGTATTTTTAATTACAAACCAAAAATAGTTGCCGACAACAAGTTGTTTCATAATCAGAAATTGTTAACAACCAAGCTAATTGCCAGTAGATATCTCTATTATTTTTCTCCAGAAGTTTTGTTTTATGAGGGTCGAATAGTCTCAGAAAGAGCTCACCTTCCAGGGCTGGGGATGCTAAACCCAATCGAGATAGTCCTTATTTTTTTTGGCCTTGCTTATATGGTAAAAGAAGCCTCAAAGAAGCAAAAACAAATTATTTTCGGACTTCTTTTGCTTGCCCCCATTCCCGCCTCTCTGACTTTAGCGGAATACTCACCCCTAAGGGCTCTGTTTATGGCTTTTCCTTGGGCAATAATCTCGGCCTTGGGAATTTATTATTTTTACAAATCCGCAAAGTTTTTCTTCGCCCTATTCACAATTATTTATATTGTTTGTACGGTATA